>CANRLK010000001.1 GCA_947631465.1 uncultured Clostridia bacterium
GTCTTTTCCCTTGCGCCCCTTTCAAAGCGCAAGAGTAAAAACTTCGTTCTTGCTATGCAGTTGTCAATCTGCGGAAGCCCGTCGAAAGACGGACACTTTCCCGCATTGAGGTTGCCCTTTTTGCGAGACAGCTTACTTATATTAGCACACCCAAAATGTTTCGTCAAGCGATTTTTGCGGAAATTTCGGACTTTTTTCGGAATTTTACAGGGAATTTCCCCGAAATTTTCCTTTCATAAGATTTTCTAAGAGCAAAACGCGTCAAATCTCCCCGCTTTTTACACCCCGATCTCGTGAAAATACCGAAGATAGCTCTTCTTGCAATAATCGCAGACTTCCTCGTCCTTTGCGGGCTCGCCCGAAAAGGAATACGCTCCGTTCACCCGCCAGCCGTTCAAAATGCCGATGCGGATCGCGTCCTTCGGGCAGGCAAAACTGCAACCCATGCAGCCCGCGCAGTTTTTCCCGAACTTCGGCTTGCCGTCCTTCATCCCGATGTTCCCCTGCGGACAGACGCGCGCGCACTTCCCGCACGACACGCATTCCTTCGTCACCTTGAACCTTCTCCCGATCGCCTTCATGGCGGGATGCTCGATCCGAAGCACGAACGACACGAGCCTTCTTATAGGTCCGTTCGAAAATACCTTCCCTTCGCCCTTTTCAAGGCTCTCCGCGTCGGACAAGGCCCGCTTTTCCGCCGCCAACTCCATGCGCGCCGCCATGCCGTCCGAATGACGGAATATTATATTGTATGGCATGACGTAAAAAAGCTCCCCCTTGACGTCATACCCCCGCCGCCGCAAAATGCGCTTGGGCAAGATCCCCGAGGCATGGTTGAAGCCGAGCGGCTCGCCCGAAGTCCGAAGCAAAAAGCAGGGCTTTTTACCCCCTTTGGGCATCGTTTTCAAAAACCGCAAAACGGGCGCGGGCGCGTTGAACGCATGGACGGGATAACAGACGACGATCTCGTCAAACTCCTCCGTTTTCGCAAAACTCTCCTCGGCGGCGATCGGAAAGATCTCCGCGGTATGTCCGTTTCTTTGAAGTTCCTCTTTGAGCTTTTCCGTGACGCGCAGGGTATTTCCCGTGCCCGAAAAACAATAGAATGCGATCTTCACGGCGCGCTCCTTTCCATATGCGCCTTTCCGTCTGCGCCGAGATCATAGCGCATATTCTCGTCCTTGCCGTGGCTGTCGTACCAGACCTGCGCATAAAAGGGGTTGTCCTTGGCGAGGCGGTCG
The DNA here is from genome assembly GCA_947631465.1 of uncultured Clostridia bacterium. Taxonomy (GTDB): domain Bacteria; phylum Bacillota; class Clostridia; order Christensenellales; family Borkfalkiaceae; genus Gallimonas. The sequence goes on from CANRLK010000001.1 coordinate 1,242, forward strand.
AAGTCCCAAGGGGTGGGCTGACCGCAGATGGGACACCAATGTCCCGCGCGCAAGATCGTGAGCGGGCTCGACTCGAAAATGTGCCCGTCATGGCATTGCCATTGCAGTTTTTGATAGGCATCCCCCTTTTTCATGGACGCGGAGAGACACTTCCCCCCGCGGAAGAGCGCAGCCTCGCGCATGTCCGCGATGGTCCACTCGCCCATGGGTTTGCTCTCGTCGTAGCCGTGGGAAAGATAGTTGCGCTCCCGTTTTGCCTTTTCCGCGTCGCGCATTTCGTCATAGTCCCCGAAATCGCCCTTTGCGATGAGTTTGACTTCGCTCCACTTTTGGGGAAGCCGTTTGACCGCTTCGCGCCCGCCGAAATACGCCTGCACGCGCGCTTCGTCCCCGTTTTTGACCCATCTTCTCGGGGAATTGGGATGATTTAGAAGCCGCTTGAACAGGAACAGGTCGATGAGCTTTGCGGGGACGATCTTGGCAAGCGCGAAGATCTTGTGTCTGCGTCCGATCTCCTTCCAATACTCCTCGACGCCGTCGCGCTCGTAGGCGAAATAGCTTTGCAGTTCGTCGCCGTCCAAATACCAGAGCCCGTGAAAGTTTCGGCTCGCGAGCCAATCGGGCTTGAAGAACTTCTCCGCAGAGCCCCCGATGAGCCGAAAGCCGTCGCGGAAGGTATCGTAGCCCGTGTCTCTGCCCGCTCTGCCCGCGCCGATGTTGTAGACATTGTTCCAAAAACTTTCGATCTTGCCCTCGCACTCGCGCTTCACAAGTTGTTTGATGAGATACCCGCTGTCGCGCGAACTGACCCATTCGAGCGGGGCATTGAGCGCGGTATGGAACATGAGCCCGTCGCTCACGTTGTCGTTGAGCATGTTGGGGTGGAGCATTGCGGTCTGGCGGAGCACGGCGAACCGCCTGAGCCCCGCTTCGAGCACATACCGTTCGCCCGCAAGCTTGTGCATGGCATAGGCGTCGAACGGGCTCACGAGGAGCGGGTCGCCCACTCTGCCCCACGGGTGCTTTTCGTTACGGTTGCCGTAGAGGGCGACGGTGGAGATATGCACATACGCGGGCTGGGGATTTTGCGCCTTGACGGCGTTCACAAGAGCGATCGCACCGCATTGGTTGCATTCATAGCTGTCGATGAAGCTCGCATCCGAGCGGGGCGGGATGACCGCCGCCATGTGGACGACGAGATCGACGCCGCAAACGAGCTGTTTGCAAAGTTCCTCGTCTGCGACCGTGCCGCGCAGGACCTCGATCCGCGCGCCGTAGCGTTTTTTATATTGGGTTTCGAGTTTATCGTTTTTCTTTTTCTTGGTCAAAAGGACGCGGACCAGCTCCACTTCTTGAAGTTCCATGGTTTGAAGGAGGGCTTCTCTGCCCATATTGCCGCTCGTGCCCGTCATTGCGATCTTCATGATCTTCCTCTTTCGCGCTTTTTATAAACAAAGTATATTATTTTTCTTCGCGCTTGTCAACCATGTAACCCTTCGATATGACAAATTTCATCAAAACTGCCGCCGCTTTCTTATGAAAGGAGCTCCGTTTCAGCTTTTGCGCAAACGGAGCTCCATTTGATCTTTTATGATCTTATTCGATCTCCCCTGTAACCGTTTCGTACTCGACCTTCTCCAAAAGATGGAAGAACTCCACCGTGTCCCACATTGAACCGCTGCAATACAAGGATCCTTTCGAAACAGAAAGATCGCAAAACACTTGGGGCAATTCGAACTCACGCTTTAAGGAGAATCCAGAATCCGTTTCCTCTTCGTAAAAGATCTTCCCGTTCTCGTCAATGCCTGCCTCGATCCCCTGCTCTTTCAAATACTTGACGCACGAGTCCGCAGTCATTGTCTGTAAAATTTCGATCGTTTCGTACGAGAAGAGAGAGACCGTCTTTTCGAAATTTAATTCCGGGAAACGTTCGCTTTCCAGCTTAACGGTAACTTTTTCGTCCGCGACGATCAAGGTCACGGTACAGGCATCTCGGATAACAAATTCCTTTTCTCCGTCGTTTGAGATCAAAGAAAGATCGTATTTCGTGCTCAAATTGCAATCCTTCACCCTTTGACCCAAGTCAACTTTCATGCCGCTCAGATCTTGAAGTTCAACCGTATTCTCTTGGGGATAAAATTCCGCTTTGACCTTGATCGTTCCTTCGAACTCATCGTCTTTTCTCGAATTGCCGATCTTGCAATCGTAGACCAACTCGATCTTATCGAGCTTTTTATCTTCATTAAAAAGGCAATTCAAAAGCAACTTTCGATCGGAGATCTCGCCGTCATTGCATCCTAAGAGGTCTTTGAGAGTTTTTTCCAACGCCCCGATCAAGTTCGCTTCGAGCTCCTCCTGCATTTCTTCCCAATTCTGCTCGATCTCTTTTTGCGTCGCCTCGACTCCAAACATTTCCTTTAAGACATCGGAGACGGTCATCGCGCCGAACATCCCGTCCTCGTCCGTCATCTTTTTGAAGAAGGTTTTATCGTTGAGCAGTCGTTTGAAATAATCGAATGCCATTTCCCCGTCGTTCGGATCGGGAATATTTTCTTTCATTCTTTCATACTCTCTTTCGCTTCCAGCGGCTGTCACAAACAACGCAGCTTCCAAGCCTTCCTTTGCGGTGATTCCGCTGAGCAATGTTTGCAAAATTTTACTCGCTTGTTTTTGCTCCATAAGCGCGCTTAGAGCAGTCTTTTCGATATCAATCGACTGTAAGATCTCCTTCCCTTCCCGCAAAGCCTTTTCGAACACGCCCTTCCCGCCGAAAATCTCTGTGGAAAGCAAAAATCCCGTTTCCGTTTTATAAAAAGATGCTCCAGAATAAATCGCTATATTTGTAAGAAGTTTTTCCCCTGCGGGAACGCAACGGAAAAAAGGCGAAAAATCGTTTCCGCTGTATCTTTTGAATGGATATTCTTGGCGCTTTGCTTCCATCTCTTCCCATGAGATTTCTCGGGATTCTTGAACATTGTTAAGTTCGGACATATATTTGACATCGTCCCGTTCATAACTGACGCCGTAACTTGCAGTGCACATTGTGCCGTTTTCAGAGTCCGTCAAACATTCTCTTTGCATGATTTTTCCGTCGTTGAAATTGGTTTCGAGATCCGCCAATATGTCAAACACGGTCTCCCTGCTCACACCGACGTCCTTCATCTCGCCCACGCCCTGCGCATAAAACCCCATTTCATAATGTCCCCTCGCGCCCTTCATCTTGGGTTGCATACTCAAAATCAAAGCGTTTTGCGTCGCTTCATCTTCGATCTTATCGCCCGTCTTATATGTAGGCTCTTTCTCTCCACCCTGTTCGCCTTGGTTTCCTTGATTCCCTTGATTTCCTTGATTCCCTTGATTGCCTTGATTGCCTTGATCCCCTTGGTTTCCATGATCCCCTTGATTGCCTTGATCCCCTTGGTTTCCTTGATTCCCTTGGTTTCCCTGATTTCCCTGATTTCCTTGATTGCCTTGATTCCCCTGTTCCCCTTGTTCCTGCTCGGGAACATGGCCTTCCTCGTCGCAGCCGACAAGGACGCCAAAAACGCCGAAAGTCATCACAGTAGCAAGAAAAATACTTAAAAGTCTCTTTTTCATTTCAAATCTCCTTTGATATTTTATCTTTGGTTGCATTATAATCTAATTAAAATTAGAAGTCAAGCGATTTGGACTAATTATTATTAGAATTTTGACTATGCAGGTTTATGATAGGAATGCCTTTGGGGAAAGACTGAAACTGCTACGGACGGAACGAGAACTCGGGCAAAACGCTCTCGCAAAGGAAATCGATGTGAGCAATGCGTCGATCAGCCTTTGGGAAACGGGGAAACAGCTCCCCTCGGCGGAAGCCGTTTTTAAGATCGCGACCTTCTTCAATGTCTCCTCGGACTATTTGCTCGGACTCAAAGATTGGTGATCGATCAAACTTTCAAAAATCTCAAATCGCGTAGAATGCGGGATGGATTCTACGGATCTCCCTGCACCACTCTCTTAAACAGGAGCACCGTTTGCGCAATTTGCGCAAACGGTGCTCCTTTTCTTTTCAATCCTTCTTCAATTCAATCCTTTATAACTCGACCTTCTTCAACTGCGTTTTTTCATCGTCAAAGAGATCCGGTTCTTCTTTTCGTCCACTTCCTTGACGTACACCGTCACGACGTCCCCCACCGACAAGACCTCGGACGGGTGCTTGATGAATCTGTCGCTGATCTCCGAAATATGCACGAGTCCGTCTTGATGGACGCCGACGTCTACGAACGCGCCGAAGTCGATGACGTTCCGCACCGTGCCGCGAAGTTCCATCCCGGGCTTCAAGTCGGAGATCTTCATGACGTCCGTTCTCAAAACGGGGGCGGGAAGCTCGTCGCGCGGGTCGCGCCCCGGCTGTTTGAGCTCGCGCGCCACGTCGAACAGCGTCGCAAGCCCCACGCCGCATTCCTTCGCCGCTCGCTCCTCGCCGTAGGTATGCAATTTTTCCATGAGATGTCCCAAATTGCCCGCCCGAACGTCCGCTTCCGTATATCCGCAGAGGGCGAGCAGTTTCTCCGCCGCCGCATACGACTCGGGATGGACCGCCGTATTGTCGAGCACCTCTTTGCTCTCGGGCACGCGCAAAAAGCCCGCGCACTGCTCAAACGCCTTCGCGCCGAGCTTGGGCACTTTCAAAAGCTGCCGTCTCGACGTGAAATGCCCGTTCTCCTCGCGGTACTTGACGACACTCGCCGCCACGCCCGCATTCAATCCCGAAACGCGCGCAAGCAGGGGCGCGGAAGCCGTGTTGAGATCCACCCCCACCGCGTTCACGCAGTCCTCGACCACCCCGTCAAGCGTCTGCGAAAGCCGCTTCTCGGGCATGTCATGCTGATATTGCCCCACGCCGATGCTCTTCGGGTCGATCTTGACGAGTTCCGCGAGCGGGTCTTGCAGCCGCCTTGCGATCGAGACCGCTGAGCGCAAATTGACATCAAAATCGGGAAACTCCTCCGCGGCGAGCTTGCTCGCCGAATACACCGACGCCCCCGCCTCGCTCACGATCGCATAGCTCACGCCCGCCTTGGGGTCGAGTTCCTTCAAGAGTTCCACCGTCATCGACTCCGTCTCGCGGCTCGCCGTTCCGTTGCCGATCGCAATATGCTTGACCTTATGCTTTTCAATGAGCTTTTTAAGCGTATCGATACACTCCCGTTTCTTTTTATCGCCGAAGGTCGGGTAGACGACCGTCGTTTCGAGCACCTTGCCCGTTCCGTCCACGACTGCCACCTTGCAGCCCATCCGATACCCGGGGTCGAGCCCCATCGTCACAAACCCCTTGACGGGCGGCTGCATGAGCAGCGGGCGCAAATTGAGCGCAAACTGTCCGATCGCCCCCTCCGAGGCGCTGTCCGTCAAGATCGCGCGCACTTCCCGCTCCAAAGAAGGCGCAAGAAGCCGATCGTACCCGTCCTCCGCCGCCGACCTTACAAACTCCGTCGCCGCGCAGTCTGGCTTTTTCAAGACAATGCGGCAAAGAGCCGCAAGCGCGCTGTCCCTGTCCGCTTCTACGCTCACCTTCAAGATCTCCTCGCGCTCGCCGCGGTTGATCGCCAGCACTTGATAGCCCTGCACCTTCCCCACGAACGCGCGGAAGCGGTAATAGTTGGAATAGACCGAATCCTCTTGCCCCTTCTTTGCCGCCGAAGAGACGAGATCGGCGCGCGAAAGCCAAAACTCCCGCAGCTTTCCGCGGACGAGCGCGTCGTCCGAAATATTTTCCGCGATGATGTCCCTTGCCCCCGCGAGCGCGTCCTCCACCGACTCCACGCCCTTTTCCGCATCGACATAGTCCTTTGCGGCGTTCTCGGGCGCGGGACAATCCTGAGCCTGCGCATAGAGTAGGTCCGCCAAGGGCTCTAAGCCCTTCTCCCGCGCGATCGTCGCACGCGTTCTGCGCTTTTGTTTATAAGGACGGTACAAATCCTCGACCGCGGCGAGGGTCTCCGCCTCATCGATGGACGCTTCGAGCTCCTTCGTGAGCTTCCCCTGTCCCTCGATGGACTTCTTGACTTCCGCTTTGCGCTCTTCGAGGTTTTTGAGGTATTGAAGCCGATCTGCGAGCAGGCGGATGGTCTGGTCGTCCATCGAGCCGTGCATCTCCTTGCGGTAGCGGGCGATGAACGGAACGGTGTTGCCCTCTTCGAGCAGCGTCGCGACGTTGCGCACATATTCTTCCTTCTTGTCGAGCTCCTTTGCGAGCTTTTGTATCACATCTTGCATGGGTTTGCCTCCGAGCTGAATTTTATCACAAGCGCGGCTTTTTTTCAAGAAAAAAAGCACAAAAAAACGGGCAAGAAATTGATCCTGCCCGAAATTTTTTATCCCGTATGAAGTTTTATCCCTTCTCAGTCGTATAAACTGAAATTTTTGTCCTCGTCGAATTTGAGTTCCACGCTCACCGTATCCTCGCCGCGCGAGACGGTAAGGATCACCGTATCGCCCTTTCTCACGTCGAAGAGCGCGGTCGTCAGAACGTGCTGGCGGGTGATGACCCGCTCCTGCCCGTCTCCGATCTTGATGGAATACAAGACGTCGTCCTTATGGAGCTTGCCAAAAGAAATCGTGCTTAAACTCACGTCTTGGATCGTGACCGTTTCCAGGGTATAGGCTTTGCCCGTGCCGTCGTCGAACACGCCCTGTCTGTCGGTCGTGGAGACGGTGATCCCGAGGGTTGCGCGAAGCGCGCCCTGGGAAGAGTTGACCGCGCTGTTGTCGATGACGTTCTGCGCGACCGCCGCCGCGAGATTGACGGGGATGGCATAGCCGAAATGTTCGACGCCCGAGCGCTCCGAACGAGCGTTGACGACGCCGACGAGCTCGCCCGCCGCATTGAACAGCCCGCCGCCCGAGTTGCCGTGATTGATGGGCGCGTCCGTGCGCATTTCAAGCATGGAGACCGACGCGCTGCCGTCCGAAAGGTCGATGTCGATGTACTCCGCATCCACCGAGATGATCCCCGAAGAGACCGAAAAGCCCGAGGCGTCGGGGTTGCCGATCGCATAGACGCTCTCGCCGACCGTGACCGCATCCGAATTTCCGAGCGTCACCGCTCGGCAGGAACTGTTTTTGATCTCCTCGCTGTTCTCGATCTTCAAGACCGCGATGTCGTACTGCATCGCCCCGCCGAGATAGGTCGCCTCGATCGCGCGCCCGCTCGTCATGCCGCCATAGAGATAGAGTTCGATGTCATTGCAGATACGCGGCGCCGTCGTGCCCTTGGACGCGTCGTTGTAGACGACGTGATAGTTGGTAATGACGAGCGCGTTGCCCTTTTCGCGGTCGATCGAATAGATGATCCCGCCGCCCATTGCGGAATAATTGCTCGGGGTCTCGAACACGGAACTTGAAGAGCGTTCATAATTGCATACGACCGCGACCGACGACATGAGCGCACGGTTGGTCGAAAGGGCGGGATCGCCCAGCCCGATCTCTTTGAGAAAATCGACGAACGTCCCCTCATAGCCGTCCCGCTTGGCGTCCTGGTAAAGGCGGTATGCCTCGGAAGAAGTCCCCTGGGTTTCGTTCATGAAGTCGCCGAGGGTCTCGGTATAGCCGAGTCCCGTGGCGACGGAATAGGGATTGCGCTTTAAGACGCTTCCCGCCCCGCAGGCGGAAAGGCTGAGCGCGAGCGTGCCCGTGAGTGCAAGCAGGGCGATGTATTTCACTGACTTTTTCATAGACCTCCTCCTTATCTTATCCTTCCGATATCTTGATTATAACCCAAAATTTGTCATAAAGTCAACGGGTTCGTGAAAAAAATATGATTTTTCCCCTCGAAACTTAAAAAAATTCTCTTTTTCGTGATATTTTGCATGCCCCGAAAACCAAAGGAAGAGTGGAACTTTCGTTCCGCCCTTCTTTTTTTCATAGATCGTCTGCGTCCTGAACGGGAGTTTCATATTGATCTTCCGAGTCAATTCCCGTATAACTTCCCTGTTCGTCGCCGCTCGATCTCATGTTTGCGCCCTTTTGAAGCGCATGCTTTTTTTGCTTCATTGCTTAGCCGCAATTCTTGGTATCGCAGGACTTTTTGTTGCTCGTCTTGACGTTCTTGACGTCGCTCTGCGAGCTCTTCTTGTTCTGCACGTCGCTTCCGCTGTTTTTCTTGTTCTTCATAGATTCTCCTTTTTGAAGGGAAGATGGAGCTCGGCTTGCCCTTGCGACGCGCCGCATAAGGGACAAATATTCCAAGCCTCGTTCGCGGTGTGCATATAGCCGCACTCGCCGCAGATCCACAGCATCGGTCGTTCCGCCTTGTAGAGAGAGCCGTCCTTGAACGCCTCATAAAGGTACTCGAAGATGATCCGATGATTGCCTTCCACCATCGCTACCTTTTCGAATTTGAGCGCAAGTTGCTCAAACCCCTCCTCTTTTGCGATCCTTGCAAACTCGGGATACAAGACTTCCGCCTCGTCCCGCTCGTCGATCGCCGCAAAATTCAAGTTTTCTTCGAGCGTCCCCGCATGAAATGGAAAGTTCGCATCGATATGAACTTCGTTTTGGCTTCCCGCATACTGCTGGATCGCCTCAAAGAAAACTTTTGCGTGATTGGTCTCGTTCTTTGCGATCGTCCGAATGGTATCCGCAAGAACTTCATAGCCCTGTTGCATCGCAGCCTTGACAATGAGCTGATAACGCATTCCCGCCTGACACTCTCCCGCAAAACCTCTTGCAAGATTATAGAATGTCCGCGTCTTGGTAAATTCCATGTCCGTCCTCCCTTACGCTATCTATTTTGGACGGCACGCGCCGCGCTTATACCCCCCTTGGGGTGGTAATTTTTGCGGGGATTTCCAAGACGAGATCAAAAGCCGCGCCGCCCGTGATCTTCGGGCGGCGCGGCGCTTCTTTCTCTTTTTCTGCTTTATTTTGCAAACTGCGCGCGATACAGATCGAAATAAAACCCGCGCTTTTCGAGAAGTTCCTTATGCGTGCCGCGCTCGACGATCGCGCCGTCCTTCATCACCAGAATGAGATCTGCGTTTTCGATGGTCGAGAGCCTGTGCGCGACGATAAAGCAGGTCTTGCCCTCCATGAGCTTTTTGAACGCATCCTGCACTTTGCGCTCCGTTCTTGCGTCGAGGTTGCTCGTCGCCTCGTCCAAGATGAGCATGGGCGGGCGGCAGAGCATGACCCGCGCGATGCAGAGCAGCTGTTTTTGTCCCTGCGAGAGCGACCCCTCGCCCGAAAGGACGGTGTCATACCCCTTGGGAAGGCGCAGGATAAAGCTGTGCGCATGCGCGGCTTTTGCCGCTTCGATCATCTCTTCTTCGCTCGCCGTCGGGTTTCCCATCAACAAATTTTCGCGCACCGTCGCGCATTTGAGCCAAGTCTCCTGCAAGACCATCCCGAAATTCTCGCGCAGGGAATGCCGCGTGATGTTCCGCACGTCGTTTCCGTCCACGCACACCCTGCCGCCGTCCACGTCGTAAAAGCGCATCAACAAATTGATAAGCGTCGTCTTTCCGCAGCCCGTCGGTCCGACGATCGCGACCCGTTTGCCCTTTTGCGCCGTAATGTTGAGATCTTCGATGAGTTTCCGCTCCTTTGAATAGGAGAAATCGACGTGTTCGAGCGTCACTTCGCCCTCGACGCCCGCAAGCGGCTTGTTCCCCGCGTCGGACGGCTCTTCTTGTTCTTTGATGAGCGAAAACAGTCTCGACGCGCAGGCGAGCGCGTTTTGAAATTCCGCGACGACCTCGCTGATCTCGTTGAACGGCTTCGTGTATTGGGTGGAATAGCTCAAAACCGCGGAGAGCGCGCCCACCGTAAAGGGCAAGGCAGACCCCGCCGTCGAGATCGCAAGAAACGCCCCCGCAAGCAGGACGAGCGCATAGACGGTCGCATTGATGAAACGGGTCGTCGGATTGGTCGTCGAAGAGAAGAACACCGCGCGCAGCGAGCACTTCCGAAAGCGTTCGTTGATCTCTTCGAAGGTCTCTTGGTTCTCCTCTTCATGGCAGAACGCCTTGACGGTCTTTAAGTTCCCCACCGCCTCGTCGATGAAGCCCGTCTGTTCGGCGCGGATCTTGGACTGCTCCTTGAAGAGTTTATACGTCGAGGACGAGATGAACTTCGCGCAAAACAGCGAGAGCGGAGTCACGCAGACGACGATGAGCGCGATCTCCCAGCGCATGACAAATAAGATGACGAGCACGCCCAAGATGGTCGAAATGCCCGTAAACAGCTGGGTAAAGCCGAGGAGCAAGCCGTCGGAGAACTGCTCCCCGTCCGAGATGATGACGCTCGCCGTCTCTCCCAAGGCGCGGTCGTCGAGATAGCGAAGGGGCAGCGCTCCGATCTTTTTGAACGCGTCCTTCCGAATGTCCGCAAGGACGTGATAGGCGACGCGGTTGTTGCAAAGGCTCATGAGATAGAGCGAAACCGCCGCCGCAAGCGCACAGCCCAAGATCGCAAACAAGATGCGGGCGAGCGCGTCGAAATCCACATTGCCCTTTGAAAGCATGCAGTCGATCCCGCGCCCCGCAAGATAGGGCACGGCAAGCGAGCCCGCAACGTTGACCGCGGCAAGCAAGATCGTCATGCAAAGATAGGGCGCGTACGGCTTTAAGTACTTCAAAATTCCCCGAAAGGTCGTCATTTTGCTCCCCGTCTGCGCATTTTGTGCCTTTCTTGCCCGTTTCATGCGTCCCTCCTTTCCTGAAAGGAGAGGATCTCCCGATAGACCTGACAGGTTTTTTCAAGCGACTCGTGCGTGCCGACGCCCGCGATCTTGCCGTCATCGAGCACGACGATCTTATCCGCATGCCGCATGGTGCTTGCCCGCTGCGAGACGAGCACGACGGTGCAGGACAGGGTTTTGAGCCCCGCAAGCAAATCCCGCTCGGTCGCATAGTCGAGCGCGGAAGAGCTGTCGTCCAAGATCAAGATGTCGGGGTCTTTGACGAGCGCGCGGGCGATCGTGAGCCGCTGCCGCTGTCCCCCCGAAAGATTTTTCCCGCCCTCAAAGATCTCCCCGTCGAGCCCGCCCTTTGCCTTTACGACGTCCTCGGCTCTTGCAAGCGCGATCGCCCTTGTAAGTTCCTCTTCCGAGGCGTTCTCGTTCCCCCAGAGCAGGTTGGAGCGGATCGTTCCGCGAAACAAAACGGTCTTTTGCGGGACGACGCCGATTTTTGCCCTGAGCTCGTCCTTGGGGATTCCGTTTACGTCCCTGCCGAGCACGAGCACCCGCCCGCCGCTCGCCGCATAAAAGCGGGGGATGAGGTTGATAAGGGTGCTCTTTCCCGCCCCCGTGCCGCCCAAAATGCCGACCGTCTCCCCCCTTTCCGCCGAGAAGTCGATCTCCGAAAGCGCATTCCCGCCGCCGCCCGCATACGAGAACGAGACGTTCTCAAAGCAGAGTGCAGGAGCGCCGTCCATACTTGAAGGCGTTTCCTGCGCGATCAACGGCAGGCAGGAAGGCTCGCCTTGCATGTCGAGCACTTTCCCGATACGTTTTTGACAAGAGACGGCTTTTGTGACGGTGACGATGAGATTTGCGAGCTTGATGAGCTCCACCAAAATTTGCGCGAGATAGCCGTAGAGGGCAACGACCTGCCCCTGTTCGAGCGCGCCGCCGCTGACGCGGATCGCGCCGACATAGAGGAGCGCGATGGTCGCAAGGTTGATGAGGACGAACGTGACGGGTCCCGTGAGCGCGGAGATCGCCCCCACCCGCTTTTGGGCGCGTTTGAGCTCGTCGTTGCGTTTCTTGAACGCCGCCCGTTCGCTTTCTTCGAGAGAAAAGGCGCGGATGACCCGAACGCCTTCCAAGTTTTCGCGGGTCGAGAGATACACTCGGTCGAGCCGACCCTGCATTTTTTGATAGAGCGGGATACAAACGCCCATCACGGTATAGACGGCGACCGCAAGCAGCGGAATGACCGCGGCAAAGACGAGGGCGGCACGAACATCGACGACAAAGGCGAGCGCCATCGCGCCGAATACGACAAAGGGCGAGCGCAAAAACAGACGGAGCGCCATATTGACCCCCGTCTGGACCTGCGCGACGTCGCTCGTCATGAGCGTGATCATCTTCGCCGTGCCGAGTTCGTCGATCGTTTCATAGGAAAAGGATTGGACCTTGGAAAACAGGCGGCTCTTTAAGGTCGCCGCCGTTCCGACCGCGGCTTTTGCCGCAAAATACTGCGCAAACAGCGCAAACACGAGCCCGAAGAGCCCGAACGCAACGAGCAAAAGGCAGGCAGAGATGACATACCGCCGATCGCCGTTCGCGATCCCAATATCGATGACCGCCGCAACGACGAGAGGGACGCTCAGTTCGAGCGCAACTTCGAAGAGTTTGAAAAGAGGCGACAGGATCGCCTCTTTGCGGTATGTTTTGAGCGCTTGAAATAGGTGTTTCATGTGATCTCTTATCCCGCAACGGGAGCTAAAAACAGATAGAGGTAATACGCCGCAAAGCAGGAGAGGAAGATGATCCCCGCGGGCTTTTTGAGGCTGTGCCGCCCGACAAGGGCGAGCGCAAACAGCAGGACCGCCGCCGCAAGCGCGATGACCGCGTCGATCAAGTGCTCCGAAGGCGTGAGCGTGAGCGGACAGAACAGCGAGGCGATCCCCGCGACGATGAAGATGTTGAAGATGTTGCTGCCGATGATATTGCCGACCGCGATGTCCGTCTCCCCCTTGAACGAGGCGATGACCGACGTGACGAGTTCGGGAAGGGACGTGCCGATCGCAACGATCGTGAGCCCGATGATGCGCTCCGAGACCCCGCAGGACGCCGCGATATAGCGCGCGGAATCGACGAGCAGCGTCCCCCCGCCCACGACCATCGCAAGCCCCACGATCGAGAGCACGATCAAAAACCAGAGCTTCTCCTCCATTCTATCCAGCCACTGTCCGATCTTGCCCTTCTTTTTCTCCTTCTTCTCCTCTTTTTCGTCCGAAGTTTCCTCTGGAAGCTGTTTTTGCAGCTTCTGCTGCTTGAACGCGTCCTTGAACAAGAGGAACATATAGACCGAAAAGACGGCGAGCAGAATGAGCCCGTCCCACCATTCAAGCGCGTAATTCCAAGCCCCGAGCCCGATCAAAAGAAGACTTGCAAGGAGCAGCACGGGAAGGTCCAATCGAAGGGTATTTTTGCGCACGGGCAGTTCGTGCAAGAGCGCCGAGAGCCCCAAAATAAGCAGGATGTTGACAATGTTGCTTCCGACGACGTTGCCGATCGCAAGGTCGGTCGAATGCTTGACCGCAGACGTCACCGAGACCGCGAGCTCGGGCGCGCTTGTCCCAAATGCGACGACGGTCAGCCCGATCACAAGCGCGGGGATCTTACATTTTTGCGCGATGCCCGCCGTGCCGTCCACAAACCAATCCGCGCCCTTGACGAGGAGCGCGAAGCCCAAGACCATGAGAAATATCCGAAGTACCAGCATACCCGACCCGCCTTTTCAAAACTTGCCGAAAGTCTTGTCGTTCATGCCTTGAAAAAGCATCAACCGCCGCGACACGCTCTTTTTCCCGAAAGAGCGGGGTATGTTGCCGCAAGCGCAAAAGGGACTACTCCCCCTCGGTCAAAAAAATTCTACCATCTCAACCAAAAAAAGTCAAGCGACTGCCTTGACTTTCTTGTTTTTCGAGATTCTCCCCGCTTTTTCTTATTCCGCGCCCTCTTCGTCCTTTTTCGGCGCATTTTCGCCCTTGATCGCCGCCCGTGCGCGCTCGCAGTCGAGAAAATAAATCTCCTCCGTTGCAAAGCTCACTTTTGTCAGCCTGTCGCGCATGTTGACGGGGTGCAGCCAATAAGAATCGTCCTTGACGGAGATGTCGATGCTGTCGCCGAACACGTTGTTGTGATATTTCTTCTTGCGGAAGGGATAGTCGAACTCAATGTGCACGCTTTCGAGTTGCGCGCCCGTCCAAAACAGATCGACGGGCTGCCCGTAGGCGGTGCAGGTGAGGCGGGTCCCCTCCGAAGTCTGTACGAGCCTGCCCATGCCCTGATCGTAAAACCGCTTGGCGTTGGGCAGGGTATGGACGGTGACGTCCGCCTCGAAGCGGTATTTGCCGCTTCGGACTTCCTCTCTCACGAGCTGCCGCTCCCATTTGACCCAATCGGGGATATGGGCAAACTCGGTCTCCCCTTCCTTGGCATGCAGCCGACCGTATTCGTCCATCTCCCATTCCTTCTTGCAGGCATTGCACCAAAGTTTCACGCCCGCAGAGTCCATCTCGAACTCCTTCTTGCAATGCGGGCATTGATACAAAATGCCGTGCAGTCCGTCCGCCCGCCGAGGATAGGGATTTTTGATCTTATTCTCGTACTGATAGGCAAAATCGTCCCTTGCCATCGCCTTTTTGATGCGCGCATTGAGCTCCGAAGCGGGAAGGGTCTGCGTCTCTTCCGCGGTCGCGATGAGTTCGAGCTCCGTCCGAAGCGGCAGCTTTTGTTCGGGCTTGTTCCACTGCGGCGCGGAGATAAATGTGCCGTAAATTCTGAGCACGACGACGGGGACTTTCATCACCTTGCACATTTTTCCGAGCGAGTCGGGCAGGAAGGAAGTCGTGCCGTCAAAGGAATAGCGCGCCTCGGGATAGACGCATACGATGTCCTTGTATTTTTCGGCGCAATAGCGCATGTGGCGGATGAGATGATAGTCCTTGACGAACTTGCGCTTGCAAATACAGCCCAGCTCGCGCATGAAGAAGTCCCCCACGTCGCGCACCGCGTCGATTGCAACGACGTTGTTCGCATTATGCGGGGAGATCGCCTTGTACATCGCGGGATAGTCGAGCATGCTCGCATGGGTCGCCAAGAGAAAATAGGGCGGCTTTACGCCCTCCATGTTGATCTTGACCCGCGTCAGCTTTCTGCCGATGAGCCGCGGGTTTACGGCAAACAGCCGCGCGATCGTCATCCAAAACACGCTCGGCTTCTTCGGTTTCCTTGAAAAATCGTATCTTTTGATCTCGTCCATATCTTTTCTCCGCCTCTATTATAGCGGAATACGGTCACTTTGTCAACGACCGAAAAAAATTTTTCACACAAAACTTTCGATCAAAATTTTGAGTCCGATCGCAAGCAGGATGAGCCCGCCCAGCAGTCCCGCCCCGCTCGAAAAGCGGTTGCCGATCCGCTTGCCGAGAAAGACCGCCGCAAAAGACAGGCAAAACGTGACCGCGCCGATCGCAAGCGCGCAAAAGACGACGTGAAAGGGCAGCCCCTCGCTCACTTCCGCCGCAAGAAAGGTAACGCCCACCGCGAGCGCGTCGATGCTCGTGGCGACCGCCTGCAACAAAAGTTTCCCCGCGCCGAGCCTTTTCTGCGCCCGCGCCCCCACTTCGGTGAGAGCTTCAACAGGCGCTTCTGCGGGTTCTTCGCGCATAGGTTCGCCCGCTGCCGACTTTGCGGCTTTTTTCGCCTTGAAATAGTCGATGAAAAAGTCCGCGATCATCTTGCCGCCGATGACGGCGAGCAGGAAGAAGGCGAGCCAGGGGGCGATCTTTTTGACGAGGGAAGCAAACGCCGCGCCGCAATAGTACCCGAGGACGGGCATTAAAAATTGGAAAAAGGCGTAAGTGAGCGCGATGAGGGTCATTTTGAGCGCGCGCATTTTGGGTTCTGCCATGCCGTTCGTCATGCCGACCGCGAACGCGTCCATGGAGAGTGCGACGCCGATCAAGAGAATTTCCCATACGCTCATGCCCGATTTCCCCCTTTTTTGTATTATTTTATTGACAACGCTTGCGTTTGTCAACCGATTTTGGTATGATAGGATCATGGGATACACGGTATACTTGAAGAAAAACGAAGAACGGCAAATTTTGGCGGGCAGACCTTGGGTGTATGCGAACGAGGTGTTCCGAATCGACGGAAAGGACAAAAACGGCGCGCTGTGCAACGTGCGAACGATGGAAGGCAAGTTCCTCGGGCGGGGGCATATGAACCATGCCTCGAAGATCTTGGTGCGGCTCTTTCTCAAAGAGGACGAAGAGGACGACGAAGCGCTCTATTTTTCGCGCATCCATGCCGCAAATCTTTGCCGCCGCGAATTGGGCTATGACAACTGCTACCGCGCCGTGTTCGCGGAAGCGGACGGTCTGCCCGCGCTCATCGTCGATAAATACGGCGACTATCTCTCCGTACAAATTCTCTCCCTCGGCATGTATCTCAAAAAGAAGGAGATCGTCTCTGCGCTCGTGCGCGAATTTGCGCCCAAGGGGATCTTGGAGCGATCGGACGTTGCGGTGCGCAAAAAAGAGGGACTGAGCGAAGAGGTCGGCGTGCTCTACGGCGACGTGCCCGAAAAGGTCTTGATCGAGGAAAACGGGCTCAAAATGGAAGTGGACCTCTATCACGGGCAAAAGACGGGGTATTTTCTCGATCAAAAGGAGAACCGTCTCGCCCTTCGCCGCTATGCGCGGGGGGACGTTTTGGACTGCTTCTGCAACAGCGGGGGCTTTTCGCTCAACGCCGCGCTTTCCGCAAACAGCGTTCTTTCGGCGGACGTTTCGCCCTCCGCGCTCGAAAACGTCAAGCGCAATGCCGAGCTAAACCGTCTTTCCAACATCCAAACAGTGTGCGGGGACGTCTTTGAACTGCTCCGCACCTTCCGCGCCGAACACAGGGAATTTGACACGATCGTGCTCGACCCGCCCGCTTTTTGCAAGACCGTCTCGGAAGTAAGGGACGCCTGCAAAGGGTATTTCGACATCAACCTCTCGGCGTTCAAGCTCTTAAAAAAAGGCGGGCATCTTGTGACCTGCTCCTGCACCCATTTCGTGCCCCTGCCCCTTTTCCAAAAGACGATCGAAAACGCGGCGCAGCGCAGCGGTCGAAGAGTCACCCTGCTTGAATCCCGCATGCAATCGCCCGACCATCCCGTCCTCTTCGGCGCGGAAGAGACGCAGTATTTGAAATGCCTCATCCTTCGGGTGGACTGAAACCTTTCAACGGATAAGACAAGGCGCAGCGGACTTCGCTGCGCCTTGTTTTTTCATGTTACAAAAGTTTTAAGACTTCTTTGAGGTGTTTTGCGGGGACGGGAGCGCATTGCAGGGTGGTCTTTTCGACCTTGACGATCGTGCCCTCGCAGGGGAAGTCCGCTCTTCCGAAGGGGACGACCGCCCGTCCGCCTTCTTTTGCGCCCGCCTCGCGGGACAAGTACCAATGCGTCTCCCCTTGGATCTCTACTTTGACGAACGTGTACACTTCCCCGTCCGACAGCACGCCGCCGCTCATGGAATGGATCATCGGTTTCTCCCTCCTTCTCCTTAAAAGAGCGGTGCAAAGACCTTTGCGATCTCGCAAATTCCGCGCCAGACGACGTTCTTCTTTGCGTCCTCTTCGGTTTGCAGCGCGCTCTCTGAAAAGGTCCGCTCGAAATCCTCTTTGAGCTGCGCGTTCGCCTTGGTCTGATAGAGAAACACGGCGTTTTCGTAGTGGTGCATCAAAGAACGGTAGTCGAGATTGATCGTCCCGACGACCGCCGCGTCGTCGTCCGCCAAAAAGTTTTTGGAATGGATGAACCCGGGGGTGTATTCATAGATCTTCACCCCGCCGCGGATGAGGGCGAGATAGTTGGAACGGGTGAGGGCGAAGGCGGTCTTTTTGTCGGGGATGTGCGGGACGACGATCCTCACGTCCACCCCCCGCGCCGCCGCAGAGAGCATCGCCTCGCGCATCCTGTAATCGATGATGAGATAGGGCGTCATGATATAGACGTACCTCTTCGCCTCGGACAAGATGTCGATGTAGAGATTTTCCGCAATGCCCTTTTCATACAGCGGCTTGGGTCCTCCGCCATAGGGCTGGACGAGCCCTTCACCCTCTTTCGTTTCATAGCTTTCGGGAAAATAGGGCGAAAAGTCCTCGGGCTGCTTTTTGCGGATGTTGTAAAGCCTCAAAAAGAGGAGCAAGAGCCCCTTGACGCCCTCGCCTTCGAGGCGGATCGCCGCGTCCTTCCACTGTCCGAAGGGATGGGTCTCGTTGATGTACTCGTCGGCGAGGTTGAGCCCGCCCGTATAGCCGACGACGCCGTCGATGACGGTGATCTTGCGGTGATCGCGGTTGTTGTGAAAGTTGGACACGATGGGCACAAACGGATTGAACTTTCTGCAATCAATGCCCGCCTTGCGAAGTTTTTTGTAATATCCCGCGCGGAGCTTGCCCATGCAACCGATGTCGTCATAGATGACCCGCACTTCGACCCCCTCTTTGACCTTTTCCTTCAAGACCTCGAAGATGGCGTCCCACATCTTCCCGCGCGCCAGGATGAAATATTCCATGAAAATATATTTCTTCGCGGCTTTCAAATCTTCGAGGAAGCGGGGGAAGAAGCTCTCGCCGCTCGGGAAGTATTCGGTCGAAGTGTTCGAAAAGACGAGATTTCCGCTGCGCGAAAGCGCCCGCGAAGGAAATGCCCAGCGGTCCATCTGCGCCATCGCTTCCTCTTCGGAAAGGGTGCTCTTCATGAACTTTCTCGACTGCTCCGCAACGAGCGCGAACTGCCGCCGCTGCCGCCGCGACGGACGGTTGTTGGAAAAGACCGCATAGATCGCAACGCCGAACACGTTCAAAAGGACGATGCAGAGAATCCAGGGGATTTTGGATTCGGGGACCATGTCGCGGTTGACGACGTGCAAGACGGTCGCCGCGACGATGAACCACTGTAAAAACGCAAAGAGAAAGCGCACGAGTCCCGACAAATTCGGGAAGAAATAGATGAACCCCTGCTCTGCGAAATAGAATAGGGAAAGCACGATCAAGACATCCACGACGAACATCAATACGATCGTGAGCCCCACCAAAAACAGTCGGCTGAACAGCAACTTAAAGTATCTCATATTCCACTTCCTCAAAAGGTGTATTTCCGAACAGCATCCGAAGCGTCCCGTCAAAACCCGAAGGCAAGGTCAGCTTCTTCAATCCCGTGCAGGGCGAGAGCGCGCCCTTTTCGAAGTAATCAAAATCGAGCGACAGCTCCTCGGCATTGGGCAATGCGGCGATGAGCCGCCGTTTGCCGAAGGACACTTGATACACCGCCCCGCCTTCGGCAAGAAAGGGCGGCTCTGCTTCGATCGTTTCGATCTCGCTCCCCGAAAGCGCCGAGGCACGAAGGTCGGCGTCCGTTTTCAAAATAAGTTTCTTCGCATTCGTTTTTGCAAGCAGTCCCGCGGGAAGCGCTCCGTCCAAGAGATACACCTCTTCAAAGCTCCCCGCTTCGGCGGGAAGAACGCGTTCGCCGTTCCAGACAAAGAACCCGCCCGCATAATAGCCCGTCTTGTCAAAGCGGGCCATGAGCGCGAGCCGTTCGAGCGCGTCGAGCCTCTCCCCGCGCGCCGCAAAGAGCAACGTCGCTTCGCCCGAAAAGAGCCCTTCCGAACAGGCGCAAAATTGTTCCGACCCCGAGACCCTGCCGATCTTTCCGAACCTTCTCAACAGCACGGCGGTTTTCTCTATCCCCGCGATCTCGCCGATCGCGTCCGAAAAGGAAACTTCCGCCTGCGTGCCGTCCTCAAAGGTGCAGACATACCGTCTTTCTTCGCAAAAGCGCGCTTGGACGGGATGGGGCAAGAGCACATACGCCGTCAAAAGAACGCCGAAGGCGACGAGCAAGATGCAGAGCGTGCGAAGAAGAATTTTGTTGTCTTTGAAACTCAATCCCATTTCAGACGGTGCAGCTCCCCCTTTTGAAGCAGTCCCCGAAAGCCGTTTTGGCGCATGCCCTCGTAGACCGCGACGGCGACGGCGTTGCTCAAATTGAGCGAACGGCTCTCGCCGATCATGGGAATGCGCACGCAGGCTTCCTCATTCGCCTTCAAGAGCGCCTCGTCGAGTCCCTTGGTCTCCTTGCCGAACACGAGCGCGTCGCCCGCCCCGTATTGCGCTTCCGTATACACGCGGCGCGCCTTGGTCGAAAAATAGTGAAACCGCACGCCCGTTAAGGACGAGAACAATTCATCGAGGTTTTCATGGAGCTGTACGTCGACGAGGCTCCAATAATCGAGCCCCGCGCGTTTGAGATATTTGTCCGAGACCGAAAAGCCAAGCGGCTTGACGAGATGCAGCTTGCAGCCCGTTGCGGCGCAGGTGCGCGCGATGTTGCCCGTATTTTGCGGGATCTCGGGTTCGACGAGCACGACGTGAAACATTTTTCGCTCCTTTTCATGATATTATAGCTGTTTTTTTGCTTTTTTGCAAGAATTTCACCGCCCGTTCGCCGCCGAAAGCGAAAATTGCTTGACTTTTCCGCATATTTTCTTATAATGAGGATAGTCGGACCGTTTCCGACCCAACTTTTCCGATCACACCACCCATATTTTTTCTCATTAAAAAGCCGAGCGTTTGCTCGGCTTTTTAATCGATCGATTTCTTTTCTTATTCGAGATAGCTGCCCTTCGCGCCGTTTCTCACGCGATAGACCTGGACTTCCTCGCCCGTCATGGCGTCGAGATAGACGATATACTCCTCTTCGCCGAAGTTGCAGGCGAACTCGTGGGCAAGCGTCTCTTCGCCGTCGAGCGGGATGACGGCAAGGTGCGCCGCATACGGTTCGAGCCCGCCCGAAAGTTTTTCCTGCGCCGCTTCGCGCGTGAGCGATGAGCCGATCTCCCGTTCCTTATGATTGAGAAGGTACTCCATCGCGTCGATTCCGACGACCCTGCCCTTGGATTCGCAGACGCGCACGCGGATGACATCGGGATACATTCTGACCCCCTCTTGCACGGCGACGTAGGTAAGATCCGCCACCATGCCCGCGTCGGACAGCCAGACCGCCTCGACGTCCTCGACCCCGAGCGTCTTCAAATACTCCCTTGCGAGCATATCGCAGGTTTCAAGGTCGAAGTTCTTGTCCTCGCAAACTTCATACAGGTTGAAGAACGCGAGCTTTCCGCCGTTCTTTGTGATGCGCGCATACAGTTCCACGCCGTCCTCGTCGGTCAGGATGAAGTTGAAGCAGACCGCATCGTCCGTCACCGTCTCGCCCGAATATTGCACATTCGCGATATGATAGCTGTCAAAGTACTGCCTTGCGAGTTCTTCGGCGCGGCTCACCGAGACTTCTTCGAGCGCGAGAAGGCGGTTCTTTCCGACGTTGCCCTCGTCCGAGAAGGGCGCATCGACCGTCTCTTCGGGCTGCTGCAACGTGCCCTTGCCCATTTCGCCGATCTTTTGCGCCACGGGATTTTCCCCGCCTTTTGCAAACGCCGCAAATTCCTTTTCGGTCATGCCCGTCGTCATGGTATTGAGCTCGTCATAGAGCGCGGCATTCACGCCGTGCAAATAGCTGACCGTGTTCTTTTCGGTCTCGGACAGCGTCCCGCCCGCATTGAGCTTTTTCAAAAGCGTCGTGCAATAATCGGCGGTCTTATTGACGAAAGCGGCGATGTCCGTGCTCGTCATGCTGTCGATGGGCATGCGTTCGAGCGCGCTCTCCATAAGGCGGCTGTCGACCAGAAGGTCGGTCAAAAGCGCGCGCTGTTCCCTGCTCCCCGAGGAGACGCGCAGTTTCGAAAGGCTGTTGTCCATGTCCTCGGACACGGAGACCATCTCATAGAGGGTGGACCGATAGCCGTTCGAAGCGGAAAGGTCCATGTCGTTCATGCGGAACGCTCCCGCGGTGACGATCGCGCCGAGCGCAAGACAAGCCGTGCCGAGCGAGATGACCGCCGCCAGCCAGCCGCCAAAGCCCGGGGCATGCTTTCTGCGCGCACTGCTCTGTTCCCGCCTTTGCTTTCTCGCCTCAGCGCGGCGTTCGCGGGTCGCTTCGCGCGACTTCATCCGCTGCGTGCGCGCCTTTTCCCGCTGTTCGCGGCGCTGTGCCGTGAGCGCGCGGCGTTCCTTCTTCTCCCGTTCGCGGCGGGCGGAACGCTCTGCCTTGCTCTCGTTTTTGAGCATCTCGCGGCGGGCGGTGCGGTTTGCTTTGCGCTCTGTGCGGCGCGCTTTGAGCGCAGCGGCGTTTTCGAGCTTCTTCTCCTTGCGCTGTGCCTTCTTCTCGGCGAGCGCGGCGCGCTTTTGAAGTTTCTTTTCTTTGAGCTGCGCCTTCTTTTCGAGCTTCTTCTGCTTGAACTCCGCCTTGCGAAGGAGCTTCTTCTCCTTCTTTTCCGCCTTCGCCTTGGCGGCTTCGAGCCGCTTTTCCGCCGCCGCATCCTCTTTCTTTTGGGCGCGCGTCTGCTTTTGACGGGCTGTCTTACCGCCCTTCCGGGTGTTCGTCTCGCTCTTCCGCGCGGACGAAGTGCGCTTTTTCACCGTCTTTGCGCCTTCGGGCGCGCTTGCGGACGCCGCCGCTTTTTCCTTTTCGATCGCTTCCACCTTCTTCGCGCCGCTCGATACGTTCTTACCTACTTTATTTTCTCCCATAATTCCTCCTTAAATGGCAAAGACGTGCTTGCCGATGACCGTAACCGTCTTGCGGTTAAAGATCCATGCGCTCGTTGCGACCGCAGGGTTGTAATAATAGAGACATCCGTATGTGGGATCCCAGCCGTTCATGGCGTCTTTGGCGGCGTCGTAGGCGGTCTGGTCGGGGACGAGATTGATCTGCCCGTCCGAAACGGCGGTAAACGCCCCCTTTTGATAGATCACGCCCGAGATCGTGTTCGGGAACGAGGGGCTCTTGACCCTGTTCATGATGACCGCGCCGATCGCGACCTGACCCGTGTAGCTCTCCCCTCTGCCCTCGGCGTAGATCGCCTTCGCCATGAGTTGCAGGTCGGACGAGGTGTAGTTGGAGCTGCCTCCGTGTCCCGAGGCGCTCGAACCGTTGAGGGCGTTGTACGAGTCGTTCATGCCGAGCGCGGCGTAGGTAGACTTCCCTACAATGCCGTCCGCGGTCAGCCCGTTCTTCTTCTGGAACGCGATGACGGCTTTCTTGGTATTTGAGCCGAAGATGCCGTCTACACTCCCCGTATAGTAGCCCCATTGCTTCAAGCGGCGCTGCACTTCCTTCACCTCGCCGCCCTTGCTCCCCTGACGGAGAACGGCGGTTTCGACGGCGGCAGTGGGCGCCGCAATTTGGTCTTGCGCACGTTGCACCGCAAAAGCCGCAGCGGGTACAGCAACACCTGCGGCAAGCGCAAACGTCAACGCACCGATTGCCAAAATCTTCTTCATAATTTCCTCCTATGCCTAATGTGAGCAGTCGCGGAAAAAATATGCGGCTTGTTTTTAAGAACGATTTGTGAGCGCATTGAAAAGCGGCGCGCCGAAAAATTCGGCGCGCCGCTTGATCAAAAGATTTCGTTTTTCAGACGCTCAGTTCAAAACCGTCGGGTCGAAATTGAGCGTATAGCGGCTCTGCCCGCGGTCCTCGGGGAAGAGCGTCGCGCCCGGGACGACGGGAAGCATGAGCGGCGGAATGAGCGCATCCGCCGTCAAGTTGGTCATCGCGGCGCGAAGATAGGGGAAGATCGTCTCCGTCGCATTGATCGCAAAAATGCGTTTGTCCTCGTCGGAAGTCATGTTCTCGACCTCGAACACGCCGACAAAGCGCACCCGCATGTCGAAGGGCTTGGGCGATTCCTCGCTCGACTCGATCTTGCACTCCATGATCACGATGTTGATCTTGGGGTTGTCGTTCGCCTGGCGGATCTGCCGCGAAAATGCGGGCTTGATCTCGAATTTGGTATCGGGCGCTGCCTTGATCGGATTGACCTTAAAATAGAGTTCGTCCGCGGAAAGCGCTTTCAAAGAATAACTGATCATAATGTTACCTCAAAGATATGTTCTTGATTTTTTATACCCCGAAAATCCGCCCGCAAAACGGCGAAGGCGAAATTTCAAATAATATCGTGTTCGACGGGACGGTTGAAGAGCGTTCCGACGCGGTCTTGGTCCTTGGTCTGCGCAAGACACCACATGAGCTTTGCGACCGCCGCTTCGAGGGTCATGCTGCGCGCCTCCAAGACCTTACCGCACCGCATGAGCTTTCTGCCGACCTCGTAGTTTTGAAGGGCGCTTCCCTCGCGCTCGACCTGCGTCGTGACGACGACCGTCTTGCCCTTCTTCAAAAACTCGGTGAGCCGCTCGCAAAACGCCTCGCCGTCATAGCCTGGGATCCCGCCCGAGCCGAACGTCTCCAAAATGAGCCCCTCGCAGTGCGCCGAGAGATAGTCGAAGATCTCCGCCCGAAGCCCCGGGATCATTTTGAGCACAAACACGGAGTTTTCCATCGCATGATAAAACTTGGGCGAGGGGGACTTCTCCTCTTCGAGATAGCGGATGATCTTTCCGTCGCGCACGATCCCGATCTCGGGGAAATCGACGCTCGAAAAGGCGTTATAGCTTCTCGTTCTCGTCTTTTTCGCCCGCGTGCCCAGGATGATGTTCCCGTCAAACACGACCCTGACGCCCGAAGCGTCCCCGTCCGCGCAGTAGGAAAACGCGTCGAAAAGGTTGAGCCGCGCGTCGGTGTCCCGCAATGAGACCGACTTCTGCGATCCCGTTAAGACGACGGGCTTGGGACTTCCCTGAATGAGATAGGAGAGCGCCGCGGCGGTATATGCCATCGTGTCCGTGCCGTGGGTGATGACGAACCCGTCGTATTTCTCATAGTTTTCCTCGACGATTTTTGCAAGTTCGAGCCAATGCGCGGAATAGATGTTGGTGCTGTCGAGGTTGAAGGGCTGGACTTGCGACACATTGCAAATTTTCGCGATCTCGGGCACGAAGTCCAAGAGTTCCTTGGACGTAAACGAGGGCGCAAGCCCCGCGCCCGTGTTGGTCGAGGCGATCGTCCCGCCCGTTGCGATCATCAAGATATTCTTCATCGTATTTTCTCCTGCAAGCGGCGCAGCATCTCGTCGTCCGCGCCCAACGCGCGAAGCGGACCTTCGTCCTGCCTCGCAAGCGCCGTCAGCCCGCGGAACACTTCCTCTCCCGCCTGCCCCGTCAAGAGCGCACAGCCCTCTCTTTGCGCAAGCATTTCAATCATCTTCTCCGCGCTCCCGTCAAGCGTATATGTCACGCCGTAACTTACGAGCTCTTCCATGTTCTCGGGCGCGCGCTTTGCATACAGGGCGACAAAATAACGGGTGTAATGTCTGTTGTCATAGCGGCAGCCGCCGAGTTCGAAACACTCCACCCCGTCTGCGACGAGCTTCCGCGCGCCGAGCGGCGCGACCGCCGCCTTGATGAGCCGCATGTCATACGGCGCGTCCTTTTCTTCCGCCTCGATCACGCGCTCCGCCGTCCCCGCCTGCAACCTGTCATGAACTCCGACGGGCGCAAGGACCTTGTCCCCCGCTTTCACGGGCAGATCGCACAAATACCAATACAGTCTGTCCGAAAGATTTTCGTCGTCGCAAAAGCGCAGCGCCGCAAACCTGTATTTCATTCTTCCGTGGTCTTATCCGCGGTTTGATCCGCTTTGTCCGAAGGGCCTCCGCCCTTCCCGTCTTTCTCTGCCTGCGTTTCCGCAGCCGCCCTTTCCCTTGCGCGCATTTTGGGAAGTTCGACGGCGCAGACGATCGCGCCCGCGATGAGCGCCGTCAGCACAAATACGCCGACGCCGACCAAAATTGCGCTCGTCCCCCCTTCCGAGACGGCGTTCGTCGTCTTGAAGTCGGCGCGCGATTCCTGTTCATATAAGACGGACGCGACCTCGGAGACCGTCTTGGCAACGTCCTGCATTTTTTCGTAAACGGTCTCGATGCGCGCCTCGAATGTCTCGACGTTTTCGATGTTGAGGGCTGCGATCTGGCGGTCGATCTCGACGTTGCGCTCGATGAGCTTGGCAAGGACTTCCGCAAGCCCCTCTTCATAGTTCGACGAGTCGATCGTCATGGTGACGGGACGCACCTCTTCGAGCATCGCCTTGATCTCGTCGATCTTGCGCTCGTTGATCTCCTTCTCTTCGCTGAGTTCCGCGATCTTGACGAGCAGCAGTTCGCGCGAGACATAGCCGTAGTCGTCGAGTTCCTTGGTAAGCTCTTCAAACAGCACGTCGCTGATGACCGCGGACGCTTCCGTGCGGTAGTTTTTCAGGGATTTCCCCGAGACTCTGTATTCCCCGCTGTATTCGGAGATCCAAGCGTCGTAGCGCGACAAAATGCTCGACTTTTGCTCCATGAGAAGGGAGAGCTTGTCCTCGAACACGCCCCCGTCAAAGATGCCTTTGTCGAGGGAGAAGTCGAACTTCTTCGCCCGCGCCTTTGCCTCCTTGATGGGACGCTGCGCAAGGGCGCGCAAAAACGCCGTCGCCTCCCCCCGATCGTCAAAATAGAATTTCTTGACGCTCAAAATATACAGCCCTTCTTCCGCCGGGCGGGCCTCATCCCCGCTTTCGCCCTTCTCGATCGTGATGTCGTCCGATTGGCTCATCGAAATCACGTCGATATCCGAAAACCTTGCGTCGCTCTCTTTGACCTCGGAAAGCGCTTCGGGCGAGATGATGTCCCGAAAATAAAAGAGAGAACCATCGGGATATTTCTGGCTCGCCGAGCCCGGGTAGGTGAGCGTGAACTCCATGGTATAATCCGCCGTGTGCGGATCGATATAACTTACATATGCAAGAACGGCGACGGACGTCAACACCGCAGCCGCGAGCAAGATGACCCAAAGCCGCTTCTTTGCCGCCCGCCAAAGATCTGCGATCGATACGCCGCTCTCTTCCGATTCGTCTTCCATAAAATACCTCTTTTTCCCATTATAACCCATTTTAGACCTTCCGTCAATTCTTTCGCCGAACTTTCCGAGAATAAACTCGAAATTTAGTTGACAGACGCATAAAAGGGTGCTATAATTCCCATGAATTTAGTAGGAATATAAAGGAGAAACACGATGTTTGTCTATGCGGACAACGCCGCCACGACCAAGATCCGTCCCGCGGCGCTCAAAGTATATCAAGAAGTTTCGGAAAAATTCTTCGGCAATCCCTCGTCCCTGCACTCCGCGGGGCAGCGGGCGAAGGAAGAGCTCGAACGTTGCAGGCAGGCGGTCGCAAATATTTTGGGCTGCGAGGCGAAGGAGATCTACTTCACCTCGGGCGGGAGCGAATCGGACAACCAGGCGATCGAGAGCGCGGCGCGCGCGGGCGCGAGAAAGGGAAAGCGCAAGATCGTCTCGACGGCGATCGAACACCATGCCGTCTTGCACACCTTGAAAAAACTCGAAAAAGAGGGCTTCGAAGTCGTCCTTTTGCCCGTCGGGAAAAACGGCATCGTCTCCTTGGACGAAGCGAAGAAGGAGATCGACGAAAACACCTGTCTTGTGTCCGTCATGCTCGCGAACAACGAGATCGGGACGATCCAGCCCGTCGAAGAGATCGGCGGATACTGCCGAGCGCTCGGCGTGCCCTTCCATACCGACGCGGTGCAAGCCGTGGGGCACATGCCCGTCAACGTGAAGGACCTTCACTGCGACTATCTCGCCCTGTCGGCGCACAAATTCGGCGGACCGCGCGGAGTCGGCGCACTGTATGCAAGGACGGGCGCGCCCCTTTCCAATCTCATCGAGGGCGGCGCGCAGGAGCGCGGAAAGCGCGCGGGAACGGAAAACCTGCCCGCCATCGCCGCCATGACGGAAGCCCTTCAAGAATCTGTCAAAAATCTTCCCGAATACATGAAACGGGTGAGCGCGCTGCGGGACAAACTCATCGGCAATTTGAGCAAGATCGAGCACTGCGCCCTCAACGGGGACAGCGTTCGTCGGCTCTGCGGGAACGTGAGCTTCTGCTTCGAGGGAATCGAAGGCGAATCGCTGCTCCTGCTCCTCGACGACAAGGGCATCTGCGCCTCGTCTGGCTCTGCCTGCACGTCGGGCTCGCTCGACCCGTCCCACGTTTTGCTCGCGATCGGGCGGGTGCACGACGTCGCGCACGGCTCGCTCCGCCTGAGCCTTTCCGAGGACACGACGGAAGAAGAGATCGACTATATGTCCGAAGAAATTCCCAAGGTCGTCTCCTATCTTCGGAGCATTTCCCCCGTCTGGCGGGATCTTCAAGAGGGACGGCGCAGCTTCATTCTTTGAAAAAATCAAACGTTTAAGGAGATACGGTCATGTCTTTATACAGCGAAAAGGTAATGGATCACTTTAAGCACCCGAGGAACGTCGGGGTCATCGAAAATCCCGACGGGGTCGGCGAAGTCGGCAACGCCAAATGCGGCGACATCATGAAGATCTACCTCAAAATCGACGGGGACATCATCTCGGACGTCAAATTCGAGACCTTCGGATGCGGGAGCGCGATCGCGTCGAGCTCGATGGCGACCGAACTCATCAAGGGCAAGCCGCTCAAAGATGCGCTCGCTCTCACCAACAAAGCGGTCGCAGAGGCGCTCGACGGTCTGCCCGCCTATAAAATGCACTGCTCCGTCCTCGCGGAAGAGGCGATCCGAGCCGCCATTCTCGATTATTACAAGAAACACAACCTGCCCTACGACCCCGAACTCTTCAAGGAGTGCGATCACGAGCACGACCACGACGGGCACGAGGGCGGAGACGGCGAATGATCGTCTCGGCAAAGGGAAGATATGCCCTCCGCGTGATGATCGCCCTTGCAAAGCACGAAAAAGACGAGCCCGTCCCGTTAAAAGAGCTCGCCCTGCGGGAAGAGATCCCCTATAAGTTTCTCGAAGCCATCATGTGCGAACTCGTCAAGGCGGGGCTCGTCGAAAGCGTGCGGGGCAAAAACGGCGGCTACCGCCTTTCCGCACCCAAGGAGACCTGCACCGCCGCAGACATTCTGCGCATTACGGAGACCTCTTTCACCGCCGCCGCTTGCGCAGGCGGAAGCGCGGACTGCCCGCGCGCCGAAATGTGCCCCACCCTCCCCATGTGGCGCGCCCTCGACGACGCCGTCGAGGAACTGTTGAAAAAGTATACCTTGGCAGACTTTATTTAACGATTTGCTTTTTTTGAAAAGATGTGGGCGCATTGCGCCCTCATTATTTTAATCGGTAACCGTTACTCTTTTCAGAAACGAGCAAGACAAGGAGAGCGCGGATTTCCCGCAGGGAGCGTACAATGGAATCCCCAAAAAAGGCGAACGGTCTTTGTGAAGCATTTTTTGGGGAAGAGGAGACGTCGGGAGCAAACGGAGCTTTTCGCAAGAAAAGCGTGTAAAGCGACCGCACGTCGACGAGACCAAGGGAAAACGCAAGCTCAACGCAGTATTGCGAAGTTTATGGAAAGAGCGCTCGAAGAAAAAGCAGCCCTGCGGGGCTGCTTTTTCTTACTTCTCCTCCAAAGTAGAATCGATGAAGTCCATCGGATCAACTCTTTCTCCATCCTTGTGCATTTCAAGATGAAGATGCGTGCCGTCCTTGTACTCCGTGCCATACGCAGCGGCAACGGTCGCAATGACCTGACCCTGCGTGACGGTATCCCCCGCCTTCAAATTCTCCACGGGTTCGACAAAGCGGTAGGTCGCGGTGATGCCGCCCTCATGCTCGACGACGATATAATTGCCGAGCACTTCTTCCATGCTCACTTCCTTGACGACGCCGTCCGCCATCGAAAAGACGCTCTCGCCCTCTTCTGCCGCAAAGTCCACGGCGGGGTGCTTGTACCATCTGTCAAGGGACGTGTTGTGATAGATGACATTATACTCGAGCGAACAAGCGCAGGACGATAAGGGCTTAATGAACGCCGTCTTTTCGCCGCCTGCGGGCTTGTTGTCGTCGGGACCTGCGGGAGTTTCTCCGCCGCTCGGCTGGTCGTCGGGCTTCTTATTGGGGTCTTCCTCCCCGCCGGGCTGTTCCCCTTCGCCCCCTTCGTTGCCGTCATTGGGCTTCTTGCCGCCTTCATCGATGGGCGGTTCTTCCGAAAGGGTGTTGTTGTTCGTCGTCACAAAGTAGACGGTGAGCACGGTCGCCGTGATCAGCAGCAATGCGCACACGGCAACGACAATTGAGTAAATCAGTTTCTTTTTTCTCGGGTTTGTCGCGGTATTTTCCTTGTCTTTCATAAAATGCCTCCGAATTTTTATGTAATGATCGACACCTTTGAAAAATTTTATACCTCAAAATTTCAAAATCCGCCGAAAATCAAGGGCGTGCCCGCCGCCGTCCTGCCGCGACCGAGCGCAATATGCAAATTTACGGTATCATTTCCGATCTTCACCCCTGCGCCGAGATCGGGCGAGAAAAAGTAGTAATTTTTGATCCCCGCCGCCTCTTCCGTAAATAACAGCCTTGCGTGAAACTTTTTTTTCAGCTCTTCGAGCCTGTCCCCCTCGTAGACCGCGCTCTCGCCCTTGACATCGAGAAAGATCTTTTGCAACGCGGGACGATCGGTCTCTTTCATGAGCGCGGAAGAACTTCGTCCGAGATAAAAGGTATAGCTTTCGCCCTTTTCGAACACGGGCGCGCGGAGCAAAAGATAGCAAAACGCCGCGCAAAGGACGACGCCCAAGACCGTCAAAATGCCGAGAACGTTCTTCTTCGAAAAGCGCATAAAAAATCCTCCCGAACTTTCTTCGAGAGGATTATCGACAGCTTTCCAGCGATCTATACTTCAAATTTTCAAAACGGTCCGATCTCGCCGTCGAGACAGAAAACCTTGACGGTTCGCAAAAACCGCGCGCTCGTCGCATCGGTTTTGATCTTGTTCCAATCTTCGCGCGTGCCGCGGTATTCTATTTTTTTGAGTTTCGGACATTCCGAGAAAGTGTTCTCGCCGATCACGAGGACGCCCCGCCCGATCGAGACCCGTTCGAGCTCTTCGCAGTAGGCAAAGGTCTCGTTGCCGATCCCGACCGCGCTGTCGGGGAGCTCGATCTCCTTCAAGCTCTTACAGCCAACGAAGAGCCCGTTGCGCAGCGTTCTGAGCGATTTGCCCAAAGAGACCTTCGCAAGGTTGGCGCAGCCGTAAAACGCCCTGCCGCCGAGACAGGCGAGGCTGTCGGGGAGTTCGACGCTTGCAAGCTCGGCGCAAAAGGCGAACGCGAACACGCCGATCGAGGTCAGGGTCTTGGGAAGGGTCAGTTGCATGAGCGCGCCGTTGCCGCAAAAGGCGCGGTTTTCGATGCGGATGACGGGACTGCCGTTGTAATGGGCGGGGATCAACAGCGCGGGCATATCCTGTTTGGCGGCTTTGAGAACGCTGTACGCCCGCTCTCCAGCAGGCGTGCGCGTCTCGGAAAAGATGAGCTTCTTCCCCGCCGCTTCTTCTAAGGCGTCAAACTTCGGCGGCTCGGGTCTGCGATCTCCACTTGAAAACATTTTGCCCATGAGTTTCTTCATCGTTTTCCCTCCTCCTCAAATGATAAAGAGCGCCCCCCGATCAAGGGAGCGCCCGCATTTGAGTATCCGTTAATCGGTTGCGCCACATTCTACCTTTTTTGAAAAAGCAAAAATCGGGATACACCTATGCCGATAGATCCTTTGCTTTTTCAGTATTCGATTATGGCGCAATCAAATTATAGCATATCCGCGCGAAATTTGCAATATAAAATCGAAAATCGTTGCAAAAACCCGCGAAAATCTCAGCCCCAAGGAAGGGTCTCGCCGCCCAAAATGTGAATGTGCAGGTGCTTCACCGTCTGCCCCGCGCTGTCCCCTTGGTTGACGACAAGCCGATACCCGTCTTTCAGTCCCAATTCCGCTTGCAGCGAGGCGATCTTTTCGATCATCCTTCCGAGCAATGCCCGCCGCCCGTCATTCAGCTCCGAAAGGTAGGCAAAATGCTCCTTGGGGATACAAAGAAGATGGATCTTCGCGATCGGCGCGATGTCCTTGAAGATCAACATCTCTTCGTCCTCATAGACCTTTTGCGAGGGGATCTCCCCCTTCACGATCTTACAAAAAATACAGTCGTTCATTTGATGATTCCTCCGATCTCGGCGCATGCGCCGTCTTTTTCAAACCCTTTTAATCTGACAAAACAAAGTTCGCCCTCTTTCGCGCCCGAAGCATAGACGCGGATATAGTTCTCGCTGTACCCGCCGTCGTCCTCGAACAGCACTTGAAGCTCCTTGCCCAAAAATTTTTCGATATATTTCCTCTCCGCCCGCGCCGCCGCATCCGTAAGGCGCGCCATGCGCTCCTTTTTAATCGAAGCGGGCAGATCCTTCATCTTCGCCGCGACCGTATTCGGGCGCGGGGAAAAGGGAAAACAATGCACCCGCGAAAAGCCCGCCTCGTCGATGATCGATAAAGACTTTTCAAAGTCCTCCTCGCGCTCCGTCGGAAAGCCCGCGATGAGGTCGGTCGAGATCGCGGCGGACGGGAAGGCGCGATAGATCTTTTCACAGCACGCAAGATATTCCTCGCGCGTGTAGCGGCGGTTCATGGCGCGAAGGACGGCGTTTGAGCCGCTTTGCAGGGAGAGATGAAAGTGCGGGCAGACGTTCCCCGCGTCCTTCATTGCCGAAAGCAGATCGCCTGTCACCACCCCCGCTTCGAGCGAGCCGAGTCTGATCCGCGCGGGAACATTCCCGAGCTTTTTCAAAAGCGCGCCAAGGTCGGTCTCCCCGTCGCGGTACGAGGATACGTCCACGCCCGTTAAAACGATCTCCTTCGCCTTGCAATCTTTCGCCTCGCTTACAATGCTCTCCGCGCTGCGCGAGCGCGATCTTCCCCGAAGATAGGGAATGACGCAATAACTGCAAAACCTGTCGCAGCCGTCCTGAATGCGGAGATAGGCGCGGGTTCGGCTCGTCTTGGGCGCGGGCATTTCGCAAAACGCCTCGTCTTTTTCGAGAAAAATCCCCTCCGCATCGAGCCGCTCCAAGATCTTGCCCTTTCCCTGCGCGCCCGAAACAAAGCGCACGCCCTCTTTGTCCGCAAACGCCTTGGCGTCGCGCTCCGAGGCGCAGCCGAATACATAGACGGGCGCGTCCGCGTTGAATTTCCGCATGCGCGCGACCGCCTGCCGCGACTTCTTCTCCGCCTCTTGCGTCACAGCGCAGGTATTGAGAAAATAGACGTCGGCAAGCCCTAACTTGTCCGTCACGTCCAAGCCGCGAAGGGCAAGCCCCTGCATGAGCGAGGCGCTCTCGACTTCGTTCATCTTACAGCCGAGCGTAAAGACGCATGCCTTCATGTCTCCCCCCTTTCAGCGCAGCTCGCCGCATTCGTACATCACGACGGACAGCAGCGCGATCGCCGCCGTCTCCGCGCGCAAAATGCGCTTTCCCAGCGAAACGCCCGAAAACCCGTGCGCCTTCGCGAGGGAAAATTCCTCTTCGGAAAATCCCCCCTCGCTCCCCACGACGAGCGCAAAAGAGCCCGAACGCGAAGAAAGCTCCGTTTCGCTCTTTTCGAGAAATTCGCAGGCGAACAGCTTATTTTGCGCCCCGTCTGCACTTTTGAGCGCCTCTTCGAGCGTCGGAAAGTATTCGACGGGCGGCGCAAGCGCACGAAGGCACTGCTTGGACGCTTCCCGCGCGACACGGTTGAGCCGCTCGGTCTTATTCTCGTTCCAAAACGCCGAAGAGTATTTGGACGAGAATACGCCGATCCTCGCCGCCCCGAGCTCCACCGCCTTTTGCACGATGAGCTCGGTCTTGTCCCCTTTGAGCGCGCCGCAAAGCAATATTACCTGCGTCTTGGGCTCGCGGTCGGAAGTCTTTTGTTCGAGGACGTGAAGGAGCATTCTCCCCTTTTCGACCTTTGAAACGATCGCGGAATACTCCGCGCCGCAGCCGTCGAGAAGGGTCAGCTCGTCCCCCTCTTTGAGCCGAAGGACGGTGTGCGCATGGCGGAACTCATCGCCCGACAGGACGACTTCCCGCTCGATCTTACCGACAAAAAACCGTTTGGGCGCGGACATTACCTTTGCCTCATCACGAGGGCGACCCATTCGCCCATCTGCCGTTTCTTTATGGCGGAAAGCCCGACGCTTTCAAACGCCGCGATGACTTTTTGCACCCTGTCCTCCAAAATTCCCGAGAGAATGACCGTCCCGCCCTTATTCAAATGCTCCGCCGCCGCGGGGGCGAGGCGCACCAAGATCTCCGCCGTGATGTTTGCAAGGAGAAGGTCGGCTTTTATAACGTTGTCGCTCACAAGGTCGCTCAAAACGACCTCGATCTTCTCCGCTTCACCGTTTTTGAGGGCGTTGTGCTTGGCGCTTTCGACGGCGAGCGGGTCGATATCCGTCAAAAAGCAGCGTTTTGCGCCGAGTTTTGCCGCGCACAGCCCCAAAATGCCGCTGCCGCAGCCCACGTCGAGGACGGTATCGCCCGCCTTCAAATACTCCTGCAAGAGCTCGACGCACATGCGCGTCGTCTCGTGTTCGCCCGTGCCGAACGCCATGTTGGAATCGAGCCGCACAATCTCTTCGCCCGCCTGTTTCTCATAATGGATCCACTCGGGCACGACGACGATCCGCCCCAAGGGAATGGGACGGAAATGCTTCTTCCAAATGTCGATCCAATCGTCGCCGTCGATCTCCCGCTTGGTCTCTTCGAGCGTGCCGAAGTCGATCTCCCCGCCGCTCAGCTGCTTTCTCCGCCCGATCTCGCGCATGATCTTCTGGGAAAGTTCTTCCGCTTTTTCGGTCTCCAAAAAGCACTTTACGAGCACATCGCGCCGCGGACGGGCGACGGTCTCGTCCATATAGTCCCAATAGACGGCGGGGTCTTTTTGAAGAGCGAGCACGTCCGCAAAGTCCGAGACGGCGACGCCGAAGTCGGAATGCTCCCACATGGCGTCCGCAACGAGTTCGCTCCCCTCGCTCGTCGTATGCACGGTAAGTTCGATGTATTTCATGCCTTTATTATACCTTACGGACCGCTTCCTGTCAAGAAAAAAGAAAAATTCGGCGCACGGCTTTTTTGCCATGCCCCGAACTTCTTTGATTCAGGAAAACGCCAAGAGTTCCTTGGTCTTTTTGCCGTACTCCCCCTGTTCGAGAGCGCAGAGCAGCTCTTCTTCGGTCAGTTCGCCCAAAAACTCATTGCCTTCGAAGAGGATCAGGACGAGATATTTGTCCTCGCGCAAAAAGCGCATTGCCTCGCCCGCCGTCACGTCCCCCGAGAGCGCGATCCGCCGCTCTTCCACCCCCCTTGCAAAGTTCTTGCTCCGCGAAAAGGTGAGCCGCTTATACTCCTCCCCCCCGAACGCCCCCGCGGCAAGCAGGACGGAAAAGAGCAACGCGCCGAAGTTCGCCTCCGAAAAACAGCTCCATACAAAGAAGGCAAAGACGCAAGCCGCCGCAGTCAGCGTGATCGTCCTCAGAAGGATGCGCGCCTTTTTGTCGCCGAATCTTCGAAGCGCAATGCGCAAGATTCTGCCGCCGTCCAAGGGATAGGCGGGCAGAAGGTTGACGAGAAAGAGCGAAAAGGAGACGAGCGCGGCGACGTCGGTATAGGGATAGGTCTCGGGATACAGCCACCAAAGAGCGACGAAGCCGAGCGCGGTCGCGGCGTTCGAGAGCGGTCCCGCAAGGCAGACCCAGAGTTCCTGCCGCGGCGGAATGCCCGAAAGATCTCCCGAGATGACCGCGCCGTAGGGCATGAGCACGACGGTTTTGAGACTGTATCCGAACCGTCGTGCCGCCAAGGCGTGGGCGCACTCGTGTTCAAGGGCGGCAAAGACCGCCGTCAAAAACAGGGGCAGCCTGCAAAGGAGCGCCGATACGATCCCCGCGGCGAGAAAGAGCGGGTGAAGCCTTACAGAGACGTGTTTCTCAGCTCCAAGCAAGCGTATTCTCGTTGACCGAAAGACAACTTAAAAGGTTGCCGTCCGAATAGAGCATGACCCTGACTTCCCCTTCGCCGTCCGAAAAACCGAGCGGAACGTTCGAGTAGATCTTCTCGCCCTGCGCGGAATACACCGTGTCGAGCCCGCTCACGATCGTCGAAAAGCTGTCCGAATGTTGGATTTCCACGGTATAGCCCGACTGCGCGTTGCCGTTCACCGAGACGAGCTTGCCGTCGCACGGGGAATACACGCTGCAACGCTCAACAAAGGAGAGCACTCCCGTCGAAGAAACGGTGATGTCCGCGTCGACGCTGTCGCTCACGATGGGCGAGAGCTTAAAGTCCGAGTAGGCGCGCGTGTCGCTCTTGACAGTCTCGGAATTTCCGTGGAACAGTCCGCGCACGAACGTGTTGATCGCGCTGTCCGCCATAAAGATATTGGTCAAAAAGATCGCCGCGCACAGCGCGCAGACGGCGACGAACTCCCCGATGATCACCCGCCGCGCCGTCTTTTGCTTTTGACCGGCGATGCGGTCGGTCCGCGCGATCGGCGTGCTCTCCGCATACGCGGGGTCGCCACCCGTCTCCATTTTTTCGTTGACTTCCTGGACCAGCTGTTCTTGAAGATCGGGCTGCTCCCTTCTCCTGCGTTCCTTGCGGTTGACCGACACCGTCTCCACGGGAATTTCCAGCATTTCCGCATAATCGAGCTCTTCGTTCATGTTGACACCTCTTTTTATGTTTGTGTCATAATGTATGCGGCTTTTTCCCGTTTTAGAAGAAAAAAATCTTGTCGATTGCACACGACAAGAGGATTTTTTCATATCATGAAGGCATTTTTTCTTCAAACGCCCTTTTTCAGACATTCGATGACGGCGCGCGCCGCAAAATCGGTCTCCGCTTCCGTCGTCTCCCTGCCGAAAGAGAAGCGGATGCCCTTGTCCGCGATCTCTCCCGTTCTGCCCATCGCGAGCAGCACATGCGAGGGCTTCGCCGCATGGGACGAACAAGCCGCGCCCCCCGCCGCCGCGACCCCTTTGAGATCGAGCAGGCTCAAAAGCGCCCTGCTCCCGTTTTCAAAGGTCAAATGCGAGATGTTCGGGGCGCGATGTTCCCCGTCCCGCCGCACCCCGCCTGGAAGGGATGAAAAGATCTGCTCCTCGAAGCGGTCACGAAGCCGTTGGGTGTGCGCAAGGAACGCCGCGCGCTCTTCCTGCGCCTTTTTGAGCGCAAAGGCAAAGCCGACAATGCCGCAGACGTTGGACGTGCCGCCGCGCAGCCCGCGCTCCTGCTCCCCGCCGACGAGCAAAGGCGAAAGTTTTGCCCCCTTCTTGACGACGAGCGCACCGACTCCCTTGGGCGCGCCGATCTTGTGCCCCGAGAGCGCGATCGCGTCCGCCTGCCGATAAATTTGCGAAAGATCTTGCGAACACGCCGCCTGCACGCAGTCGCAAAAGAACAACAACCCGCGCGCTTTGGTAAGGTTTGCGATGTCCGCGATAGGTTGAATGCTCCCCGTCTCGTTGTTGACCGCCATGACGCAGACGAGCCCCGTATCCGCTTTGAGCGCGGCTTCGACGTTTGCGGGGGTGACGATCCCGTCCTCGCCCACGCCGCAAAGGACGCTCCCTCTCCGAAGTTTCCCCGCGGAGAGCGCCGAGGCGTGCTCGATGGGCGATAGGACCGCGCTGCCCCTGCCGAGCTTTCTCACCGCCCAATTGACCGCTTCCGTCCCGCCCGAGGTGAAATACACTTCCTTGGGCTCTGCGCCGAGCGTTTCCGCGACGAGGTCGCGCGCCTTGGTGACGGCAAGCGCCGCTTCCCGTCCGAACGAGTGCAGGGAATCGGGATTCGCGAACGCCGACGAAAAATAGGGCTTGATTTCTTCGAACACATCGCCGCGCACGGGCGAGGTCGAAGCATAGTCGAGATAGACCCTCATCTTACTGCCAATCGCTGATGTTCACCCATTTTGCGAGGAACTCCGCCTCTTCGGGGCGGTCCTTGACCGACTGCGAAGCGGCGACAATGGGCAAAATACGCTGGACATACGGGATCGCCGTCTCCGTCTTGTCGCAATAGAGCTGCAAATATTTTTCGGCGAGCGCCTCTTTCTTTTGAAGATGGAACAGAAGATAGGTCCTTGCCGCGTCCGCCGCGCCGTTGCCCTGCGTCGCATGCGACCAGTCGATGATATAGGGCGTACCGTCGGGCTTGATAATAATATTGCTCGGCTGAAAATCGCCGTGACAGAGCATTTTTTGCCGCGGCAGCCCGTCGAGCCGCACATGCAGGTCGTAGCGCACATTGGACGGGAAGGAACTCGCCGAGATCTTGGCGTGCATCTTGTCGCGCAAATGCCCGAGAAGAGGCACTTTTTCCTTGCTCATTCGGATTTGCAGGTCGACAAAGAAGTCGAGATACTCGTCCTCTTTTTCGGGATAGCGCTCCATGAGCGCTTCGAGCGTCTCTCCCTCGATATACTCCCACGCCACCGACCACTTTCCGTCGATGACCGAAACTTCCAAAATTTTCGGAATGTTGAGCCCCGTCTCCTCGACGCGCGCCTGGTTGAGCGCCTCGTTCAACACCATCGCCTTGGAATAGTTCTCCCCGAACGACTTGATGAGCCTGTCGCCGTCGCGATAGACCTTCTTCCCCTTTCCCGTGTAGATAAGCTCCATATTCCTCCTTCCGCCGCCCCGATTCACGCTTCCCGCTTGGACGGCTTTCTTTTATTATACCGCACTTTGCCGCGATCTAACTTTCATTTTCCGATCTTTCCTCTTCGCCGAGCACGAGCGAAAGACATTCGAGCCGCTCCCGCACCTCTTTGAGCCGCGCGCCGTCCTCGGTCGAGGACAGTTTCTCATTCTCCCTGCAAAGCCGCAGCGCGCCGTATAAGCCCCGAAGAAAGATCACCCCGATCAAAAGACTTAAAAGCGCCGCCGCCCCGAAGGCGATGGTCAGAATGATCGGAAGATCTGTCTTTGTCCGCGGAATGAAGTAGACGGACACGAGCGCGCCGACGAGCAGCAGCAAGAACGCCCCCAAAAAGATGAGACTGCGCACAAGATAATAATTTCGGTTCTCGGAAAAGGACTTTCTCCTTGCCCGCTGCGCCGCAAGGAACTTGCCCTCGATCGCTTCGCGCTCGCTCGAAAGCGCGGCTCTTTCCGCTTTGAGCCCCTCGCCCATCTTAGACAGGACGAGCCTTTTCGTCCCCTCGGACAGGTTGGAGAACTCCTGCGCACTTTTGAGGTCGAAAAACGCCTCGTCCGCGGTAAAGTTGCGGGTGCGGCACACCCACAGCCCCTCTTGTGACCGCCGTTCGTCGGGGTCGTATAAGAGCGCCTGCGCAAAGAACGGCTCGCCTTCTTCATATTTCTTGGCGCGAAGCAACCGCTCCCCCTCTTCAAGGAGCTTGTCGCGCTCTTTTCTCGCCTCTTCCCGCGCCTTTTCGCGCTTTTTCAAGAGCTCTTCGGTCTCCTCGGGCGAGAGCCCCGCAAGATCTTCGTCGATCTCGCCAAATTCAAGGGAGATCTCCGCCTCTTCCCCTTCTTCCGTTTCGTTCGTCTCTTCGAGCGCGTCCGTCTCGCCGCTTTGCATGCGTTTGAGTTTGATCTTTCTGCCGTTTTCTTTGAGCGTCCTCTCTTCCATGATCGACCTCGCTATTCTGTCTCGCCGTCCTCCCCCTCTCCGAGCGAGAAGGGGTTTTTCAGCCCTTGTTTGACGTTTGCCGTCCGCAAAAGATAGGGACGGAACTTGCCTTCGTATCGGCTCTTCGCCCATTCGCAGAGCTCCCGCGTCTCGAAAACGGCGTAAACGCCGCTGCCCGAGCCCGTCAGGTTCACTTTGAGCGGGGAAAATCCCAAAAGTTCGGCTTCGGCGCGGCAAACGTCCGCGCAAAGCGCCCTTGCCGCGGGAAAGAGCCCGTTCGAAAAGAGCTTGACCGCCCACTCCAAATTCCCCGATCTCAAATACGAGAGCACTTCCTCGGTGTGCGGAGTGCAAGGCGCAAGCTCGTCGCTCTTTCGATAGCACATCCCGCTCGAAACCCCGACCTCGGGACAGAGCAGGAGCACATCGAGCCTCGGCGGCTCTCCGAGAAGTTCCACCACTTCCCCGCGCCCCGTGAGCCTTGCAAAGCCGCCATAGAGGAGATACCCTGTGTCGCTTCCGAGCTCGTCCGCGAGCGGTTTGAGCTTGGAAAGGGGCACGCCGTAGAGCTTTCCGAGCGCGCGGAGCACTCCCGCCGCATCCGCCGACGAGCCGCCCAGCCCCGCCCCGATCGGAATGTTTTTGTAGACCGTGATGTCCGCGCCCGTCGTCTGAAAGACCTCGACGAACTTCTCGCCCGCCTTTTGCGCGTTGTTTTGCTCGGGCGGGATGCTCTCGCTCCCCATGCCGTGCATTTGAACGGCGATCAGCCCGTCTTTCCGCTTCCGCACGACGATCTTATCGCATAGATCGACCGTCGTGACGAGCGAGTCGATGCTATGATAGCCGCCGTTCTTTCCCAAGACGTCGAGCGTGAGATTGAGCTTCGCGCTCGCAAAAACCCTCACCGTATTCATTAAGCGTATTGTAGCACTTTTTTCCCCGATTTGCAACAAAAATGCGAAAAAACCTGCTATATTTGCAGGTCTTTTCGATCATTCGTGGATTTTTCTTATTTTTTCGCGCGGATGGTCGCCGTTTCGTCCTCGCCGCTGCGGTATTTGCAGCCCGTCAGATCGAACAGCGCGGGCGACGACGCCCCCGACGCTTCGAGCTTCACCGTGCCGCGGAGCGAGGTCTTTTCCTCCGCGCCCGTGCCTGCGTCGTCCTTTCCTTCGTCCTTGCCTTCGTCCTTGTTTTCATCCTTGGGTTCGGTTTCGGTGTCCGTGCCTTGGTCTTTGGGCTCGGTTTTGGGATCGCTCCCGTCCTCGGGCTCTTCGGAATCGCCCTTGGCGTTTTCAAGCGCCTTTTTCTCGGTCTGCTTTTCGCTCTCCTCTTCCTCGGTCTTATCCTTCATGCCGCCGTTTTCGTCCTCTTGACCTTCTTGACCTTCTTGCCCTTGTTGATCTTCTCCCCCTTGACCTTCTTGACCTTCCTGCGGCTGCGCTGCGGTCTTACTGCCTTCTGCGAGCGCGTCGGCGGAGAAGCCGAGCAGGTGTTTTTCCTCGTCAAAGGCGAACGTCATGGAGACTTGGAGCATTTCGTCGGAGAGTTTGCCCTCGTCGATGCCCGCAAAGTCAAAGAGCGTATTGATGAGCGACGTTTTGAGGGTGGAGACGAACTCGTCGAAGCGTTCGGTTGCCGAAGGCTCGAAGGTGAACTCGCTGCCCGTCAAGAGCCCGAGAAGTTCCTTCAAGGGCATTTCGGCAAAGGTCTTCCATTTTTCGAAGCCCTCTTTCTCCTTGGTGAGCTCTTGATAGAACGCTCCCGAGCGAAGCAGTCCGTCGGCATAGTCGGAAGCCTTTTGCGCCTTGACGGGCTTGGGAAGCGCCGCCGCCAGCGTTTCGGGAAGCACGGGCTTGATCGTCGCCACGAGTTCTTCCGCCGTGACCCCCTTAAAAAGCGTTTCGAGCAGCGTCTTGACGCTCTCCTCTTTGAACAGCCCGCCGATCGAGAGGTCGTGGTTTTTATCAAATGCCTCCGCAAGCGGGCGCAAGCCTTGAAGGAACGTCCCGACCGACTTGCCCACGTCGAAAGAAAGGGTATAGCCGCCCTCCGTCTTGGTGAGCACGCCGTCAAAGATCGCGGGCATGTTCTTTAAGATCTTATAGACCGTCTGCGATTTTGCAAGCTGCACATATCCTTGATCGTCCTGGGTGCGCTCCAATAAAAGTCTGTTCTTTTCCGCTTTCAACTGCTCCTTTAAGGCGTTGAAATCCACTTCGCCCTCTTTGTCCCATTCTCCCGAAGCCGTGTAGAGGGTGTTCCCGCGCACGAAGCAGAGAAAATAGCCGTCCCCCGCTTCCTCGCTCTCCGCGGAATGGGAAAGATACAGATCTGCCCCCAATTCATCCCCCGAGAGCATGACCGCGCCTTCCATCACGATCTTGCGCGTCGTCGTTTCGCCCTGGGACGTAACGTCGAACCCAACGCTCGCAGAATAGTG
Source organism: uncultured Clostridia bacterium (assembly GCA_947631465.1). Lineage (GTDB taxonomy): Bacteria > Bacillota > Clostridia > Christensenellales > Borkfalkiaceae > Gallimonas. Next base: position 42,930 of record CANRLK010000001.1, read on the forward strand.
AAAGCCGTTGAGCTCGCTCGTCGAGAGCGCGTCGTAAAATTCGCCCTTGACCGCATTGTCGGTGATGACTGTGCCGGGCGCAATGGGCGTTTCCTCTTTGCCCTCGCCGCCGCTCTGTCCGCCTTGACCCCCTTGGCTTCCTTGATCGCCTTGGTTGCCTTGCCCCCCTTGGCTTCCTTGATCGCCTTGACTTCCTTGGTTGCCTTGGTTTCCTTGGTTGCCTTGACCCCCTTGGTTGCCGTTTTGCTGTTCCTGGTTTTGGTCGTTCCCCTTGTTGACGTCCTCCTTGGGTTTACAGCCCGCGATGGGAAGGGCGAGACTCAGCGCCAGCGAGCAAGCGAGAAGTCCGCTTAAAAATTTTTTCATCATGATTTTCCTCCGAAGGTAGTATGTGCAGAGGCTTTTTGGTTATTCCGCGCGGGGCGGGCTCGTGACAAAATGAAGGGTAATTTTCTTCAAAAACGGGACATGGGTGGACTTTTTCGGTGCGAAAAGGCGCGCGCGAGGGTCTCGCGCGCGCCATAAAAAACTTCTTTCCTTAATTTAAGCTCTTTTTGCGGTAGATGATGACCCGCTGTCCTTCGCGGATGGGGAAATCGACGTCGGGGTTGTTGGCGCTGACCTCTTCGGGGGGCTTTTTGAGGCTCTTGGAGAGTTCCCAGAGCCCGTCGCCCGCACGGGGGACGTAGACGCTCACGGCGCTGTCCGAAGCGGGCAGGGGGTCTTTGAGCTCCGCCCCCGAGACCGCCTTGACGCTCAAATGCCGCTTTTCGGTGAGCGCGATCTTCAAAGTGACTTCGGCTTCGACCTCGCCCTCCTGGCGTTGGCGCGCCGACGTGCCGCAGGAGAGGACGGAGACCGAATAATCGCCGCCTTCGGTCTCGACGGGCACGGAGAAGGGCAGGCTGAGCTCGATCCCGCGGTGAGAGCCGTCCGTGCCGAGCACGAGCAGGGTCGCCATCGCAACCCCCTCGACCCGCGCGCTTTCCCCTTGGACGAGGTTCGCTTCCGCCCGCTGCAAGGCGATCGCCTGGAAGGTATCCGAAAAATCGACGGGCGAAGAGATCGCGGCTTTTCCCGAGACGCGCTCGGTCCGATAGAGGGTTTCGCCCGCGCCCGAGCAGTCCATCGAGGAATAGGAGAGCTCCACGGCGTTTGTCGTCGAGAATGCGTCGGTCGCCGCGTCGATCTCGGTCTCTTCGAACACGCACCCTTCGGCGCTGAGCGAAAGCTCTGCGGAGATCTTGCACTTGCCCTGTTCCTCGTCGGCATCCGCCTTCAACAAGACGTCAAAGACGCTCACGCGCGCCTCGCCGCGCATGCCCGCCGCCGCAGCCTCGCAGGGGATCTCCACGCGGAACGGCACGAGCCGCTCGAACGAGACGAGCGAGTTTTCGCCTTTGAGCGCCAAAATGCCGAGATTGACCTCGCCCTCTGCAACAAGCGTGCCCGTCTCGCAGGTCACTTCGGTGAGATCGACCGTCTCGGAATGGATCAAAATATCGCCGATGAAATCGGTTTCGAACTCATCGTCCGCCTCCGCCGAGCCGCCGCAAAGATGGGCGGAGAGGACATGCAGGCTCTCGCGGCGGAAAATGAGCTCGCCGTCGGTGAGATATTCAAGCGACCTTTCGCCGAAAAGCGCGATCTCCGCACCGAAGAGCGCCGTGATGTAAACGCTCGCCCCCTCGCGGCGGATGGAGACGTTCTCCGTTTCGAGTTTGAGCCGCGCCGTATAGGCGGGACAGCACGCCTCGCACTGCGCTTTGGCGGTAAATTCCACACCTTTTTCCGCGCGGCAGACCTTGCGCTCCCCGTCCTCATAGACGATGGAAAAATGCGCCCTGCCCGTGTAGCGGACTTCTCCGTTGTCGCAGGTCGCGCTCAGCAGGATCGCGCTCGCATGCGCAGAGAGCACGGTCTCGACTTCCCCCCCAAAGCGGCAATCCACCGCCGTCTGCGCGTGCGTCTCGGATATTTTTCCGTATCCCCGAAAGACATCTGTTTTCATGGCATTTTCACTCCCGTTTTCAGTTTCGCTCTATTCTATGCGGCAGGAATAAGAAAAATGCCCGATTTTCCGTAAAGGTATCCAAGGTATTTTTTTTGTTTTTTTGCCCAAAATTTTCTTATGATCAAGCGCAACAACGACATTCAAAAGATCAAACAGACGATCGCGGATTACTTTCGCACCCAAGTGGACGTGACCGTGAACTTGGGCAGAAATAAGTTTTTGAAATACTGCGGAGAACTCTCGGGCGTGTATCCCGCCCTCTTCACCGTAAGCCCGAACGATAAGAACTTTCTCGGAAAGACGTCCTATTCCTACGCCGAAGTGCTGTGCGGAAGTGTGAAGATCGCTCCCGCCAAAAAGGAAGCGGCTCTGTAAATAAAGAATTGAAAAATTTATGCCGCCCCGCGGGCTCTGCCCGCGGGGCGGCGTTTCAATCATGACATCTTCTTAAAATGCCTGTCCGACTTCGCGGTCGGGGCGCATGCGGACCGTAGGGTAAGAGGCGTTGATCTTCTCAAAACACGGGCAGTCGCGCGCATGGTCGTTGATGACCCCGCAGGCTTGCAAATGAGAATAGATCGTAATTGGACCGACGAACGAAAAGCCGCGTTTTTTGAGATCGAAAGCGATTTTTTCCGAAAGCCCGTTGCTGACGGGGATCTTGCCGTCGGCATGACCGTCGTACAGCACCGTCTTTCCGTTTGTGAAGCCCCAAAGATATTCACAAAAGCTCCCGAACTCTTCGCGGATTTGTTGATAACAGCGGGCGTTTTGAATGATCGCACGAACTTTCCGCTCGCACTTCAACATTCCCTCAGTATTCATGATCCGTTGAATGTCGTCCTCTTGGAAATTTGCGATCTTATTGAAGTCGAAGTTTTCAAAGCATTTGCGGAAGATCTCCCGCCGCCGCAGAATGAGCCCCCAACTCAACCCGCATTGCAGGACTTCGAGCGACAAATGCTCGAACATCTGACGGTCGTCCCGATGGACGGGCACGCCCCATTCTCGGTCGTGATAGGCCCTGTCTAAATTTTTCTGAAATACGAAATCACAATGTCCCATGGTGCGATTTGGTTGTCATCAATGAGTGTACCCGCTGTTTTTTCGTGCTTGTTCCCCTAAAAGAGGCAAACCCAACTCATGCAAACAGCAATTCACATCATAAATATCATATCTTCTTTCTTGAATGAAACAGCGGATGACGATATCAAACTTATCCGTCTCTCCCAAATAAAATCCCGCAGATTGGTATAGTTCCTGCGCTTCTTTAAGATTGAGACCCAGCCCGATCGCAAATGCGGCCACAGTTGTTCTTGCAGGTTTATAATTCTTGCTGTAATTCATGATTTTAGAGAAAGTGGATCTTGAGACCCCGGATCTTTGATATGCTTCGGAATCTTTTTCGTAATGTCTCGAATTGATCAATTTCAAAAGGCAATTCTGAAAACTATGTTTTTGCCGCCCCTTGAGACGCTTATCGACTGTCTCCGTGATGGGATCACCTGCGTCGCCGTAACTTTGGTTTACATTTTCTTTTACGGGCTTTAAAAGCGCTTCTTCGGCTTTTAAGAGCAATTCTTCCTTCGGCGTCCAAGATTCCTGAAGAAGGAAAACATTGAGATCTTTTGTATCAGCGATACGCCAATCGATCAACCAATCAATAATTGTATTATTGACATAAGGGATCAAGATCCGATCTTGGGAAAAAGAATCGATATCGATTGCCACATTCGTCCAATGATTGCTTTGAACAACGGTAAGGGCAGCATTCAACGCATCGGAAAGATCCGTTTCAAACTCATCACAATCGGCCGACCTTGTCCCAAGAAGGATCGTGCGGTTTACTTTCTCGGGAGAGCCAAAAGTCGTTTGTCCGCTTGCAACATTTTCTTCGCGCTTTAACACGCAATCGAATTGGTTTTCTGTCTTTTCGTGTGAAAAAATAATCTTCATCTTTTGTCTCCTGTAATTTTTATATACCCGACAATAAAGGGAAAAAATCGAGTCGCACTATTGCTCAGCTCATTTAGTCTTCTTCACTGTGCAGTCTTCAAATATTCTTTTGCTCTCTCTGTAAGACACCTGCCTCTACCCGTTATGGAAATAAAGCCGATCTTGACGAGATAAGGCTCGTACTCCGAAGAGTACTTTTTTGGATCAAGCCCAACGCGGGCGGAAAGCGTCTCCGAGCCGATCACACCGCCTGTTTCCTCCTCGATCGTCCGCAAAATCTCAAGATCTTTCTTCCCTAATCCTATGGGGTCGATCCCCATCTCTTCGAAAAACCGAAGTGCGGTTTCACGGTCGATATGAGTTGAAAGTCGATGACCTTCCTCGTCATAGAGTTCATTCTTCATCCCCCTGACAAAAGAGTTGATATATCGAACAGAACCCCGACTGCGCGGAATACACGTCTCTATCGCTTCCTCTGTGATGGTAAGTCCAAGCGATGCGACCTTGGCTCTGTAAATTTGTGCAAGTTCGTCCGACGTATAATCCTCCATTTGGAATTTCAAGCGTAGGCACCTGTCTTTGATCGTGTCCAAAACATCATTGTCGTCCGTCGTTGCGGCGATAAAGGTGAATTCCTCGATCGGCATCCGCATAGCTCTCCCTTGGGAAATCGGCGAAATAAACTCTCTGTCCTCAAGCAAAGTGAGGAGACACGACTGAGCACCTTCAGACAACTTATGTATCTCATCAAATGCGATCACAACGGGCTCATTCTCCCTTGCGACACGCATGAGAAACTCCTGCACCGCCGCTTTGTCGCTCTTGCTGCTCAGCGTCGTGCAGTCCAACTTTTCAAAATGCACGTTCAACTCATTGGCAATCAACTTCATCAAAGTAGTCTTCCCAAGCCCTGGATTGCCAAACAGCAAGATGTTGTCGAGATGATGCCTCCCCTCTGCCTTTGCAATGGCGATCTCTTTGAGCAAAACCTTCACAATGTGTTGTTGCCCGATAAAATCCCTCAAGGATCTCGGTTCGTAGATGGGCTTTGCGACCGTTTCCCCATTTTTGCCCTCTATGGGAAATTCCCCCTCGCTCGGCTGCAGATCTTTTGGCTCTTCTTTGACAAATGCGGGCGGGATCGGCTCATGCGGCGATTCTTTCAAGATCGGCTCTTGGGGGACGATACCCGCAATTTCCACGTCGCCGCCATGAGGGTGTTCCATGGAAACTTCCGCACCACCCAAAAGATCTCCGAACCCAGGAAGAGAGACGTCGTCGGAAAGCCCGAAGAATTTTCGCACGCGACGGTCAGACAGTCCGTGTTCTTTGACGATTTGAATGTAACTACTGAATACGTCTTGCCAGTGACTGAGTTTTGCCTTTACTGCGATCGAATCGTCGTTGCCCTTTTGGTATTGCTCGGCAAAAATACGGGAAAGCTCCTTTAACGCCATTATCGTACCGTCTTTATCATCCCGCCGTGCCGCTTGCAACGCCGCCCGATATTTCTCTCGAAACATATCTGAAAATTGCATATGTAAGACTTCCTTTCCAATTATTTTTGCTTTTTGTATCCCCAAATAACAGGACGATTATCGGGATTCCAATTCTTATCCCATCCCTTTGGTTGTTCTTTCGCTTCACAGTAAATAGTAGTCAAATCGCAACCCAAAAATGCATGGCTTCCAATATATGTCACACTGTCGGGAATGATGATCGAAGTCAACCCGCTACAACCTCTAAATGCTTCGATTCCAATAGATGTCACACTGTTTGAAATGGTGATCGAAGTCAATCCCTTGCAATCGTTAAATGCCAAATCGCCAATCGTTGTCACACTGTCTGGAATGGTGATCGAATTCAATCCGCTACAATCACTAAACGCATGCCTTCCAATCGATGTCACACTGTTGGGAATGGTGATTGAAGTCAATCCCACGCATCCATCAAACGCACACAATCTAAGTGAGGTTACACTTTTTGGAATGGTAATCGAAGTCAATCCCTCGCATCCCTTAAACGCACCCATTCCAATTGATGTCACGCTGTTGGGAATGGTAATCGAAGTCAATCCCTTGCAACCGTTAAATGCCAAATCGCCAATCGATGTCACACTGTCGGGAATGATGATCGAATTCAATCCGCTGCAATCACTAAATGCATACACTCCAATTGATGTCACACTGTTGGGAATGGTAATCAAAGTCAATCCCACACATCCCTTAAACGCACCCATTCCAATTGATGTCACACTGTCTGGAATGATGATCGAAGTCAACCCACTGCATGCAAACGCACCGGGTCCTATCGAAGTTACGCCCCACGGAATTTTTACTTCACCGCTGAAGTCTTTTTTTAGATATTTTTTTAGTTCCGTTTCTTCAATTCCGAATTCCCTTTTATCATAATGTTTAAGCATGGGATAATCGGGAGCCAACCACGGCTTTCCTTTGAGCTTTTCAGCCCTTCTTATCTCTGCTTCTTTTTTGAGTTTGAGCAACAGAGCTTTTCTGTCCTTCTTATCTTCTCTTCTTTTTAGCCTTTGAGCAACCCGCCCCGTTTCTTCCGCTTTTCGGACATCATCTATCCGCGTTTGAGCAAAAGTAGTTCCCCCACTCTCCATGCAAATTTTTGCGGATTTCGGATTTCCCGTCCCGCAAGAAAGACCGAACTTGACACCCTCAAGCCCCAGCGCTATATCTTGTGTCGAAAGCACATCCTGCTTTGATTTCGAAAGGGCTTCATTCTCCCGTCTCAGCTTTTCAATTTCCCTTTCATATTCCTCGCGTTCACGATTGCGCAAGATATTCGCCCAAGTCAACTCGTCTACAAGGCGTGTGCCAACGCACGGTTCATTTTTATCATTGCAGACCACCGCCGTGCTTGAATATTTTTTCCCGCATATCGGGCAATACATCCATCCGCTCTCCACATATCTGCTGGCATTTTTAACCGCAGCCTCCACGGTCTTCGCAATCGTTTCAACATTCGTTTCCTTCCTATTCCAGCCTTGGTAGCTTTCTTCAAGGTCGCTGGGCAATTCAATTGCCGCATCCTCGTGAACAACGATGATCCTCTTAAGCGGATTTTCTCCTCTCTTTTTGCGAAATTGGCGGAAACGGTTGATCTCATTTGCAACCCATGGCGTTTCAAGATAGCCTTGTTTGCTACACACAAGCAACATGACTTTCGCCCTCGAAAGAGCATAATAGATGAGAGACTCGTATTCCAATGTACCTTTTTTAATGGCATATTTCTTGCAATCCTCCTCCGAGTAAAAAGGCTTGCTTCCGTTTTGCGTCAAAACTTCATACAACTTATTTTCTTTTATCCAATCGCAGTCATCGGTAGAGGGCCCACCTTTATACTCCGACACTTTTGTACAAATGAAGCAATCATAGGAAAGTCCATTGTCCCGATAGTCGCACAGTTTCTCTTTGGCGCAGCGTAGTTTATCTACAAATTTCCTAAATACGTCCGCTTGCTCCGATGTGGCATTTGTTATTGCTTCGCGATATGAGCCGTGCTTGTCCGACAAATCAATATCGTACTCATATAAAATGAACTGTTCGGAATTCCTTTTATCATCCCAAATCAGTTGGATCTGCCACTCTGCCAAAGCTATTCCGAAGTAGGCATTTGCTACCAACGCTAAATCCGATCCACCCAAATTGGATGCGGTAACTACTTCGAAATGTTTTTTTGCTCTTTCAAACTCTGCAGACTGCAACGCACTGTGACCATACTCTAATTTTTTTTGAAGAGAGGAAATGTTTTCCAAATCTTTTCGGTCTTCTCGATCGTTGATATGTTCTACACGTTCTCGAATGTCATCAAGTCGGCTATCAAGGGCGTTGTAGTGTTTCTCCGCATAATAAACCGCCTTATTCTGTAATTTACTTATAGACTGAAGTAATTTATTCCCCTCTGCTAACTTCTCATTAAGTGCATCAGAAAAGTTCTTAAAAAGCTCAACGTTGCCATTCTGCAATTCTTTGAATTTCTTTTGGACGGCTTCTCGGACAACTTCTTCACTGTCTGCTTGCTCGGCGTGTATATTGTAAATAAACTCTTCAAATTTACTTTCTACGAGGGTGCTAAGTTCCTTAACCACCTCATTGGTGACGGTTTGTCTTAGGTCTTTTAATTTTTGTGTTAGTCGTTCGGTTTGTTGATTAAGATAATCATTCACGGCTTTTTCATCAAGCCCTATTTGAATATAGCCCTTAACTTTGCCTGTGACATTTACAGACTTGCTGCCAGCGCCATATATATCTCCCGTTTTGCTCATTTCGTGCTCCTTATTACTTGAAAAGTTCATCTATAACTTCATCTATAACTGTAATATTCCCTTTGACCTTACCCGTAATATTTACGGAGCTTTCGCCAGGATTAATAATATCACCCGATCCTTTATAGTATTTCTTTATGGTTTCCGCATTTCCCGCGCTTATACTTGCTTCATTGAGTTTATCGTCACAATATTCATAGATGAAGAAAATCAAACCAAAAACGCAATCACAAACGCCTATAACATTACACCATACCACAGGAATCAACTCCAATACGCTTAAAATCCCCAAAGCTAAAACAAATCCCGTTAGTATACCAAGAAAGACGATCACCCAAACAGCCCTTTTCTTCTTCTCTTTCCGCATCAAACTGAGTGCCTCATCTTTGGCGTGCTTTTGTGCTTCAAACAGTTGTCTCTTCGTCTCGATATGTAAGCTTGTCAAATAATCATTTACATCATCGATCCTGGAATCCCTATATAAATAATTATCTATCAAATCAAATGTTTTTTCAATTTTTCTCAAATTCCTGTCTGGTAAACGATTTATAAGATCGCATACCTCATCAATCAAAAACTTGCCTAAATCGCTCGCTTTCGCTTTCAGCTCACCCAGTTTTTTTGCCATTTCGTTTTTCGTCATAATTGATTCTCCTTACAGTTCAATATGATTGCTTTTGCACCACTTGTTCAAAAGAGCCTCTATTGTATCCATGGGAGTGGCGTTGGCGATGCCGTCTGCGGCTTTTTCGTTCACCTTCACCGTCTTGGACTTATTGATCCCAATACACTCCCCTTTACGGTTAAAAACAGGCGCACCAGAATCCCCTGGATTCGACGGTGCGGTATGCACAAGGTTTCCATCCCCGTCTTTTGTAAATCTCACGATCCCCGATAACGGCGCAAGTCCCATGCCAAACGCGTTACCGATCAAAAGACAATCTGCTCCCTGCAAAAGCGACGAATAGTCGGCCACGCGTTTTACACTGACGCATCTGCCGACTCCGCTTACATCAAATTTACAAAGCGCTACGTCCCATTTTTTATCAGAACAAAGTACTTCCACTTTGATCTTCTTCTCTTCGCCAGGCAATTTCATAAATATCCGCGGATAGTAAACCCCGTTCGCCTCTTCAAATACCACATGGTCGTTCGTAAGCATATATCCCTTTTCGGAAATAATGAAGCCCGTTCCGCTTGACGCTTGTCCGTTTTCCATCGCGGATATTTCCACAACAGCGTTTTTGTTTTCCTTAAATACTTCCGCCCACCATCCTTGGGTATCTTTCGTTTCCTCAATCAGTCCTGCAATATCAATCTCCCCATGATCCTCTCCTGCGGGAGATCTTGCTTCTTGGATTCGTTTTGCTTTCCTTGAATCCTCTGTCTTCGAAGCCAATCCGAAGCTCTCCAAAACAAGATCGGTAATACCTTTATCGTATAAATCGCGCGAGACGGCGATCCAATGATCCATAAACGCCGCTATCTTTGCCTTTGCAAGGATCGTTGAAGCTTCCATATAGCTTTCCAGTGCGTTGTTGAGCAGAAGCAGCACATACGAACGTGCTGCTTGGGGATTATTGGCACGGACAAGATCTCGTGCATTGGTATAGATCGTTCTGATCTGATCCTTTGTATACATTTTATCCACACCTCAGTTTTTCATTTGCCGAAGAAGTTCTTTAGGAGATCCCACGATTATAGGCATCGAATCGCTTCAGCATTTCCTCCGTTACTCCGTTGATATATTTCCCGATCGTCTCGTCGCAGTCTCTCATCGTCACCCGCTCGCCGAGCGGTCTCCCAATGCTCTTATCGAGAATATTCATTACCTCTCTGCGAAGGGGTCTGTTTGCGATCTGCTTCATCACCGCCTTGATATCCGCGCCCGAAAAGCCCTGGAGCTTCTCCGCCAATATTTCCACGGTCACATCGCTGTCATGCGGCAATTTTTCGAGTTCGATCGAAACAAATTGCCTTACCGCCTTCTTATCAGGAAGCGGCACATAGATCTGTGTCTCGAATCTTCCCCCGCGCTTCAAGGCGGAATCCAGCTTCCACGGAAGATTGGTCGCCGCCACGATAATGCGAAGCTGTCCCTCCCGTTTGGTCTTTAAAAATCCATCCATGCAGGTGAGGAGAGTCGTCAAAATGGATTTCGTGTGGCGACTATCTTCGGAGTCTCTGTCCGCGCAAATGCTGTCGATCTCGTCGAAAAAGATGATGCAGCGGTCGAGCTCGGCGGCCTGCGCGAAGATATCTCGGATATTTTTCTCCGCGACGCCGACCACGCTTGCAAGCACTTCACTTGTCTGCACTACCGCAATCTTACAATTGAGTGCTCCCGCGAGACATTTGACGATGTGAGTTTTCCCGGTTCCTGGAGGTCCGTACAACAAAATCTGTGTGCCGAGCTGTTCCCCGCGGAATTTTCTGTATGTCTCGCAAAATTCGGGACGCAAGGGAGCGACAACATCCACCATGAAAGCATCCTTCACTTCCTGCGCTCCGATGATGTTCGTGAAGTTAAGATCAGGCGCTTCGTTCGAGAACCACTGCTGCGGGGTATAATAAGGATCGCCTCCATCGTCGCCACCCACGCCCGCTTTCACGGGCGCGGATGGTTTTTGCGCGAGGTTGGCAAGATGGGAGGCGACCGAAATGCACTGCTTGCGGTACGTTTCCTTCAAGTTTACGCCTACGTTCGGCCTTGCGCATTCCTCGAGACCAATTTTGAGCAACTCGATCCCGATCTCGCAAATCGCCTCTCTGTCCTGTGCTTTTACCGCTTCGTTAAATGAAGATACCTTGGAGTTGAATACTCCCATCATGTTTGCTTCCGCCATGGTTACTTCTTCTTGTTCTCTTCGTCAATGATCCCCGCATAGTCGATCTCACCCGTTGCGGGATTTTCAACGGGACGGGCAACCGCTTCGGGAGCAACCTTGGGCTTGATGCGCTCTATCATTGCCGCATATTCTGCCTTGAACCAGTCACTGTTTTCCTCCTCGGAAATGTTTGTGCCGTCAAGGCGGCTCGATATCGTCTCCACAGGACGAGGTTCCAATATCTCATTCAGCTTTGCAATCTCCGATTCGGACTTGTCCATGTCCTCGAAGATCGCCGTGATGCTCTTCCCAAGCTTCGTAAAATCGGGAGTCTCGGCAAGCAATCCCTTGCAGCCCGCGATCGCTTCGGGGATCTTTCCTAGTTGCGATATCGCTTGTGCGGTAAATGCTCCAAGTTCAATGTTCCCCTTCAACGTCCCAAGTTGCCCCGCAAGCGCATATACCTTGTGCTTCTGCTTGATGAGCTGTTTCGCGCGGGCATCGTCGCCGCGAAGCGCGGCAGCATCAATATGTTCGTCATAACGTGCACCATACTTTTCAAGTGTGCGAACACCCTTGTCCAATGCATCCATTGCGGATATGATCTTTTCGTCATTGCTTTGTTTTTTCATTTTTATTTTCTCCTTATTCTTTTTTCAGTTTATGTTGAGTCTTGCGCGCGCGGAAGTGTTCTAATCGGGAATTGCCGCCTCCACCGCTTTGATAATCGCCTCGATTTCCTCCGAAGACGAATCATCGCAAAGTTTTCTCAAAAGATCCACGCCGCAGGGAATCGCTCTCCACACGACCGAATAATTCTCGAATTCAATTTGCCTCTAAGCGATCTCGATTGCAGAATAGAAAAGATTGTGGATTGCCGTGAACTTTTCAATGTTCAGATCCTTTGTCTTCTCATCTGCGCCCGTCTCGGCTACTTTCCTTTTCTCGCGCGTCAAGCGGCACTCATACAGCCGCACAATATCTTCCAGCAGGAAGAATTCTACGAGCGCTTCCCTGTCGATGATCGATCCCTTAAAAACGCTTCCTTGAGTTTTTGAACGCGATATCGATGAGATGTGACAAACTTTGGTTGCTACATTACTTTGCCTCGTATCGATTTTTTAGTTCAAGTCTGGCTTCATATTGTTCATATTGTTCCTATTGTTCTTCCCCGCATAAATGGGCTCAATAACGTCGTTGCCCTCGACATATTCGGGAATTCCTCTCAAGGTGCGGACATTATCATCGTGCGCTTCGAGATCATTCATGAACTCTCCATTCTCCAACATCTTGTGAGCTATCTCAAGCGCTTCTTCGTCCACCTCTTTGAGCATGGTTTCCGTCATTTTGACAAGATCATCAAGGTACTTCATATTCCCTGCCGCAACCATGAGCTGATGTTCATGAATGGCTTTCCAAACATCGGAATAGGAACCCACATCAATTTTCATATTAAAAACTTCGATGCAACCGGTCAACATATAGATGAGGTAATGCATTTTTTCAAGTTGTTTCTTTTGATAAAAAATCCCCTCACGCGTCGTCGGTTTTCTGCTCTTGACTTTTTGATAGCGGAAATGGTACAGACGGTCGATATCTTCCAACAAAAAGAATTCGACGAATGCCTCCCTGTCAAAGATCGATACCCGCTCTCCAAGTCTGCTTATAAATTCTTTGGCTCTCTGCACGCGGTACCGATGTGATGTGATAAACTTTTGTTGCTTCATTACTTTGCCCTCCTTTGTAAACCATTTTATCTTATTTATTATTTTTTTTGGTTTATTGTCAATCAACTTTTAAGTATTCCTTAAAGCTAAAGCATTGTGTATAAATTATATCACATTTTATGTAAATGTCAAATGATTTTAAACAACATGCTCTCGTGAATCGTAAGTGATTCTCCCCTTTTTATCGTATATCCATTTTTCTCCTTGCATTATCCGAGCGGTCCGTATTTTTTGATAAATTGCCCTTTGGTCAGGAAAACGGTCCGAGTCTTTGTCTTCCCGTCGGAAGGAGCGATATATCCCATGCTTTCCATCCATTCGATGGCCTTCTTTGCATGATTATATCCGACATAGCATCTTCTCTGGATAAGGGAAATAGACGCCTCGCCCTCTTGGATCACGATTGCCAAAGCTTTTACATAGAGCGGGTCGTTCGGAAACCCGTCCAAGTTTTTATTCTGAGTATCCGAAATCGTCTTCTTGTTGGGGCGTTCGATATATTTCCTCGCATTCTCATCAAACTTTGCCTCATACATCTTCTTGTTCGCCGCAATATCCGCAATCAACACTTCCTGCGAAACATAAGCGCCTTGGATTCGTTCGCATCGAAAATCGGACGCTCTTCGAATCAGCATGTCGCCGAATCCCAACAATTTTTCTGCACCGCTCTCATCGAGAATTGTGCGCGAATGGGCTTCTTGGGTCATGCGGAACGCAATGCGCGTCGGGAAATTCGATTTCAATGTACCCGTAACCACTTTTTCAGACGGTCGCCGTGTCGCAAATACGAGATGAATCCCCGCAGCGCGCGATTTTTGCGCCAAAAACTGAACGGCTTCCTCGATATCCCGTTTTGCCACAGTGACAAAGTCCGCATATTCGTCTACAATGATGACAATGCGCGGCAATTTCGCCTCTCCCGCTTTGCGAGCCGCATTGTATTCGTCAATATTTCTTACGATCCCCCCCTCTGACGTTTTGGCCTCAAAAAGACAATACCTGCGCTCCATTTCCTTGTGTGCCCAACGAATCGCCCGAATCATCTCTTTTGCCTCTGTTACGATCTGACCTGTGAGAAGATACGGCATCCCCTCGTAATTCGCAAACTCCGTTTTTTTTGCGTCACACAAGATGAGCCGTACCTCATCGGGGGAATATCTCATAATGAAACTGTCGATCATCGCATGGAGAAACATGGACTTCCCCGAACCGCTCGATCCTCCGACCAAAATATGGATGAGCCGCGTAAGATCTCCGTAAATGTACTCCCCGTCGACATTCTTCCCGATGGCAAAACAAAGTGCATTCGTCTTGTCCCATCCTTTGTTTGCGCCGAGTATCAGCTTTTCCGCTTGCACTTTCCCGCGTTCAGATATTATACGCGGTACTTCGATACAAATTCGCCCACGTATTTCGGGCGAAGCATCATCTAAATCCTCGTAGTCGTCCTCCTCATCTCCATCATCGTAATCATCGTCGTCAATCTCGTCTTCTTCATCTTCGCGGTTATTCTTCTCATCTTCATCGTTATGAAAGCTCTTCAGCCTGTCAAGACCCATCCTCTTGATAAACTTCTGTTCGCGCGCCCGAAGATATGACTCGTCTTCGTCTTCTTCTCGATCGTGGGATGGCTTTTCATTTTTTTCACTTTGGGAAACTACGCGAAACGTTATCCCCGAGTCAAATTGGAGCACGCCCTCTGAGGATAGTTTCTGAACCGCTCTTGCGACCGTCAAGTAATCCGAGGACAATTCCCGCTGCAAATCAGGAATGGTCACCTCCGTTTTCGCTTTGATATAAGCTTTAACATAAGCGCAAAATTCTTCATCGTCTGCCATATGCTCTTCTCCTTAAAAGTCAAATCTATCCCGCCATGAGGGCTTATCCTCATTCTTTTCAGCGATAAGATAGGTGTATTTTTTGTCAAACGGGTTTGCCTTTCCGACATACTGTTTCTCATCGGAATGCGGCATATCGGTAAATTCTTTGCAGAGATAATATCGCTCCAATTTGGAAAAAAGCACATACCCGCAGTTTGCCTCCGTTGCGATACATTCCCCGGGTGAAAAGCGGGTGAGCATACTCTTGGGGATCAGTTGGATCGTCTCAAACTGGTAGGAATCCATCTCCGCCCCCTTCCCGTTCAAAACCGATAACGGAGCGATCCGCGTATATTGCCCGCATTCCTTCGAAAACTCTTCGAGCGTCTGCGGATTATTTGAACCGAAAAAGATGTGCATGTTGAGGTTATCCCGTATGATGGCAGCGACCGCATCCCCGTACACGCTGTTGAGCTGCGCATAGGACTGTACGATGAGAATGAAGAAGATGTTGCGCCCCGCACAGGCGGAGATCGTCGTTTCAAAGTCCTTCATCGCAGGGAAATTCCCAAATTCATCGAGGATAAAATAAAATGGAATCTTGCGCTTTCCATCGGGCTGCCTGTTGGCGTGTTCGATGAGAAGCCGATAGGCATCTTGAATGAACAAACTGATGACCTTAAAATGCACTTTGAGTTCATCGCGGTAGTCGATGAAGAGCGCAACGGGCTTGTCCCCCGTAAGGATATTCATATCGAAAGAGTTGCAACTCGTGACAAGCCGCATTGCGCATTCGCGAAAAATGGACATCTGCGAGTTGAAGACACTCGTGATGCATTGCCGTGTCGTTTTAGCGTCTTCGGGGATCGCAGACTTTTCGATCTGATAGGCGCGGGACGTCTTGGGGCGTTCGCTGAAATATCCGCCGTCAAAATCACGGCTGGAGCTCAACATTCCAATGAGCGTGATGATCGTTGCAAAAGAATAGGTCTCTTCGGTGATCTGCGTTCTTCCCGAATCGCCCAAAAGTTCGGGGCGGCTGTCTTCGAGCATTGCCCATAGAAAGGCTTTCAATAGCTCACGGCCGCTGTCTTCCCAATACGGATCGTTTGCCTTGCTTGTGGGCGCGATCATGGCTGCAATGTTGTCAATATCGTTGCCTACTTCCTCCATCATGAGGTTTTCCCATTGTTTGAGTTCTTCATCCAATTCGACTTGGCTTTCATATATTTTCCCATGCAGACGGTTGCGGGGGCCATTCTCCGTATCTACGACCTCGATCTCGTTGTAAATATTGAAAATCGAATGGTATTTCCGATAAATCGGCGTCAGCGGATTCCAACATTCGGAATGCTTGTAGTCGCGGAAATTGAGGAAAAGGATCTCGTATCCTTCCGCTTGGAGCGTCGAGGCGGTATGACGGTAGATCTCCCCTTTGGGATCGGAGATGATCATGCTCTTTTTATTCTTTGCTCTTGCAAACGACAACACGGTCGGAACGACATAGGAAGTCGTTTTTCCGAGCCGCGTCGCCGCGATCACTCCGACATGGTTTTCCTTCTCCGAATAAGTTTGAAGAAGCCGTCCGTCTACATAACGGCATGCTTTCAGGACGCCCGTCACTTCGTGCTGGGGAAGTTCGTCATACCAAAAGCTGTTTGAAAACGATTCCCCGAGTTTGTCATAGTGGTAATATTTGGTATTTTCATACCCATTTAATAATTCATTCATGGTCATCATGGATACTCCCTCCGAAGCCATAGGCCTGTTTCATTGTTCCGATGTTTCCGATATAAGGACGCATCAACGATTCCGTAAGAACAAGCGTTTCCGTCCGATGTTCACGAACGGCCGTGTCGATCGCCCGATCGATCTCATCCATGCCGTAAACGGAAAGTTTTTCAGCAAGACCGTCCTGTATCGTAAGTTTTTTTACGCCGTAGATGCTCCCCTTCTCTTGCATCGCTCGTTGGGTGAAAAGCTGCTTTTCCTTTGCGGTAAGCTCCACGATGGAGATCATGTCGCAATAAGGTTTCAATTTTTTGGCGTTTTCTCTGTCGCAGAAGCAGACGGGAAGCACGGAAGAAAGATCGAGCGCAACACTTGGACGGTTCAGACGGTATTTTCCGCGTTTAGCGCTCTGCAAGAAATTTTTTGCCATATCGAACGCCCTGTCAGAGATCCTCCCGCGAAATGTGAGAAAGTAAAGATTGAATGAATCCTCATCGCAGCTGCGCACAAAAATATTGTTTTTTGTGGGCTCGAAGTCGTAGTCCGCGAGGTCGCAGATCTCGATCCGTTCCATATGCGACATCTCAAAGCACCGAGAAAGCAATGCCGCATAATAGTCGAGCATATATTTGCTGTCCGACACGAAACAGAGCGGACGGTATGTCGCCATCATCCTAAGGTCGATATTTCCGAGCGCGCAAATGACCTTGTTCTTCTCTTCGGGGTGATCGGGGCGAACTCCGTCAAGCGCCTTTGCATGAAATTCCGCCGTATCATGTCCGAGTTTGAGGGGTAGCGAGCTCGCTTCGGCGAACAATTCCTTGTTGGGCGTAAGAAGAAGCGTTTCCTTGTCGCGCTCGCCAAGGATCTCCGAATAGGCGAGCCGAGCATAGGACTTGTTGTAGACCTCCCGCTTGATGATCCCCTGCCGAAATGCCTTTTCAAGAAGCCGATATTCCCCATGTTGTCCCTTCACATAGGGGCCATACATCGCTTGGACTCGTTCGAACAATTCGGGATGTCCGATGCGGACAAGGCAACCTTGCAGACATTCGAGATACTTTTCCCGATGCGCGGGATCGTAATACAGCGCCGCGAGCAAACCCTCTTCGCTGTTCCATTCCGCCGCACAGAGAATTTTCTTGCGTCCGTTTTCCTCGTCCTTATGAAAGACAATTCCCTCCGATTGTAAGACGCCGAGGGCATTGAGCGCAAGGACAAGCCCGTTTTCTGCGGCAATCGTCAGATTTTCACAGACCACCGCGCGCACATCCTTTGCGTTAACCATAAGCTGAAAATTGATTGCCAGCGTGAAAGCAGTTCCCTTCAAGTCGATGATCTCGTCGATTTCGGGATCCTCGAAGGTCGGACGTGCATTCATGGCGAGGTATTGCTTCATGCGGAGATACTGGTGATATTCACGCTCGCTCTGGATCTGCAAGACCTCTTGCGTCTGTGACAGTGCAAAGAGACGCTCCGTCTCTTTCTGCGGCAAGAGGAAGATTTTCGCATAGGCGAAAAAGAGCGGCCGCTTATCGGCGCAAAAACGCCCGACGGTGTTCTCGGCGATATAGTAGTTCTTCAACATGATTTCTGTCAAATGATCAAACATAACTGTTTCCTCCTTTGGTCTTTTTACCGCTCGGGATCACATGATCGATGAGTCCGTATGCCTTCGCATCGGCGGCGCTCATGATGGTGTCGCGGTCGGTATCCTTCTGGATCTTCCGAACGGGTTGATCCGTATTTTCGGCCATAATTTTGTTGAGCCTTGCGCGAATGCGCTCGATGTGATTGGCGGCAATGATGATATCCGAAGCCTGTCCGCTCGCCCCGCCAAGGGGCTGGTGGATGAGGATCTCGCAGTTCTCCGTAGCGCGGCGCATCCCCCTTTCTCCCGAAGAAAGCAGGAACGCCGCCATGCTCGCGCACATTCCGAGCCCTACCGTTGCGATCTTTGCGTCGATGTAATTCATCGTATCGTAGATGGCAAGTCCGTCCGAGACGCTCCCTCCTGGACTGTCGATCTGAATCGTGATGATGCGCTCCTCCATCGGCACTTCATCTGTACGGAATTTATCGTCAAGATATTGGAGCTGACTGATCACGCGCTCTGCCGTCTCCGCCGTGATCGGCTCGAAGATGTTGATGGTGTTTCGTTTGAGGCTGTATTGCCACGAAAATTCTTCACTTTGTTCTTTCATTTTCTTTCCTCCCGCTTCGTGAAACTATACTTATTAGACAAAATATTTCTTATCGTCTAACAGCAAAAATATAATAACATAAAAGAAAGTAAAAAAGTATCTCGGCAAGAAACCTTTGCCGAGAATTCATCTTTCTTTTCAAATTTTAATCGATTGATTTTTCAAAGAGGGGAAATTCCCACCAATGTGAGTCCCTCTTCGGTGTAGAGAGAAAACACGTCTTTCGTCTCCGCGAGCGCCGCCTTTAAGACATGGTAGCGATAAGCGTTCAGAAGAAGATCTTCCGAAATCTCCCCCCTCATAAATGCGGAGAGCGCCGAAAGTGCCTTTCTGTTTTCGGGAACGTCGCGGCACAGCTCAAAATCAAGATAAGTCGCATAGGTATCCCAAAGCACTGCCTCGCTTGGGCTCATCTCATATCCTTCGAAATTCATATCTCCCATATCGCCGCTTTTCTTGTGATATTCGATCAAACGCTCCCGCGCTTTGAAATCCAGCTCATTCCTCTTTCGCTTCGTATTTCTTTTGCAATCGACAAATCCGTTTTCCGCGAGTTCTTTCCCGCTCCACGTTGATATGTTTTCCAAAACGACGAGAAGCTCATCGTCGCGAGGAGAAGTTTCGCCGATAAATCGCAAAATATCGCCGCGGCGGAAGGGCGTGGGAAGATTTACCCAGAACCAATCGAATGCGGTCGTGATCCCCTCCTCTTTTCCCGACGCGGTAGCGGAGAGAACCGTCCCGTCGGGCAGAAGTTCGAGTTCTACCCCCCTCTCCCCCGCCGAAATACCGCTTTTCAATGCGGAATTTAACGGCTTCTTCTTCGCATGCCGCGCGAAAACAGTCCTCAAAGGTCGGATAGAGTATCTCCCGCGTGCCGCCCTTAAACCAAAACAGCCGTCCGTTCTGATCTTTGGTATAGACCGAATAAATATAAGCGGCGTTCGGCGACGCAGTTTTGCACTCCTCGATATATTCGGTTTCCAATCGCATGAGCTCTTGCAAAAAGCGTGAAAACGGCTGTGTCTCAAAATCTCCGTTTCGCTTTTCGAGAATGTGATCGGGATAGCGAGCAATGAGCTCCCTATACGTTTTGTGCTTTTCCGAAAGCGGAACATTCCGTGCCTCATGGACAACATACGCCGCCTCCTCGGGCGAAAACTTATAGTTGATCTTTTGAAGATGCTCTGCAATGTCTTTGGAATTTAGAAATTTTATGAAGTCCATATGATATGCCTTTAATCTTAATCTGATTATTTTAGCGACGACAAGTAAGCGTCACGGAAACACCGCTCTGCGGAAAGGTCTATGGCGCTTTTTTATCGCGTTGGATATCGCGATCTGCCTGTAAAACATTTTGGAACAAATCGTCAGCTTGTTCGAGTCGGCACCGCCGATGTGAAAGTTCATTACCGCGTATTTCGGGTCGCTCGGCCGCCAAAAAGCCTCGTACTTCCTGCCGTCGATAGCAACTTTCAGCACAAAGTTCACAGATCGGCAAGAGAGCCATGTGTACTTCCCGTTTTTTACCTCGAGGACCTCCATGTCGTCCGTATCATATCTCTTGTCCTCAGGGATAAAGCGGTACACCGAGTCGTCCGCGCACAAAAAGTCGGCATCCTCGCGCGTCATTTTTCTACAGCATTCCTTGAAGGCGCAGGCAAGGTAACGGTCGCCGCCGTTCGTTCTCGGATCCATGAAAAGTTCGTACATCTCTTCGAGCCTTTGTTTTTCTTCTTGCGGCGAATCCGAAGGTAGGATAAATTTTTCAAAAAACTCATACACGGAGATCCGCGGAAATATTCTTGTATAATTTTCGCAGCGCAATACGAAAGAGTAGTTCGGACCCATACGCGCATATCCTCTTTCGGCGTCCTGCCATCTTTGATATGCCACGCAACACCCTTTCGTGACAACGGCAAAATAGCCGTCAAGCCCTCGTTCCGCCCTCTCGACCGTGCGATAGAAACGCTCGCGAGCTTGCTCGAAAAGTTGCTTTGTCGCGCTTGTAATATCACGCTTGTGTGTTTCGCGCTCATACCAATAGTCCGCACCTGCCTCATACACGCCGCTTCTTTTCGGAGCGCTACGGCCCAAAGCCGTATAGTACTCTCTCCCGCAGGTAACGTGGAGCAAGGTCACCTCGGTGAGTTCCGCAGGCTCTTGTTTCCTTTTCATATTCCTCCTCAGGTTTGCTACGATTTACGAAATTCGGGCTGTTCCCGCCACGTTGGATTTTTAAGGTCGAAGGTGATTTTCCCGTTCAAAAGGTCGTTCAAAAATCTTTCAGTCATCTCCTCCTCACGAATCATGGCTTGCAAAGGGCGAAGAAACTCCAGAGCCCCGTCCTCTTTCAACTCTTCGAGAAATGCTTCCGTGCACGGCTGCATATCGTTCTCATGAAGGCTGTCGTCCCGAAAATGTCCCGCGCCGTAGTAATACTCGGCGAGATCGAAATGCAATAGACGGTAGCGGTTTTCCCAAGGTTTTGTGCGGTCAATGGGGATGTTCGGCGTCTTATAAACGAGCAAAACGGTTTCTTCATAATATCCCGTAGGCGAGCCGCAATAGCTCACGAGATCGCCCGCCTTGAACTTCGTCCCCGCCTCGGGCAGCTCATCCCCCACGCGGTATTCGATCGTCTTATCGGGATAGACAAAATACCGTTTGAGGTGTGCCCCGTCATGGCGAAAATACCAATCGACTCGCGGCAGCGACGGATCGTCGGTCGCCCCGCTGTCGATTTCGGAGACAATGAGTTTATAGTCGATATGATCGGCGATGTATTCCTCTTTCAGCGTCTTTGACCGATCGACAAGGAGCGTTTTATCTTGTTGCGGGAAAACGTCGCCCGCGCAAATTTCAAGGAGAAGTTCATCGAACCTCTTCAAAAGAAACTCTTTCGCCTCTTCGAACTCGAAAAAGACTTCGCCGAATAAGGAATTCCTCTTCCATTCCTGCGAGCCTGCGATCCGTTCGACGTCGCGGACGACGTATCCGTGTGCATGATAAATTTTCATGGCAAGTCTCTATTTGTTTGCATATGCTTTAAAAAAGCGTCGGGAACAAAATGGACGATCTTTACTTTGTTCTCCGAAACAAGCCCGAATATTTGCACGATCGCAAGCTCGATTTCCGAAGTGAAAAGCGAAGGATGGAGAAAGACGGTCGATCTTCCTTCCGAAATCTCCACCGTGCCGCTCGGATAAAAGTCGAATGATACTCCATCCGTAACGTCACGAGGAAGCCGCGCCCACAGCTTTTGATGATTGTAATTCTTTCCATCTTTGCTCTCGATGGGATATTCGGGAACTCCGATAATTTTTCCGTTTTCATCGCACGGAATGAGAAAAGGAAGAATTTCCCCTTTCCTATACCAAAAGATACCTTTGGAAAGACTATTTACTGACATAAAAACTCCTGCAATCTTCGACACGGAAACAGCCCAGAACGCCGCTTAGCCATGTTCCCGTATCGAGATAAATTTTATTAGTAATCGAAGACCTTATCCCCCCGCGCGCTCTTATTTTGTGGAATCGACTTTAAAAATCATATACTTAAAGCCCAATAAGTGTTTGCGGCTTTCGTTCCTTTTCTTTCTAAAGATACAACCCTCATCATAATAAACATTCCATTTGCACGGATATTCGCCTTTTAATGTTATCGGGGGCAGAATCTTTTCTTCTTTTTTATTCTTCTTCCTCCCTTCTCTTGAGATTTTTTCATCGTACGCTTTTAGCCACTCGTTATTTGCTATTATAATGTCGCGATATTGTTTTGCCCTACCGTCAAGAATTTCGCCTTCCGAAGATATTTTGAGATGTTGACTCAACGTCCCGTTTCCTATCACACGAATATCGTCTTCATTTTCATAAGAAGATGGATAAATAGCAAATTCGTCCATTAAACTTTTATGCGGAGTCCAGTACGAATCATCGTTAGAAATAATAACCGCATACCCCTTTATAACTCTCCTATTCGAATCGCAATCGAACTTTTCACCATTCACCAAATGTTCAAGACGCTCAACATCTTTGAGAAAGAAATAACATCCATTATTGCTTGCTCCTTGCTCGAATACAAAGGATGTTCTATTTTGGGTTTTATATAAATAATACTTATCTGAGGTTTCGCCCTTCGTTTTATATTTAAGTTCGATTGCAATGGATTGTAAGTCGTTGATGTCTATGATAATATCGGTATACATTTTCTTGCGCTCGTCAACATCCATCTGCGCGACTTCTTTTATTTCACCATATGATAAAACTTCAAGACGAACTTTCGGGTAGCCGCTTTCGTCTTTTAGATATTTCCGCTCTATTTCAAGGGCAAGCTCAAATTGAAACTGCTCCTCATTGGAAAAGATCCTGCCTTCATTCCCAAAACCACGAATAATCCCATCAAGTTCTTCACCAAAAGTTTCCAAGTTAAAAGTTTTCATCTGTATCTCCTTTGCGGTCTTTCCCGCCGTCTGAATTTAAAAAATTATACCATATTCCGAAACAAATTTCAATATGGCAGTCCAAATTCGAGATAGAGTTTTTTCATGATGATCGCACGGGAAAGGCAATCTGTCCGAGGGTCGTACACTCCGAAATAATCGGCAACGTTGTAGAGGCTCGGATAGCCCTTCGACATCGGCAATTTTTTATCGGAAATGGGCAGCAATTCGAGCGTTTCAACGTGGAAATCGGGAAACCCATTCCCTTTCGCCTTCGATAGGATCGCATCCTCGAGGTCGGGCGGATCCAATGAATAGGTGACGACAAGACAGCCTTCTATAAATTTCAAAACCTCTTTTATCACCTGTTCCGCGGGCGGCGCGCCGACGAGGTGATCGTTCGTGACCCCGAATGTAACTTCATACCCAGGCAAAATTTCCCTTGCGGGGCGCGCAAAGGAATGATAGACCGCAACGGGTTTTCCGTCCGTCACCTTGATCGCCCCGACTTCGATGAGATGATCGGGGTCCTGCGTTTCGAGTGCGATAAATACGATATTCATTGCTTTTCCCTCATTAAAATTCCGATCGCCTTTTCGGCAAGTTCGGGGGTTAGCCCCAAGTTTTCATCCGTCTTGACGAAATCATCGGTGAGCCCGCAACCATCGTAATCAAATTGCAGGTCGTCCAAGATCACAAAACTTTCCCACTCCCTCGCGTTGAGATATTCTACGATCCCCTCCCCGCGGGAAAGATACCGCCCGTCCGCATAGTCGGGCGTTTTATCGATCGCGCAAAGCCCCGCCGCCCGCAACTTTTTATCAAGATAATTTGCAAGCGCGTCTTGACAGCATTTGAGTGCGGAATCGTTTTCCCACTCCTCCTTCCAGGTGGAATGAAGCACGATCAAAGCGCCCGTCTCCTCAACGATATGTTTGAGCAGCAATACTTTCTCAAAGTCGATGCCGATATACCCCCCGCAGCGGGTTTTAGAATGCGGCGTATTCAGCACGCCGTCTACGTCAAGAAAGAGATATTTCATCCTTTTTTCCATTCGAAAGAACAGTATTTATGCCTAAGAAATTCCGCGGCAGTTTCGGGGTCGCGAAGCTCCTCTTCTTTGAGCGGTCTGCCGTTATAGATCCAGCCGCAAGGGTCTTCAAATACGACCGACTTCAAGCTCGCGCACACTTTGAACGCGCCCTCGCCGATCTTATTTACGTTCTTCGGAATGACGATCTCATTGAGATGAGCGCACGACAAAAACACGCCGTCGCCAATCTCTTCAAGACTCTGCGGGAGAACAAGTTCTTCGAAAGCGCACCCCGCAAAGACCTCTTCATAGATCGCTTTCAAACCTTCTTTCAGGGTGACCTTCTTTAAGTTTTTACAATTATAAAACGCCCATTGCCCAAGGTACTCCACGCTTGCGGGAATCTCGATCTCTTCGAGCGAATAGCAATCTTCAAACGCACCGAGTTCGATGGAAGTAACGTTTTCGGGGATCGCGACCTCTTTCAGCATTCCGCATTCCTTGAACAGATACATATCGATGCAATCCGCGCCCATGGGGAGCGCGATACTTTCGAGCGACGTACACCCGCGGAACACGTCACTTCCAAGGGAATCCACCTTTTCGGGAAGCGTAATTTGTTTTAACGCCGTGCAATATTCAAATGCACCGTTCTCAATGCGCTTTACACTATTCGGAACGACAATGCTTTCGAGCGTTTCGATCTCGGAAAACGCCGACTCGCCGATCGCGGCCACCCCTTCGAGGATCTTGCTTGCCTTGCAGCCCAAAATCACCGTCTTTGTCTCGCGTTCGATCATACAGTCCCCGTCCGCAAAGTATTTCGGATTGCCCTTTTTCACCGCAATGCACTCCAACCCGTCACACCCGTTGAATGCGGTGGGCGCGATCTGTTCGACGCTCTCGGGGATCACGAGCCCGAAAATGCCCGTGCAGTCGTCAAATGCCGAAAAGCCGATCGTCTTTACTCCGTCGGGAATGATGAGCAAATGATCGATTTTGACGCCGTGATAAAAGCTGTCGATTTTGGCACGGTGACAGAACGCATATTCCCCGATATGCTCGATGCTGCCGTCCGCGGGAATCGCTGCGCCGATCTCGGCGAGAACGAGCGTCTTTGTATTGCGGTCGATGAGACACCCGTCTTTCATATAAAAGACGGGATTGCCCTCTTCCACCTCGATTTTCTCTTTTGGGTCAAAGGCGGCGAGCCGCAGGACGCTTCCCATGATGTTGTCCCCGAACCCCACGGCTTTTTTGGGAATCACAATGCGTCTCCCGAGCTGTTCCTTTTTGTTGAAATTGACGATCCGTCCTTCTTTATCAACGCGCATATCTCACCTCATATCAATTTCCAACCGCGGGGATAGGTCGTAATCTCGTCCCCTCTCCCCCGCTCGCAAAAGAATTTCTCCGCATAAGAGCCCGAAGCGACGAAAATCTTTGCATGCGTCGCGCGGACATACGGGGATTCTTGCGGACCTGCGCTTCGGTCGAAATAGAAAAAGTTCTGCTCCCCGATCTCCTCGACGGATGAAGGAACGACGATCTTTTCAAAGCGGTGATCGAGAAAGACGAGCCGTCCGATCCGTTTTACCCCGTCGGGAATAAAGGCAGTATTGCCGACGGCATAGAGAAGCATTCCGTTCTCTCCGTCGATGAGACAATCGTTTTCCATATAAAAACGAGGGTTGCTCTCGTCAACTTCGATCTCCTCGATTTCGAGCGTATGACGGAAGGCGCCTTCATGGATGAATTTCTGCGAAGCGGGCAAATACACTCTTTTGATCTTTCCACGAAAGACGTCGAGCCCGATCTCTTCCACTCCCTCGGGGATATGGACAGTTTCCCTTATTTCGCGGCAAGGGAAGGAAAAATCGCAAATGCGTTTGATCCCCATGTCGTCGGACATCATAGCCCCCTTCTCCGCGAGAACGAGGTTTCCGTCTCTATCGAGAAGGCAGCCGTTTTGCAGCGTGAAATATGCGTTCCCCTCTTCCAATTCAATACGCTCAAAGCCCGCGGCGATCAAGCGGTTTACGCAGTCCGCGTCAAATACCGCCCGCTCTGCGTCTTTGGGAAGAAAGAGCGTTATGCCGTCGCGGTCGGGGTCAAAATAAGCGATCCCGTTTTCAATTTTCATGCTATGCACCTCACCGAGTATTTGAAACGCGGGCGGCAAAACGCCGCCCGCGTTTGAGCTGCGTTTTGCTTACTTCGTATAGGAGTAAGGAACTTTTTGTTCTTTGAGATAATTTTCGGCGTAGGAGTTTTTGGGAACGAGAAACTCGGGATGTCCGATCATGGCAAAATTCACTTTGTCGATCTCTTCGAGCGAAGCGGGGAAAACGATCTTTTTGAAGGCGTAGAAGCAGATCGTACCCGCGCCGAGCCTTTTGACGCCTTCGGGAATGATAATTTCATCCCCGAATACGGCGACGACGGACATGGTTTCGCGCTCAATAAGGCAGCCGCCTTCGGTATAGTAATCGGGATTGTTTTCGTCGACGATGATTTGAGGATATGTATCGAGTTTTTGCAGGAAAAAGCCTTCATAAATCGTCTTTACGGAAGCGGGAAGATAGAGCTTTTCGATGTCGTTCCCGTTAAAGGCGCGCACGCCGATCTCTTCTACGCCTTCTGGAATGCGGACTTCGCCCTTCACGCTTTCAAGCATATTGAATGCAAAATTGAAAATACGCTTTACGGAGCCGTCGGAAGGGATCTTTGCGCCCTTTGCGGCGACAATAAGGGTGCCCTTCTTATTGCTGATAAGGCAGTTGTTCTTTACGCAGAACACGGTGTTCCCTTCTTCGACTTCGATGGATTCGAGTTCGCCGAAAAAGCCGACATAGCCATCGACATCGAAGCCCTCTGCTTCTTTGGGGATAAAGAGGTGCTTTTCATCTTCTTTGTCAAGTTCTACGATCACATGGTTTTCAATCTTCATACATTCACCTCATAATGATTTTTTGTAGACGGAGTATATCACAAACCGACCGTAAAAATCAACTATAAAACGTACCGAAAATGTCTCATATGAAAAATTTTTTACGGAACGCTTTTCAAGTAATGATATGCTCTCATCTTTATCTTAGCTTGCTTGCAAAGGACTTCCGAACGCTTCAAATAACCTTTTTCGAGATAACCCATTCCCGGACAATAGTTGCAGAAAACGCAGTAATCTTCTTGATAGCATTCGATGCAATCGGAAATTTTTACGCTCTGCCAACGATAGAGCGCACTATCTGTTTCTTTCCTCATTGCCGCCTGCCAAATCTCTATAAGAGAAGTTTGATGCAAATTTCCCATGAAGAGTGGAAGCGAAACGCAAATAACGACCTCTCCGTTCGGATTTACGGTAAGCCCCGTAAATCCGCCCAAACAGGGAGAAGCGTCCTTGATCCGTTCATATTCTAATTTCTTAAAATCCTTTCCGAGAAAGAGCGGAGAATCGGGATCGGTATAGAGCTTGAACAGATCATCTTCACTTAATTCAAACTGCAACGTCTTTTTGTCGCCCTCGATCGTCGGAATGAGAGAAATATCGGCGACGGAAGTCGCATGAAGCTCCTTCGCCATATCTTTGACTTTGATACAATCCATGCAGTTGAAATTGAGAAGAAAGTTTTTAATCTGTACGTTGACGTTATCCTTCCGCAGGCGGCGGATGAGTCCGTCCGTGTTTTCAAACGATCCCTTCACCGCCGTCACGCGCTCGTGCATTTCTTTCTCCGTGCTGTACAGGCTGACGCAAATGCGATATGGGTACAGGCGCAACGTCTTGCGGTAAAGTTCTTCATCCTTAAAGAGCAGCTGTCCGTTTGTGAAGATCTCCACCGACATCCGCTTACTCCTCGCATACGCGACAAGTTCAAGGAAACGGCTGTGCAGGGTGGATTCACCGCCCGAGAAAGTGACGCGAAAACAGCCGAGATCGTAAGCATCATCGATCGCCTTTTTACAGGTTTCAAAGTCAAGTTCCGTTTCTTGGCAGTCTTTCGGGTTGTAGCAGTGCACGCATTTCAAGTTGCAGCGATAGGTGAGCTCGAAGAAGAGAGAGAACATCAACTTGTTGTCAAAGAGCCAAGTCTGCATTTCCTCCACAAACTTACTCTCTTCTCGATTCCCGTCCTCGGTCTCGATCGGCTCATAAACATCATCTGTTCCAGCGTTCTCATCCGAATCGATCAGCCCCTGGGCTGCAAGGTCGCCCAAAAATTGTTCAAGTTGATCGGCGACGTCCCGCTTCCGCGCCCATTCTTCAAGAGCAGGGAAATCCGTCCCGTCCGCAAGCAACTTCCAAAGATCGCTTGCAAGCCCTTCCAAAAGAATATATGTATGCCTCTTTTCATT
>CANRLK010000002.1 GCA_947631465.1 uncultured Clostridia bacterium
GAGTATGCGCTCTTTGACCGCGTCTTGCCCAATCCGTCGATCGACTGTATCCGCGAGGGCGCGATGCTCGCAAAGAGCTTCCGAGCGGATTTTGTCGTCGCGATCGGGGGCGGTTCGCCCATGGACGCCGCAAAGGCGATCGCGATGCTTGCGCTTCACGGGACGCTTTCGGACGAGGAGATCTTCCAAGGCAAGTTTTTGCCCGTTGCTCTTCCGATGGCACACATTCCGACGACGGCGGGCACGGGAAGCGAAGTCACGCAGTATTCCATCATCACGAATGACCTCGCAAAGACCAAGACGAGCATTTCCTCGCCCGCGATGTTCCCGCGCATTGCCTTCCTCGACGGGAAGTACATGCAGTTTTTGCCCGAAAAGATCACCGTCAATACGGCGATCGACGCGTTCTCCCATGCGGCGGAGAGTTTGTTGTCGCGCGCATCGTCGCCTATGTCCGCGCTTGCGGCAAAAGAGGCGTTGAAAGTACTCTATCCCGTCATGAAGCGTTCGGACGGAAAGTTGTCGCTCCAAGACCGCGACGCGCTCCTTTTGGGTTCTACCCTTGCGGGGATCGCGATCGCGCAGTCGGGCACGACCGCAGTGCACGGGCTGGGATATTGCCTCACTTATTTTTGCGGCATCGATCACGGCAGGGCGAACGGGCTTTTGATCGGCGAGACCTTCCGCCTTTGCAAAGAGAAGAAGATCGAAGAGCTCAAAGCGATCGAAGAGGCGTGCGGCGAGCGCATTGAGGAGATCATTGAGGTCATCGACCGTCTTTTGGGGGAGCGCGAGAAGATCGGAAAAGAGAAACTTTTGGATTTTACAAAGCGTTCGGTGACGAACAAGAACGTGAAGAAGTCGGTCTATGAGCCGAACGAAGGGGAGATCGAACGTATTTTCTTGCGCTCTTTCGGGGAATGATATGTGGCACGTCACTTTGTACAATGTTCTTACGCAGATCAATAACGTCCTCTTGATCTTGATCGGGATCCCGTTTATTCTGCAATTTCTCTATATGTTTCTCTTTTGGCTTCCCAAACGGAAGTTCCCGAAGAGCGATAGAAAAATGCGGATCTGCGTGATCATTCCCGCGCACAACGAGGCGGACGTGATTTACGATACGGTAAGACTTCTATTTGAGCGGCAGACTTACCCCAAGGAACTCTTTGACGTATATGTGATCGCGCATAATTGTACCGACGATACGGCGCGGCTGGCGAAAGAGGCGGGGGCGACCGTCTTTGTGCTCGACGATCCCGATCCCAAGAAGCACATCGTCTCCTATGCGTTGAAATACGGCTACGAGCGGATCTTATCGAGCGGGATCGACTATCGGTTTTCCATCCGTCTCGACGCGGACAATCACGTCTGCGACGATTTTCTCTCTCTCATGAACGACGCATACATGTCGGGCGCGAAGATCGCCCGTCCCTATGAGTCGGCGCTCAACATGACGCAGAACCAATTCACGCGCGCTTGCGGACTGTATTATATTTTCGATTCGCGCTTTTCTTCCCGCGTGCGCGAACGGCTGCATATCGATGCGCACGTCAACGGTCCCGGGGCGATGACCGATATGGAGATCATCAAAAAGATCGGCGGCTACGACACCGTGAGCATTACCGAAGATACCGAATTTTGCTTCAAGCGAATGCTCGAAGGCTACCGTTGCCGCTTCGTCGAGGATGCGGTCGTCTATGAAGATCTTCCCTCATCCTTCCGCGACACGATGAACCGCAACAAGCGTATCGCCGCGGGAAACGCGCGGCTGCTCGGGAAATACGCCCTCAAAATGTGCTGGAATACGATCAAACAGCTTCGTTTTTCCTTCTTCGAGCAGATCTTAACTTACAACTTTACCTTCATCTGCTTGCTGCTTTGTACCTGGATTCCCGCATATTACATCTATGCCTGCGCCTATCTCGGCGCGATGGGGGCGTTGACGGGCGCGCAGGCGGCGGCGATCGGAATCGCAGGACCTGGGCTATGGCAGCTGTTGACGATCGTCGGGATCTGCCTCGGTGCGCTGTTTTTTATCGCGGGCATTTCGCAAGGACTTTTGCTGATTCTGCTCGACTATAAAAAGATGGGCGCAAAAAAGCGCAGAGAACTTCTCTCGGGCGCGCTGCTCTTTCCCGCGTTCACCGTCGTCTACTGCCTCACGATGACGCTTGGATTGTTTTCGAAACCGAAATGGGTAAAGATCAACCGAAATACGGGCAAAGAGAAAAAGTAAAAGGTGTAAAAGTAAAAATAATAAAGCCGCGGGCGCAAAGTTGCGCCCGCGGCATATTTATCATGCATTTCCTTATAAGATCAAACTCTTGCCCGTCATCTCGGGAGGGACGGGGAGAGACATCATCGTAAGCAGGGTCGGGGCGAGGTCGGCTAAAATGCCGTCTTTGCGCAAATGCGCGCCCTTGAATTTGTCCCCGATCACCACCACGGGTACGGGACTCGTCGTATGCGCCGTGAATGTCCCGCCGTCCTCCGAGACCATCTTGTCCGCATTCCCGTGGTCCGCGGTCAAGATCGCGCTCCCGCCCATCGAAAGGATCTTATCGACGATCTTCTTCACGCACTCGTCCACCGTGTGCACCGCTTTGACCGTTGCGTCGAACACGCCCGTGTGTCCGACCATGTCGCAGTT
The DNA here is from genome assembly GCA_947631465.1 of uncultured Clostridia bacterium. Lineage (GTDB taxonomy): Bacteria > Bacillota > Clostridia > Christensenellales > Borkfalkiaceae > Gallimonas. The sequence goes on from CANRLK010000002.1 coordinate 2,654, forward strand.
CGCGAAGTTCAAGATCATCACGTCGTATTTTCCCGTGTCGAGCTCGCAAAGTGCGCGCTCCGTCACTTCCAAGGCGGACATTTCGGGCTTTAAGTCATAGGTCGCAACTTTGGGCGAGGCGATGAGAACGCGCTCCTCGTTCTCGTTCGGCGCTTCCACGCCGCCGTTGAAAAAGAAGGTCACATGCGCGTATTTTTCGGTTTCGGCGATGCGGAGCTGCGTCTTGCCGCACTTTGCGAGATACTCGCCGAGCGTGTTTTTGAGATCTTGCTTGGGGAAGGCGACCGAAACGTCGTCAAATGTCGCATCATACGGCGTGAAACAGACGTAAACGGGGTGCAAAAATCCCGTCTTGCGCTCAAAAGCCGTGCCCTTCGGCACGAAAAACTCTTTTTGCGAGAACGCCCGCGTCAGCTCCCGCGCACGGTCGGGACGGAAATTGAAAAAGACGATCGAATCTCCCGCTTCCACCAGCGCGATCGGCTTGCCGTTTTCCGTGAGATTGGTCGGCAAGACAAATTCATCGGTAACGCCCGAGTTGTAGGAGTTTTCGAGCGCAGAGACGGGGTCTTGCGCTTGAAGCCCGTTTCCGAGAGTGAGCATGTCGTAGCTCTTTTCGACGCGATCCCAATTGTTGTCGCGGTCCATTGAATAATACCTCCCCGAGAGCGAGGCGAGTTTGCCGAAGCCGAGCGCGGACATTTCGTCTTGAAGCTGTTTGACGTATTGGATGCCCGAGGTGGGGGAGACGTCCCGTCCGTCCAAAAAGGCGTGGACATAAGCCTGTTTCAAACCGCGTTCCTTTGCCATTTTCAAGAGCGCGAAGAGATGGGTGATGTGACTGTGCACGCCGCCGTCGGATAGAAGCCCGAAGAGATGGAGCTTTTGATGGTTGTCGCGCGCATGGTCCATCGCATGGATGAGGGCGGGGTTTTGGAAGAAATCGCCGTCCTGAATGGATTTTGTGATCTTTGTGAGGTCTTGATAGACGATCCTGCCCGCGCCGATGTTGAGATGTCCCACTTCGGAATTGCCCATTTGCCCGTCGGGAAGCCCGACGGAGAGTCCGCTCGCGCCGAGCATCGCGGAAGGGTACGCCTGTCGAAGGGCGTTGATGTTTTTGCTGCCGTCGAAGAGAATGGCGTTGCCGTTTGTTTCGGCGCGCAAGCCGTAGCCGTCCATGATGATGATCGCATAAGGGATTTTTTTCATTGAAAGATTACCTTTTTTCGCTTGATTCAACCTTTATTATACACCAACTTTCCCCGTTTTTCAAGGAGAAACAGAGTTTTTCGGAAAATTTTTCGAAAGAGAAAGGAATTTGATCAAAGATTTTTCTCTTGCTGTCCCCTGAGAGGGAGAAAGGAGTGTGCTATGATTGGAATATGAAAGTCTTGTTTCTCTTAGAGCATGAGAGATTCATGCGAGCCCTTTTGTTTCATTTAGTTCTTCTTTTTTCACGCTTGAAAAAAGAAGCAAAAAAGGCTCGGGACACTTGCGATGTGTCCCGAACCCCGCAGCGCTTTTTTGCGAACTCTTATGCTTTCACTTTCTGCGCCGCCGCGAAGTGAAGCTCGTCGAAACCCCACGAGGGCGGCGCATCGGAAATCCGAGTTTCACTGCCTTGCTTGGGTGAGCACGGTCGCCCATGCTTGCCGTCCCCCCAAGGGGGAGTTAAGGGGGCGTTTGCGCAATATCCCAAAAACCAAACGGGAAATTTCATTTTTTAGAAATTTTTCGAAATTTTCCCTAAATTTCAAAATTTTGATTGACGCAACCGCCGATTTTCTGTTATAATATATGAAAGGAGTGAATGTGAGAATTATGAAAAAAATATTTCGCGTATTGCAGTTGCCCATTCTCGCGGCGGCGGCGCTCTTGTGCTTTACCGCTTGCGAGGACCATCCCGCCCTCAACGAAGTCGCTGGCCGCTATGAAATGAAGTCCATCTCGGGCACGTTCAACGGCGTCCCCATCGACAACGACAGCTATTCCTATTATCGGCTCATCCTCGATGAGCAGGGCAATGGCATCGTCCAATCCAAATCCGCGGAAACCGACGCCTCTGCGTTCGAAGCCAAGGGCACTTATACCTTCGAAAACGGCAAGATCAAGATGAACGTCAACGTCAGCGGCGAACCCGTCACCGAAATGTACGACTATTCCGACGGCAAGATCATCTACGTCCTTTCCAGCGACGCCGCCAAATTTACCATCATCATGGAACGCTCCGCAGGGCAAGCCGCAACTTCCCGCGTAAGTTAAAACCATTTCCGAAAAAGCGTTGGATACATACCGAAAAGCCGATAACTTTCTAACGAAATTTCAATACAAAGCGGCGTCCGAGGAATTTCTCCTCGGACGCCGCTTTTACGTCTTTCTCCCATATCATAAACAAAGCTGTCAAGCCGACTTCATCAATTTTACGGCGACGACGGTCATATCGTCCTCTGCGTGTCCCTGGCGGCGGGTCAAGGCGTTCGACAAGATCTCTTCGGCAAGCGATTGCGGATTGATCGGGCGCAGGCTGCTCAAATATCCGTAGAGGTCTGCCGAAGAGCCGAAGGACGAGGTCACGCCGTCGCTCATGAAGAGCATGAAGTCGTTTTCGCCCATTTGCGCGCGTAGCGTCGAGGGATGGACGGCGTCGAGCATGCCCATCGGCAGGGAATCTCCCTCCAAGACGCGCAGCTCTTCTTCCGAAAGAATAAATCCGACGGGCGAGCCGATCTTGACGACGTCCGCTTCTCCCGTGTCGAGGTCCACCGCCGCAAGGTCGAGGCAGGCGAAGGTCTCTTCGGGGGAAAACGCGATGAGGCGGTTCACGGTCGAGAGCACCGTATCGGAGGGCATTTTCGCCTTATAAAAGCTCTCCAAGAGGTTCAAGGTCTTGTCGGAGATGTCGCGCGCCGCTTCGCCGCTGCCCATGCCGTCCGAGAGTGCGACGAGAAACCGACGTTCGTCGATCTTCAAGATGGAATACGCGTCGCCGCTGGCAGTCTCGCCCTCTTTGGGCAGGGTCGCAACGCCGAATGCCGCGTCAAACTCAGGCTTGCGCCGCAAAATGTAGCAAGTTCTGTTGGGGGCGAGGGGGATCTTCTCCGCGAGCGAGAGGGGCGTGCCGAGCGCCTTCCCCGCGACCGCGCACAGCCGCTTTCCGTTGACGTTCGAGGCGAGCGTCATGCTCACCGTGAGCGAATTACCGTCGCCATAGACGAAGATCTCCGAGCTCAATATCCCCGCTGTCGCCAATGCGGACGAGAGCGCGCTCTCGCCCTCGGAGAAGGAATACTCTTCGCTCTGTTCCATGGCGATGTCCTTCAAGATCTCGCTCACCCCGTGCGCCTGTTGGGCGAGCAGTCTGCGGCTCTCCCGCGCGCCTTCGAGCTCCTTCGCCGTCCCGCGGTAGGTCGCAAGCAGTTTATTTGCGGAAAAGAGCAGTCCCGCCGTGTTCCCGCAGACCGCGCCGAGATCGGACGGCAGGTCGACGAGGCTCACCTGTCCCTTGGCATAGCCGATCGCAATGAGCTTGTCCATGCCTGCGAACGCGCCGCTCTCCTCGCATCTCCGCCGCCCGGGACAGTTGCGGCAGAGGGTATTCTTCAAGTGCTCGGTGATGAGCGGGCAGGTGTTGTCCTCTTGTTCGTTTTCGGTGAAGGCGTTTTCGATCTCGCGAAAGAGCGAGGAGACCTCATACAGCCGTTCGCCGACGGCACGGCGGTTGCGGTTGATCGCAATGCGCGGCAGGGCGCGTTCACGGTAGAAGAGCAGGGCATGCTTTGCCTTTTTATAGAATTTGTCGCTCAAAAGCAGCGAGACTGCGACCGCAACGAGACAGGGGAGCAGTCCCAAGAAGATGTCGAGCCCGCTCTCGAAGTACAGCCCTTTGAAGTACGCGGACGCGATGAAGGTGAGCGCAAAGCCGAGGGCGGCGGGGATTTTTCCGTAGCCGACGAAGAGCAGGGAGAAACAGCCGAGAAGGGTAAATTCTGCAAGCGGCATGGCGCTCGCATGCAAAAAGCAGAGCGGCACGGAGAGGGCGGCGGAGAAGGGCACGGCGGGGGAACTTTTGAGCAGGATCGCCGCAACGAGCAGCGCGGAGAGCGCAATGCAGAGGTAGACCGTTTCGCCAAGCGCGCCGCACACGCCGAGCCCGAGCACGATAAAGAAGAGCAGAACTTCGGCGAGCTGTCCCGCGGTCAGGCGGCAGCGGAAGGAACGGCGGAGCAGGGAATACAGCGCGCCTTCGAAAAAGACGGAGAGAAAAAAGAAGAACACCCCGAGCACGACCTTTTGCAGGACCGCGGAGAAGGGGAAGATGGTATATCCTTCGAGCGGAAAGAGCAGGACGAAGGGGATCTGCGCCGCAAAGAGATAGAGAAGCCGTTCGGTTTTCATCTTTTTGTGCGCCCGTTTATAGAGCGCAAAGACGAGGAGCATCATGGCGGCTTGGGAGAGCGCGGAGAGCGTCGCGAAGAGATCCAAGGAGACGATCGAGGCGAACAGGTATTCCGCGCTCGCCAGGATGGGGTCGAAGCCGTAGCAGAGCGCGGCATAGTACAGCGGGAAGGAGAACGGCTCATGAAAGGGGAGCGCGAAATTCATGAAGATCATGCCGATCAACAGTAGCGTATATTTCCCCGCCATCCCCAAAATTCCCGACGGGATCGAAAACCTTTGTTTCTTCATTTCAGACCACCTTAATGCGTTTTCTCCATTATAAAGAAAAGATACGCACCGAAAAAACGATATTCTGTCTTTTTTTGTCAATTTATGGTCATTTCCTGCGGGGAAATCCCGCGAGAAAGCGCGTTCCAAAAATTACATAAAAATTTTCCGAAAAATTTTTCGAAAACCCCTTGACAAATCGAAAATCTGTGTTATAATGAAATTACAAAAGGCAAGAAAGTCACAAAAAAAGCAATTTTTTAACAGGAGGATCCTCCGATGGGTTTTACAGAATAGGCATTGGACCGAAAATATTTTACGGGAGGTGATGCCAATGAAAGCGTTGAAATTTATCGGGAGAATCAAGACTTGATCAAGGAGGGCAGACCGATGTACTGTTTGAAAGAAGGGGCGAAGGTCACGGCTTAGATCCCAAGCGATGAAATGCTTCGAGTTTTTCCAAGCGATCGCAGATTATGCGGCGGGGATGAAGAAAGAGCCTTGTTCGTTCCGTCCGCTGTGCGCGGACACCCACAACTGAATAAGATACGGACGCTTCTTTTCGAAGCGTCTTTTTTGTTTGTAAGGAAAACCATACGATCGGGTGGTTTTTCTTGCTATTCCTAAAACTTGGCGCCCCCTTCGAGGGGGAGTTGCCGCGAAGCGGCTGAGGGGGTGTCACCTTATTTTGGCGCAAGTACGGTCGTCGCACACCCCTTCCGTCACTCGCAATGCTCGTGCCACCCACCCCTCAGAGGGGTGGGCAAGATGTTTATCTCAGAGGGGTGGGCAAGATATTTATCTTAAAGAGTGGGCAAGATGTTTATCTCAAAGAGCGGACGCTTGCCTCGATCTCGGGCTGTGCCGCATCGAGCAGATAATCCTTCCATTCCTTATACTTTTTGAGGGACGAGCGGTACACGTCGCGCTGCAAGTGGAAGAGATCGCACCCGCTCTCCTTTCCCGTCTGCCAAAGCGCCTGCACATATCCCGTCAAGACCTCTTTCGCGCTGTCGAGGAGCTCGGGCTTTACGTCGTCCGTCGAGATGTCCTCGATGGGCGCGGTCGTCCCGCGGCAGCACAGCCGCACCGTGAGGTCGATCTTCATCTTGACGCGCGGCGCGCCCTTCATGTCGATCTTCACCCCGCCGCCGTTCTCAATCACCGTCAGCGTCACCGCCTCGCCGCTCTTCTCCTTCACGTTGAACGTGCCCGATACCACATTTCCGTTCAACAAGCTGAATGCAAGCGTCTGTTCTGGGGGCAGGACGGCGACGAGTTTCCCCTCCGAGAAGAGCGCGGTCTCTTCGGCGAGGTAGATCTTTTCCTGTTCCGTTTGCGAGCCCGACGACCCTTGCGAGCCGCCAGAGCCGCCGCCCGAGCCGCCGCCCGAGGTGTTTTCGGCGTCGCCGTGGGTTGAGCCCGTCTGGTTTTTTGCGCGGACATAGGGAAGATAGCTGCTCTTGGAGACGCCGTAGTAGCCGATCGCGAAGTCTTTGAGGGTATTGGGCATGACCTTGCCCGATTTTTCGGCGGCAGTCGAAAAGAGTTTTTGGATGGCGAGCGCGGACGTATCGTCGGTCGCGCTCTTGGAGGAGAGCAGGTCGTGCGCCGTGCCCTCGCAGACGGCGAGGTGGCAGGAGTCGTTCATATATTCGTTGCGCAAAAAGTAGTTGAGGTAGGAGACGACGTCCTCTTTCGCCGCGTCCTCGCCGATCACGATGAGGTTGATGAACACGAGCTTGGGCACCCAGCCCGTCTCGGAGAAGATATTGGACACGCAGTCGGAGACGGTCTCGCCTTCCGATTGGATGTCCACGCTCGACGTGCCGCCCTGCGAGCGGTCGCTGCCCTTGGGAACGGCGATCTGCGCCGTGAGCGAAAAGCCGCTTTCCGTCTTGTCGATGCCCGCGGCGAGGATGACCGCCGTCTTTTGGATGTCGACGAGCCCGAAGTCGTTGGAAAAGAACGAAAACAGCACGACGGCGAGGAGCAGGAGATAGAACTTCATCGGCAATGTTTTGAGAAATTTACGCGCTTTCATCTTTTCTCCTTCTCAAAAGCAGCAGCAAGAGCGGCGCAAGGACGGTAAAGACGGGGAACAGCCAAAACACTTTTTCGGAGACGAAGTGCATGATCTGTCCGAACCGATAGTCGAAAAAGACCATGAGCAGTACGAGGATCCCGTTCAAGGCGACGGCGAGGATGGTCGGCAAATATTTTTTTTTGCCGAATACCTGCAAAATGCCGTCGATGCCTGCCTGCAACGGCAGCGTGCAGTAAAAGATCATCACGAACGCCAGGGCATAGATGAACAAAAAGTCCACCCGTCCAAGGACCGTGATGCCCGAGAAGAACTTGCTCGTCTTGGCAAAGGCGAACAGCTGGTTGATCGACGTCTCCTGAAAGATCCCGTAAAAGACGGCGATATAGAGGATGGCGGCAAGCCCGCCGAGTCCGTAAAAGAGCGCGCCCTTCCATGCCATGCCCTTTTGGTAGTCGATTTTTCCGAGCAGGAAGAGCAAGAACGCCGAGTCGAAGAACCAGCAGAGGGAATGCGCCGTTCCGCCGAAGATGCCCTTCGCGCCCGACGCGCCCACGGGCAGCAGCGCGCCGAAGTCCGCCTCGGATACGGACAAGACGAGAATGCCCGCAAGCCCCGCGATCGCGACAGGTCCTAAGATGTCCCAAGTGCGTCCGTAGGACGAGAGCGGTTTGGAACAGAGATATGCCGCAAGCGGAAAGAAGGGGGCAAAGGCGACGAGCGAGGGGATCGTGTCGTAAAACACTCCCTGCACGAACACCTTTTGTTCGAAGAGGGGCAGAAACGCCGCATAGAAAAGAAAGGCGGAAAAGAGCAGCACGACGATCGCCGCCCCGACCTTGCCGATGTGCTCTTTCAAGAGGGAGAAGAAGCTCTTTCCCTGCTTTGCAAGGAGCAGGACAACAAAGACCATGCCCGTCTCGATGAGATAGTTGAAGAGCACGGGGAGCAGGAGATCGTTCCCCGAATAGGTCGCAAGGCGGGAGGGCATGATGACGAGCTTGCCCACGGGCGCAATGCAGGCGAGAAAGAAATACAGCTGGCGGGATGAGATCTTAGTCATTTTGCGTCTCCTTTTGTTTTCCCTTTTGTTTGAGCCGCCGCTTGTTCGGGCTTTGCAAAGTTTTCGGGCGCATATCGAGCGAGCCCAAATTATACTTGATGAGCGAATCGCGAAGATCGCGCCTTATGAGCGGCGAGAAGGGCGCAAGGACGGGCGTTCCGAAGTTCTCGGTCGTCACAAGATATAGAAGCACGAACGCCGTCACGAGCAAGATCCCGTATGTGCCGACGCTGCCCGCAACGAGCAGCATCACGAGCCTTAAAACGCTCGTGACTTCGATCAGATTGGGCACGGCATACAGCCCGATCCCGCTGAACGCGATGATGATGATCGCAGGGGTGGAAACGAAGCCCGCGCTCACGGCGGTCTCGCCGAGCACGAGCGCGCCGACGACGGAGAGCGCCATGCCGACGTACTTGGGCATGCGGATGCTCGCCTCGTTCAGGACTTCGAGCACGAACAAGACGAGCAGCATTTCGAGCGACGGCGAAAAGGGGATGTCGCGGATCGCGCCTGCGATCGTGAGCAAAAGTTTCACGGGGAACAACTGCAATTTGAACAGCTGCGCCGAGATGTAAAAGGCGGGAAGATAGATCGCGACGAACAGCGATAATATGCGCAGGATACGGGTGAACGTCGCGCGGTAGGGGGGCACGAAGTAGTCCTCGCTCGATTGAAAGTCCTCGACGAGAAGATAGGGCGCGGTCAGGGCGATGGGAGAGCCGTCCACGAGCAGTCCGACCCGTCCTTCCGCGATTTTTGCGCAGAAAATGTCTGGCTTTTCGGTCGTGCCGATCTGTTTGAGCAGAGAATAGGGCCGCGAGGCGAGAAAGTGCGTGAGATAGGAAGAATCGGCGATGTAGTCGATGTCGATCTCCGAAAGCCGCGCTTTGACCTCTTCGACCGTCTTTTTGACGGAGATCCCGTCGAGATAGCACACCGCGACAAAGGTATTGGAGCGTTTGCCGACGTTCAGAAACTCGATTTTGAGGTCCTTGGATTTGAGACGGCGGCGGACGAGCGAGGTATTGATCTTGACGTCCTCGATGAACCCTTCGCGCGGACCTTTGACGGCGACGTCCGTCGAGGGCTCGGCGACGGCGCGCACGAACACCTTTTTCGTCCCGACGATGATCGCCTCGTCCATGCCCTCGAAGAAGAGCACGGGATTGCCCGCAAGCACCTCTTCGGACAGCTTTTGAAAGTCCTTTTCCTCCCGCCGTTCGGGCGAGGTCAGCTTTTTGCCCACTTCTTCCGCGGTGGGTTTTCCGTCGTAGGACAGAAGCGGGCGGACGACTTGCTCGCCCAACAGCTCCTTGTCGGTGATCGGGTCTGCAAAGACGACCGTAAACGCCTGTCCGCTGTCCGACGTAAAGTCGAAGGTGAGAATGTCCTCCGCAGACAGGAGCTTTTTGAGCGTGGATACGTCTTTTTCGAGTTTTCCCGTGATCGTCATAAAAAAAGTATTTGAAAAAGCGCGGCAATTATGCGAATTGAGACGATTCGCTTGCATTTTCCCGCATCTTGCGCTATAATAAGGATAGTCCATCGCCGAGGAAACACAAATGAAAGTCGGAACATATAAACTGAAAACGCCCTTCGCGCTTTTCCTGCTGATCTGCGGGCTGCTGCTCGGTTGCCTTCCCTTTGCCTTTGCAAAGCCGTATCCCGCGCTCGCGGCAGACCCCGTCGCCGAAGTGAAGGCGACGGCGGACGGCTCTGATTCGACCCAATATACAACGTTTTCCGAGGCTTTGAAGGCGTGGGAGGACGGAAAAACCCTCGTACTGCTTTCGGATTGCACGGCAAATGAAACGATCTCGATCCCCCAAGAGGAGAAGCGGACGCTCTCGCTGAACGGGCATACCCTCGCCTTGAAGGCGGGACAGAAGGGCTCGGTTCTTTCCGTAAACGGCACATTGCTCGTTTTGGGCGAGGGTGAGAGCGAAGGGAAGATCAAGGGAGGCAATGCGGAGCGCGGCGGCGGAATTTTCGTCGGCAGCGGGAACGCAACCTTGCGCGGAAATATTTTCGTCACCGAAAATACGGCGGGCGAGGGCGGCGGCGTATATTCGAGCAGCGTTTTAACGCTTGAAGGCGGCGTTCGGGTCGAAGGGAATAAAAACACGGACGGCGAGGACGACAACATCTTCCTTTCCCACTTGAACTTCATCAAGACAAATGATTTTACGGGCAGAGCGGGGGTCGGCGTTCTCTCCAAAGAGGAGAGATTTGCCAAAGGAAGCGGCAGCGGCGAGTTCTTCTCGGACGACAAGGACTATTCCGTCAAGCGGGAAAACGAGAGCTGGTTCTTGATCCAAGCTCCGCTTCTGTCCATTTCGGCGGAGTATCAAGGCGATGAGACCGTCTACCCCACGAGTTCGCTCGATATTTTGAAAGAAGGACTGAGCATTGTAGGGACGAACGTCAACGGCGCGCCTTTTAAGGGGGAGATCGGGGAGTACCGTCTTTCGACGCCTTCGGGCAGGCTGTTTGTGGGCGTGAACGAGATCACGGTGACGCTGGAAGAGAGCGGAATTTCGGGGGTCTTTTCCGTGAACGTCATCAAGCCTTCGCTCGTATCGCTTTCGGCGGAATTTTTGCGCGGAGACCCCGTATATGCGGACATGCCGCTTGTCTCTTTGATGTCGCGCGTTGCCGTGACGGGGGAGTATGACGACGGGATCAAGCGCACCATTCTGCAAAGCTCGGACGCGACGGTGCGCGAGAACGGTGAGGAATATATCGACGATTATTTCGTCCTGTCGGGCGATCTTACGCAGCGGGAGGGGGATTTTGCGACGCTCTCGGTGATCTCGGCGGGGCTGTCGGTCAACATTCAAGTAGAAGTATCCCGCCGCTATGTCGATGTGACGGCGTTCACGCCGCGGGAGCTTTCGATCATGGAGGGAGACCGCGTGCAGGCGGGCGCATATGCGTTCTTGCCCGATTGGAAGGACGTGCTCGGCGACGAGATCGTGCCCGAGGGGAGGATCGACGGAAAGCCGTTCGACTTTGCCGCACTCTCGTTCGGGGTATATTCGGTGGAGATCTCCTTCTCGCTGAAAAATGAGCGGGACTATGAGCTCTCGGGCGGGACGGTCAAAACGCGGCTGCTCGTTTATGCCGAGCGGTTCGAGGGCAAGACGGGCGATCTTGCGTTTTCGGTTACTTGCGACGGCGGGATCTCGCCCGAGTGGGACTTTTCGTTGACCGACCAAACGCAGAGCGACAAGACCGAACTGCATGACGGGTTGCAAGCCGAGCGAGTGTTCACGCTCACCTTTTTCCCCGGGCCGAACGGGGCGGCGGAGCAGGATTTTACCGTGCGTATTTATCTTGCGGATTCGCTTTTGGACGGCGAGCCCGCGCTTTTGCGGGTGAAAGCGGACGGCACGACCCAAAGGATGGAGTACTCGGTCAAGGGCGAGGCGGTCGCCGAGGGGGAGGAGACGGCCTTGCGGCGTTTCCTTGAATTTGAGGCGGGAGACCTGCTCGAAGCGCGGTTCATCGTCGCCTCGGACAGCCATGCGAACTTATATGTGATTCTTTCGATTTGTTTCGGCGTGCTGTGCGTTGTGGGCGCGGGCGTTCTCGTCTTTTACTTTATCCGAAAGAAAAAGCTGCGTCTCAAAAAATAAGCATAAAAAAGATTTCCCCTCGCAGGTGTTGCGGGGGGATTTTTAGTATACGACGATGCACAAAAACTTGCTGTCCCCTTTGAGTAAGTGCGAGCGGTTGCGCCTTTTCCTCTTGCTGTCCCCGTTGAGGGGAAAGTACCCGAGCAACGCGAGGGGGAAAGGGGTGTGTCGCAATCGCGCTGGTAAATAAGGAGACACCCCCTCAGTCTCGCTTCGCTCGCCAGCTCCCCCTATTCCAGAGGGGGAGCCAAGAGGAAAAACTTGCTCCACCCCTATTTCAGAGGGGGAGCCAAGGGGTGAGGGCGCGTTCGATCTATCCAAAAATGATATGCCTCGCGAATCTCGCAGGGATTTTTTTCGGCAGAGCGCGGGACATTCATAATCGGGCGCGCGCGCTCATACGCTATCGTATGAAAGAATCGTACAAACTGTCCAAGGCGGAGGTGTTGTCCCAACTTGGGTCTAAGGAGTCGGGGCTCGAACAAGAAGAAGCCGAGCGCAGACTTCTCGAACAGGGGGAAAACAGGTTGAAGGAAGGGAAAAAGCGTAGCCTTCCCCTTCTTTTTTTCGCGCAGTTCAAGGACCTCATGACGATCATCCTCATTTGCGCCGCGCTGCTGTCGGGCGTGCTCGCCTATATCACGCGCGATCTTCATGAGATCGCCGACACGGGCATCCTGCTCTTCATCATCCTATTGAACGCGTTCGTCGGGTTCATCCAATCCTACCGCGCCGATCAGGCGATCGAAAAGCTCAAAAAGCTGTCCCATGCGACGGCGAAAGTCGTGCGAAGCGGGCGGGTGAAAGAGATCGACGCAAGCCTTCTCGTCGTCGGCGACGTCGTCGAGATCGGGGAGGGAGACAGAATCCCCGCCGATTGCAGGATCTTGCGCAGTGAAAATTTTCGCGTGGACGAGTCCGCCCTGACGGGGGAGAGTAAGCCCGCCGTCAAACGCGACTGCAAGGTGGAGAAGAGCTCTTTGCTCGAACGGGCGAACGAAGCGCACCTCGGCACGTTCTGCGTGAGCGGAAACGCGCGTTGCGTCGTGACGGCGACGGGAATGCATACGGAGATGGGGGCGATCGCAAGGCTCTTGCATGAATCCGCACCGACGCTTTCCCCGCTCGACAAGACGATCGCAAGGCTCGGGAAGATCATCTCGGCGTCGGTTCTGACGGTCGCCGCCGTGCTCTTTTTGGGCGGGTTGCTCGCGCACAGGGTGAGTTTTCTCGACAATCTCATGACAGCGGTCGCCGTGGCGGTCGCGGCAATCCCCGAGGGCATGGGCGCGGTCGTGACCATCATCCTCGCGATGGGAGTCAAGCGGATGTCCGCCCGCCGTGCCGTCATGCGCAAGCTCTCCGCCGTCGAAACGCTCGGAAGCTGTACCTGTATTTGTTCGGACAAGACAGGCACGCTCACCAAGAACAAAATGACGGTCGAGGCGATCAAGACCGATTTTTCCAAGGACGGCGCGGAGAAGTACGTCCTCTCCGAAGGGCAGCGGCGGCTTTTGACCTGCATGCGCGTCTGCCATACGGTCAAGGGGAGCGCGGGCGCATATGTGGGCGACCCCACGGAGATCGCGCTCGTCGAATATACCGACAGGTGCGCATTCGACGTTTCGGCGACGGTTTTGGGCGGCGAGCCGTTCTCGTCCGAGCGGAAGATGATGAGCGTCGCCGCAAGGCTCGATGGCGGCGGCAAAAAACTGTTTTTGAAAGGCGGCGCGGACGTGCTGCTCGAACGGTGCGATAAGATCTTCCGCGGTCCTGCGCGCGAGAGCCTCACGCAAGGGGACAGGGAGAAGATCAAACGGGAGATCGAAGCACAGTCCCGCCGCGCGATGCGGGTGCTTGCCTTTGCGGAAGGGGAGTTTGACGGTGAAGTTAAGGAGCGCGGGCTCACGTTTTTGGGACTTGTCGCGATGTACGACCCGCCTAAAGAGGGCGCGAAGGAGGCGGTGAGAGCCTGCAAGGCGGCGGGAATCCGCACGGTCATGATCACGGGCGACGGCGCAGAGACGGCGTTTGCGATCGCAAAGCGGCTCGGGATCGCCGATTCGAGGGACGAAGTCGCTACGGGCGAAATGCTCGACGAAGGGGAAGAGACCCTGAAAGAGGGGGCGGGAAAGTATTCGGTGTATGCGCGGGTGAGTCCCAAGCATAAGCTCGAAATCGTGAAGGCATTGCAGCGCAGGGGAGAGATCGTCGCGATGACGGGCGACGGCGTGAACGACGCGCCGTCGGTGCGGGCGGCGGACATCGGGGTCGCGATGGGCTCGGGCACGGACGTCACGAAAAACGCCGCCGACATGGTCATCACCGACGACGATTTCTCCACGATGGTCGGCGCGGTCGAAGAGGGGAGAAACGTCTTTTACAACGTCAAAAAGACGGTGTCGTTCTTCCTCTCGACCAACCTTGCGGAAGTGCTCGCCGTGCTGTTTGCGACGCTGTTTTTATGGCGGTATGACTTCCTCTCCTCGACCCAGCTTCTTTGGATCAACTTGATCACGGACTCTCTGCCCGTGCTCGCGCTCGGCGTGGAGCGCACGGTCGGCTCGATGAACCGACCCCCCGTCTCGATCGACGAGATCTTTTCAAAGCGCGCCCTATTCTCGGTGCTGCTCTTCGGACTGTTCCAGACGGCGGTCGTGGTCGGACTGTTCTTCTACGGAACGCGGCATTGGGGGAACGAGGCGGCGAGCACCTGCGCCTTTTTGACTCTATCGCTCCTCGAACTCTTCCACGCCTTCAATGTGAGAAAGGACGTGGGCGGGAGCGGCGTCAAGGAGTTCTTCTCCAATAAAACTTTATTATTGACGGTTGCGCTCGGGGTGGTGCTCAATGCCGCGCTCGTTCTTATTCCGTTCCTTCGCACGGCGTTCTCGCTCTCACAATTGACCCTTTCGCAGTGGCTTGCGGTGCTGCTCTTGTCCGTTTCCGTCGTCCCGTTCGGGGAGATCTATAAGCGCGTAGCAATGCTCTTTCAAAGACCGAAAAAGACCTTGCGCTTCGCTCGAAGAAGCCCCGTCCGATCGAGATAAGATAAGAATGAGAAATAAAAAAAGGGGAGACAGAATGTCTCCCTTTATCGTTCGATGGCGGAAAGATAAGCGGAAAATATTTCGTCGAACGACGCTTCAAAGATCTCTTCAAAATCATAGGAAATGCAGCAAAGGAGCACTTTTCCGAGCCCGAACTCATCGATCAGGTATTTTGTAAAGGCATACGCTTCGGGATAGGTCAGTTTGTTGCCGTCTTTTTTTGAGGCGGTCTGGGAAGATTGTGAGATCGGCGTCGTGGCATAAGGAAAGGCAATTTTGGATTTATATCCGGGAGACAGGATCGTCGTGATCCCGATCGCCTCTTCCATGAGGGCGAAATCGAATGTTTCGGGGTCTGTCCATTGCCCGCCCATTTGATCGTATCGTTGCTTGACGGTATCTGCAAATTCCTTGATGCTGCCGCTGAGGTCGGTGGACGTGAACGAAAGATAAAACCGATCGTTAAAACCCGAAATATGATCGGATACATAACGGGAGAGATATTCCGCGACCCCCTCTCCCAGCCATGCGCCGTCCTTCGGGTCTTCCGACAAGGTGACGGCGTGCATCGTCTCGTGGATATATTCGGAGGGGTCAAGCAGGTAAATTTTGCGATGATCTACGTCGCAGCACGTTCTGATCTCTCGGTCGGAAATATAGTATTCCAATTTCTCTTGAAACTTTTCCGCCGCCGAAGGGTACATCTCTGGCGCGTTTTGATGGATATGATCCAAAATTTTCAGACATTCCCGATAGCCAGACGACAAATGATATAAAACGCGCTCAGCAGAATCGAAGGACGTTCTCGGAGTATCGGAATCAAATGCGTCTAAGAAATAGGTCCTGTTTTCCGTTTGGATGATGAGCGGATAGAGGGACAGATCGCGGGAATACCGCGCGCCGTTTAGCCAAGAAAGATCGAGGGGAAGCTCGAAGCGATTTTCAATGCCGATGCTTTCCAGCCATTCTCCGCGGTATTCACAAAGATCGGCGGAAAGAAATTTTTCCAGCCCGTAATTGTCCAAAACAAAATCCCCGAAGGCAAAGGCGGTCTGTTTGGCGATTTCGATCGTCTGCGGATCGGAGAAATTCCGATCGTAATACGCCGTGAAAAGGGTAAGCGAGAGCAAATTCTCATCAATCGAGTAATGGTTTTTAAGGTCGTTTTGATCGGTCTGCCACATGGAAAACGCATATTGGCAGGCGGCATATTGTTTCCACGCGTCCGTCGTATTGAGGTAAGCGGCTGTAAGAAATACCCGAAACCTTCCGTCTTGAAAACAAGCGGGATCGCAAATGATCTTTCCGTCGAGGAACGTCCCGTGTTCGGAACCGAGGATATAGCCGTCTTGGATCACATAGATCTCGATTTTCGGCTTCTTCTTCCAAAGAGACTGCAAAATTCGATAATCGGCGTCAAGGATTTGATAAAGCGCCTCGATTTCATCTTTGGAAGATCCCGCTCCGACTTCGACATGGAGCGCGATCCGATCTCTTTTTAAGACGTTGGATTTGAAATTTCCGTATCCCTCGACGGTCTCATAAACGTTTTCTTTATAGGAATCGCAGGCGGTAAGGACGAAGAGCCCCATAGCCAAAAACGACACCATCAAAAAGAAGCAGAGACATATGTATTTTGTCTTTTTCATTTATTTCCTCTCACAATGTTCCGTATTCAAAATTCTCGCGTGACCGTGATCTGTTGGGACTTGCCCGACGTTTTCCCGATCTTGACCGTGTAGCCCGTGTCGATCGTCTGATCGCCGTGGAGATCGTAGGCGGCGAAGTTCTCCGCGCCGAACGTGCAGACGTCTCCCTCTTGATAAAATCCGTTGCCGTCGTTGACAAGACGGATCACCCGTATTTTGTCGTCGCCCTCATAAAAGCGAGAATAATTGTTGTATTTGAGCTCTTTCGTGCCCCAAGCCATGGTCGCCGTCTCGGCTTGGATATGGAAGATGCGCACCCCCTGCGGTTTTACCGCAAATCCGTTGAGAATGCTGTTGTTCTGCGTCGGCGTGATAAATTCTGCGAGGAAGTACTCCGAAAAATAGCCGAAATTGCTTTCGATCGGCAAGATCACGCAGCTCGCCCGTTCGGACAGGCTGTAAAGGGTGAATTGCTGTTCGCCCTCGCCCTCGTAAACTTGCGCTTCGCCCTCGCGAAACCAGCCGAAGAGCAGTTTGGAAAACCCGCAGAAATCGCCGATCGCATCGTCGAGGCAGGCATACCCCGCGTCGCCGTGAAACCCCTCCCAATCCTCGGATTCGTATTTATAGAAGTCGGGAAGCCCCATGCAGTGCCCGATCTCATGCGCCAAAGAGGACTTGAAATAGGAAAGATCGTTCTGCGTCGGGGGGATGTCAAGCCCGACGTATTGGTCGATCCCGACCCCGTCCACGCGAAAGGCGGCATGCTCGTACCAGGAGAACGTCGCGCTGTACCAAAACGCCGACAAAGCGGGATCGCCCAGCACGGGGATCGCAAAGGTCAATTGGTCGAGCGTGCCGTTTCCATCGGAATCGTAGGGCGCATAGTCGATCTCTCCGTCCAACCCTTGCAGCGCTTCCATCAAGATCTTTTCATGGTTTTCGCCGAGATAATTTTCGATCGGCTCTTTGCAGGTATAAAAATAAACGTCGCCCTCGATCGTCAAATTCCCGTACGAGGCGCGGGCATACCAGGCGGACAGGCTCTCATAGGGGAAGGGAGACAGTCCGTTCTTTCCCTCACCGTAGATCTCCTCTTGTAGGACTTCCTTCGAACAGGCGTTTTCGAAGGTCCTGTTCGGAAATTCCACAAAGACCGTGAGCGATCTCACCGTTCCGACGGAGGGCATGGTCGCATGGATCTCCTTGACGGGCGGCGCGATGAGGGGCGGCGGCGCGGGCGGGTCCAAAAGCTCGATCTCCACGATCTCCGCCTCGACTTTGACCTCTTGTTGCAGCGCCTCGTCAAACACCTTCGAGATCGCGATCTGCGCCTCGATCTCCGTCACTCCGCTCGAAAGCGGCATCTCCAAGGTCAGCGCGCCCGTCGCGTCGAATGCGTCCTCGAACTCGCTCAACAGCCAAAGCCCTCTGTCCGAATCAAAATAGTGCACCGTAAGTTTCACCTTCGCGTTCGGCTGCCCCTTCAACAAAAACCTCACGCCCGACGCACTCGTGAACTTCTTCGAAATAGACTTGTATGTAATTTTCCCCTGCTCGGGCTCGGAAGGTTTGTCGGGCTCAGACGGCTGTTCGGGCTCGGAAGGCTCGGACGGCTCGTCGGGCTCGTTGGGGTTTTCGGGTTCGGACGGGACAGAAGGCCGGTCCAAAATAGGGTCGTCTTGCGGTTTTGCGCAAGCGGAGACAGAAACGATCAAAAGCGCCGCCAAAAGGCAGGCGAAGAATTTTTTCATGCGTGATTCCCCCGGAGGACGGTTTTCGAGCATTATAGCAGAATATGCGCGTTCCGTCAAGCGGGGGAGGAGTCAAAATTTTTTGAAGAGATAGCCGTTGTCGCGGAAATAGGAGATGATCGCGGGGAGCGCCTCGGCGGTCGCCTTGTGCGGGGCGGAATCGTGCAATAAAAGGACAACGGAATGCTTGCCGCGGGAAGTTGCGATCGTCTCTTCGAGCAGGCGTTTGGGCGAAGCGTGGGGAATTTCCTCGTCGCCGCAGACGGCGTTCCATTTGACGACGCGGTAGCCCTGCGCTTCGACGAGGGCTTGTTTGTGCGCAAGGTCTTTGAGCCCGCCGCCCGGGAAACGGTAGACATGCGGGGTCGTGCCCGTAATACGGAAAATGCAGTCGGCGCAGGTCGAGATGTCCTTCAAAAGGGCGGCGTCCGAGGCATAGATGCGCGAGTAGTCATGTGATGCGGAGTGCACGCCGAGGGTATGACCGTTTGTTGCGATGCGCTTTAAGACTTCTTCTCTTTTGGACACGCGGTCGCTGACGATAAAGAAGGTCGCCTTGACATTTTCCTCTTCCAAGACGTCGAGGATGCGCGAAGTGACGACGGTGCTCGGACCGTCGTCAAAGGTGAGATAGACTTCCTTTTGAACGACGTCGTTTTGTCCTTCGGCGAGGCTCATGACGGGCGCGGCGACGGCGCGCATGCCGAAAAAGGCGAGCAAGGTCAAGAGCGCGACCAAAATGAGGACGGGCGCGAGAAATTTTCTTTGCATACCCAAAGTTTGCCGCAATTTTCGGTTTTTATGACTGTGCGGCGGAGCGTAGACGGATTTACTTGCCTATCCCGTTTGTTTATGCTATAATAAAACTATGTCTGCCTATTGGATCGACAAAGAAGAGGAGCGGCGCGAGGATCTTTTGGCGTCCTTCCGCTCCGAATACGGGATCTCGCCCACCCATCTCATCTCCGCTCCCGGAAGAGCGGAGCTTTTGGGCGCGTATTCTCATTTTGACCGCGGGGGGACGCTCACCTGCGCGCTCTCCTGCGACGTTCTGTGCGCCGTTGCAAAGCGTCAGGACGGCATGGCGGAGTTCCGTTCGGGAGAGACCCTTCCCGTCCGTTTTTCGGTGCATGACCTCGAAAGCCGCGAGCGGGAAAAGGGCAAGACGGTCGCGCTCTTTCGCGGCGTGCTCGGATTTTTGAAGAAGCGGGGCTATCCCGTCGGCGGGTTCTCCGCCTATTCGCAAAGCAACGTGTTTTCCGCAGCGGGAGCGGGCGCGGCGGCGGGAGCGCTCACCGCCTGCATCGAGGATACCCTCTGCCTTGGCGGCAAACTCTCGTCCGAGGAAAAGGCGCGGGCGGGCGAATACGCCCAAAACGTCTATTTCGGCAGTGCGGGCGGCATTGCGGAGCAAGCGGCGTCCGTTGTCGGCGGGATTTTGCGGCTCTCCTTCGAAGGGGGCGAACTTTCCGCAAAGCGACTGCCCGTTCCAAAAGATCACAGCGTCGTGCTCGTCTGCGCCGAAGAGACGGACCGCGCGCCCTTCTTCGAAAAGACGGGAAAGCAGCTCAAAGAGGTCGCCGCCTTTTACGGAAAAAAGCATTTGCAGGACGTGCCGTTCGGGCTGCTTCTCGAAGATCTCAATTTGTTACGAAGAAAGGTGAGCGACGGAGCGATCGTGCGCGCCTTTGACTATTTCGAGGAGAACGAGCGCACCCGTCGGGCGGCGGACGCGCTTTCGGCGGGCGATTTGGGAAGATTTTTCGCGTGTCTGAATGAGAGCGGACAAAGCGCGCTTGCCCTTCGCACGCAGTCCTTGAAAGACGACCCCGTCTTTGTCTGCATGAAGCAGAGCGGGCATTTGATCAAGAACGGCGGGTTCAATTTGCTGCGCGGCACGGGGACGGTCGTCGCTTTTTTGCGTAGCGACGAAGCGCAGAGCTATTTCCGCGCGATGGCGCGGCTGTTCGGACGCGAGCGCGTGTTTTTGTCCGAGATCCGAAGAAGCGGCGCGGTCTCCTTAAAACTTTAAGAATATTTCAAAGAGAAACCTCCTTTCACGGAAACTCATGCGCGGGGCGTATGATGAAGTGACCGTGCGTTTCGGTATGGATGCCGCGGGCGCGGAATGGGGGTTTTACAAATGCAGTGGTTTGTTGCGCTTTCTCCTGTATTGCAGGCGTTTTTGCTTTCGCTTTTGATGTACGCGATGACGGCGTTCGGCGCGTTGTTCGTATTTTTCAGTAAGAAGATCAATGAAAATATTTTGACGGTCTTGACGGGCGCGGCGGCGGGGATCATGATCGCGGCGAGTTTTTTCTCGCTGTTGCTCCCCGCGATCGGGTATGAGAGCGTTTTGCCGTCTTATGTGACGGTGACGCTCGGATTTTTGCTCGGCGGGGCGTTTATCGTGCTGTCCGATCTTGCCCTTGCGCGCACGAAACGGTTTTGCGGGGGTGACAGGAAGTCCGCGCTCTTGTATTTTGCGGTGACATTACATAACGTTCCCGAGGGCATGGCGGTGGGGGTGGCGTTCGCACAGTGCGCAGGCGGCGCGGGCGCGCTGTTGTCCGCGGTGCTCTTGGCGGTCGGGATCGCCGTGCAGAACTTTCCCGAAGGCATGTGCGTGGCGTTTCCGCTCCGCGCAAGGGGGATGAGTCCCTTAAAAGCGTTTCTCTTCTCGCAAGGTTCGGGCGCGGTGGAGATCCCCGCCTGCCTTTTGGGCGCGATCGCGGCGACGTTTATCGTGGGCTTGATGCCCTGGGCGCTCGCCTTTTCCGCAGGCGCGATGGTCGCGGTCGTCTGCTCGGAGCTCATTCCAGAATGCTTTTCGAACAACAAATCGCTCGCAAGCGCGGGCGTGATCTTGGGCTTCTGCCTCATGATGCTCCTCGACGTCGCCTTGGGGTGAAAAATTACATACAAGAAAGATCGTGGATCTCGTTCAAAAAGCAGATTTCCACGGTCTTTTTTTGTCTTTCCGCATAGGAGATCGTGTACCATGTGCCGCCTTTTTTCTCCCCGTTCCAATATGCAAGGACAAGATCGCTCTTTTTTACCATGTACTCGTTGCGCTTCGGCATACAAAACCGCGTGTAGTGCTCCGAGAGAATATTCACGGCGTCGGCTTGTCCTAAGATCAATTGATACCTGTTTTGTTCGGCTTCGCTCCAACTGCGCGCTTGCTCTTTGCACGGCACGGCGATTTCGAGCCGAATCTCCGCATGCTCCCGCTTTGCGGCGAGCACCGCTTCCGCAAAATCCTGATCGACACCGAGCGCACCGCCCGAAAGAAACAGATCATAGCCGTTTTTTATGAGCTCATTCACCCGCCTCGCCATGTCCGCGAGGTAGATTTCATGTTCCCGCCCTTCGCCGTACTTCCACGGAAAATGATTTGGACGATTGCCCGTAACGCAACAAGTTTTTTTCATGAAAAGCCTCCCAAACTCATTGTAGCAGAAACCGTTTCAAATGTAAAATGTATTTCTATGTATAGAACCATATTCATACCTTCCATAAAATATAATTAGGGTAGTTCGTTGGGAAGAACCACAGGGGGAGGGCGCGAGCATGGAATTGATCGATGCTGTGATAAGGCGATTGCGTGAGCTGATGAAGCAAAAGGGCGCAACCTTATACAGTCTCAATCGGGAAGGCGGGATTGCCAAGTCCACGCTCTCGCAGCTTTTCAACCGCAAGCAGGAAAAAGTCAGTTTGAACCTGTTGTACGACATTCTCTCCACGATGGGAGTGACCATGAAGGAGTTCTTCGACGACCCGATGTTTGACGATATTTCCGATTGAATGCGAAGCGGGAGTTCCCCGCTTTTTTCTTGCTGTCCCCTTGAGGGGAAAGTACCCGAGTGAAACGAGGGGGAAAGGGGTGTGTTGCAAACGAGCCTTACACATAAGGAGACACCCCCTCAGGCGCTCCGCGCCAGCTCCCCCTATTACAGAGGGGGAGCCAAGGGGTGGGGGAAGGGGACGGAAAATTGGAAGGAATTGCATAAAACTTTGCGGGGTGGGCAATGCTTTTGATATGGAAAAACCGCAAACAGAGATCATCTCGGAAAAAGAATCGGACGAAAGAAGAACGTCCGCGTCATCAAGAAAAATTGCCGTCATCGTCGGCGGCTCTTCGGGCATCGGAAAGGAGACTGCGCTTAAACTCTCCGCGAAGGGCTACCGCGTCTACAACATTTCAAGAACGCCCTTCAAGGGCGAACGCGTCCTTTCGCTCACCGCTGACGCCGCGCAGGAAGGGGAGATCGAAAAGGCGATCTCGGAAGCCTGTGAAGAGTCGGGTGCGCTCGACCTTTTGATCTATTCCGCGGGCTTTTCGATGGCTGCCCCCCTCGAACACGCCAAGAGCGGGGACTATCGCTATCTCTTCGAAGTCAACTATTTCGGCGCGATCGAGGCGATCCGCTCGGCTGCGCCCTATCTCAAAAAACGGGGCGGCAGAGTCGTGCTCGTCGGCTCTCTCGGCGGCGATATGCCCATCCCCTTCGACGGATTCTATTCCTCTTCCAAAGCCGCGCTCGCAATGCTCGCCCGCGAGGCGGACGTCGAACTGCGTCCCCACGGCGTTCGGGTCAGCGCGCTGCTCCCAGGCGGCACTGCGACCGACTTCACCTATTCCCGCAGAGTCTATAACGATGAGGAGAGCAAGAGCTATTCCTCTTCCGTCCGCAAGGCTTCCGCCGCGCTCGCCAATATGGAACAGGGCGGCATGACCTCGTCCCTCGTCGCCGATGCGATCGTCAAACTCGCCGAGCGCAAGAATCCGCCCCCCGTCTCCGCCGCAGGCGGCAAAAACAACGTTCTTCGCTATGCTTACAAGCTGTTGCCTGAAAGAATTACCGATTGGATGGTGCGGAGGAAGTTTAACCAAAGATAGAGGTGCTCGTCTTATAGCCGTCGAAATACTGTGTCGCGTTGCGGCAACCCTCGGTCATTTACGTCTTTGTAAACTCCCTCGGGTTTTCCTCACGCTCCTTGTCTTTCTCGGCTCTAAAACGACCACCTTCGGGGAATCTTTCTTGATTGTATCTCTTTTACCGACTAAAATAAGGGGATTTTTCAAACTCACAAAACAAGTTAAATATTTTCATCCCAAGAATCCTTGACGGGAACGCTTTTTTATACTATAATAAGGGCATGAGAACATTCTTGTTTTCGCGGCTTTGCGGAAAGTAAAATCGAACAGTTTTAAGAGGCAGTTTTCTTGGCAACGAAGAACTGCCCTTTTGCTTATACGGAGGGAAACACACAATGAAAAAAGCAGCGGTCATTTTGGGGAGCGATTCCGATCTTCCCGTCGTTGAAAAAGCCTTTTCGGTCTTTGAAGAGCTTCAAATTCCCTATGAGGCGCATGTATTTTCTGCGCACAGAACGCCCGAAGAGGCGAAGGCGTTTGCTCGTTCGGCGGCGGACAACGGGTTCGGCGCGATTGTCTGTGCGGCGGGCATGGCGGCGCATCTTGCGGGGGCGTTTGCCGCGGAAACCGTCCTTCCCGTCATCGGCATCCCGATCAAGAGCGGACCGCTCGGCGGCATGGACGCGCTGCTCTCCACGGTCATGATGCCCTCGGGCATTCCCGTGGCGACGGTCGCGATCGACGGGGCGAAAAATGCCGCGTATCTCGTCGCCGAGATCTTCGCGCTCTCCGACGGGGAGCTTACCAAGAGACTTCTCGAAGTGAGAAAAAAGTCTAAAGAGGACGTTCTTAAAAAGGACGCGCAGCTGCAAGCAAGGCGCGGCTGAACTTTCAAGCAAAACAAAAAGGAAATTCGCTTTTAAGGAGATAAAATCATGGAAAAGAAAGAACAGCTCTACGAGGGCAAGGCAAAGAAGGTCTTTGCGACGGACAGGGACGATCTGTGCATCGTCTCCTACAAGGACGACGCGACGGCGTTCAACGGCGCGAAGAAGGGGACGATCGCGGGCAAGGGCGTCATCAACAACAAGATGTCCAACATGCTCATGCGGCTTCTCGAAAAAGAGGGCGTTCCCACCCATTTTGTAGAGGAGCTTTCCGAGCGCGACACGCTCGTCAAGAAAGTGAAGATCGTTCCGCTCGAAGTCATCGTGCGCAACGTCTCCGCGGGGTCGTTCGCAAAGCGGTACGGCGTCGAAGAGGGCATTGTCTTTGACGAGCCGACCATCGAATTTTCCTACAAGTGCGACGCGCTCGACGATCCGCTTATCAACAGCTATCATGCGCTTGCGCTGCACCTTGCGACCAAGCAGGAGATCGAGACCATCGAAAAATACGCCTTCAAGGTGAACAGCGTTCTCAAAGCGTATTTCTTGAAGATCGGGGTGCGGCTCATCGACTTCAAGCTCGAGTTCGGGCGTCTCGGGGACGGCACGATCGTGCTTGCGGACGAGATCTCGCCCGACACCTGCCGTTTCTGGGACGCAAAGACGGGCGAAAAGCTCGACAAAGACCGTTTCCGCCGCGATCTCGGCGGAGTAGAGGACGCTTACCGCGAGATCTTCGGGCGGGTCAGCGAAAACAAATAATTTGACCGAAACACAAAAAGACTAAAACAAACATACGAGAGGGGAATCATGTCTGATCTTCATGAAGAGTGCGGCGTATTCGGAATTTTCGCCCCCAAAGTGCAGGACGTAGCGAGCACGGCGTATTATGCGCTGTTCGCGCTTCAACACCGCGGGCAGGAATCGGCGGGGATCGTCGTCAACAACGACGGCGTGTTCCGCTCCTATAAGGACTCTGGGCTCGTCAACGACGTGTTCAACGCGCGGCGGCTCGAAAAGCTCGGCGAGGGAAACATGGCGGTCGGGCATGTCCGCTATTCCACGACGGGCGGCGGCGGCAGAGAAAATGCCCAGCCCATCGTCGTCAACCATTTAAAGGGAAACATGGCGCTTGCCCACAACGGCAATCTCGTCAATTCCTTCGAACTGCGCTCCGAGCTCGAAAACGAGGGCAGCATCTTCCATACGACGACGGATACCGAGGTCATCTCCTACATCATCACCAAAGAGCGGGTCAAGACCCATTCCATCGAAAAGGCGGTCCAAGCCGCGATGGACAGGCTCAAAGGAGCGTATTCGCTCGTCGTCATGTCGCCGAGCAAGCTCATCGCCGTGCGCGACCCGCACGGATTCCGTCCGCTCTGCTATGGGGTTCGGGAGGACGGCGCATACATCATCGCCTCCGAGTCCTGCGCGCTCGACGCGGTCGGGGCGAAGCTCGTGCGCGACATCGAGCCCGGGGAGATGGTCGTCTTTACCAAGGACGGCTTGACCTTCGACCGCACCCATTGCGGCAAGGCGGAAAAGACCTTCTGCGCCTTTGAATTTTTATATATCGCCCGTCCCGACTCGGTGATCGACGGCAAGAGCGTGCACGAGGCGAGAAAACAGGCGGGAGCGTTCCTCGCGCAGCAGTATAAGATCGACGCGGACATCGTCGTCGGCGTGCCCGATTCGGGGCTCGACGCGGCGTTTGGCTATGCGCAGGAATCGGGCATTCCCTACGGCATCGGATTCATCAAGAACAAATACATCGGCAGAACGTTCATCGCGCCTGGGCAGAAGGCGCGCGAGGACAAGGTGCGCATCAAGCTCAACGTCCTGCGTTCTGCGATCGAAGGCAAGCGGGTCATCCTCGTCGACGACAGCATCGTCCGCGGGACGACGAGCGGCAGGATCGTCAAGCTCCTGCGCGACGCGGGAGCGAAGGAAGTGCATCTTCTCTCCTCTGCGCCCGCATTCAAAAACCCCTGTTATTACGGGACGGACATCGACTCGCGCGAAAACCTCATCGCCTGCAAGCATACGGTCGAGGAGATCGCAAAGATCGTCGGCGCGGATTCGCTCGGCTATCTCGATCTTAGTAAGGTCGGATTTTTGACGGGGGGAGACGGCAGCGGGTTCTGCAAGGCGTGCTTCGACGGGAACTATCCGACCGAAGAGCCCACGATGAGCGATAAGAGCAGGTTCGAGCGTTGGGAGCGCCCCATCAGCGAGAACCCGAAATTTCAAAGTCAAAACGAAAGCGAGGAATAAACTTATGGAAAAGAGCTATTCGAAGAGCTATCAAGAGGCGGGCGTGGACATCACGGCGGGATATAAGGCGGTGGAGCTCATGAAAAAGCACGTCGCCCGCACCATGCCGAGCGGCAAGGCGGACATCGGCGATTTCGGCGGGCTGTTCCCCTTAAATCTCAAAGGAAATGACGAGCCCGTGCTCGTCGCGGGAACGGACGGCGTCGGGACAAAATTGAGACTTGCCATTCTCTTGGACAAGCACGACACGATCGGCATCGATTGCGTTGCGATGTGCGTGAACGACGTCATTTGCTGCGGCGCGAAGCCGCTCTTCTTCCTCGACTATATCGCCTGCGGGAAGAACGTGCCCGAAAAGATCGCGACGATCGTCTCGGGGGTCGCGGAGGGCTGTGTACAGGCGGGCTGCGCGCTCATCGGCGGCGAGACGGCGGAACATCCAGGTACAATGCCCGAAGAGGAGTACGACCTCGCGGGTTTCTGCGTCGGGCTCGCGGAACGGGCGAAGATCGTCGATAAGTCCAAGATGAAAGCGGGGGACGTGATGCTTGCGCTGCCCTCGTCGGGCGTGCATTCCAACGGCTTTTCGCTCGTGAGAAAGGTGTTCGACATCGAGCGCTGCGATCTCAAAAAACCCATGAAGGAGCTCGGGGGCAAGTCCTTGGGCGAAACGCTGCTCGCGCCGACCAAGATCTATGTCAAGAGCGTGCTCGCACTGTTGAAAGAAGTGAACGTGCTCGGCATTTCGCATATCACGGGCGGCGGGTTCTACGAGAACATGCCCCGCTCCATCCCGAAGGGGCTCTGCGTCAAGATCAAAAAGAGCGACGTGAAAACCCCGCCAATCTTCAAGTTGATCCAAGCGAAAGGGAATATCTCCGAACACGACATGTTCAATACGTTCAATATGGGCGTTGGGATGAGCATTGTCGTGAGGAAAGAGGACGTATCGCGGGCGATCGGAATTTTGAAAGAGAACGGAGAGGACGCCTACGTCTTGGGCGAGATCGCAGAAGGCGACGGCGTGGAGCTGCTGTAACGATTTGATAAGGGAAACAACCGTGGAAAAAGTAAGGATCGCCGTCCTCTGTTCGGGGGGCGGAACGAATTTTCAGGCGATCGAAAACGCCGCCGAGGCGGGGATGCTCCCGCACGGGGAGATCGTGCTCGTCCTCTCCGATCATGCGGACGCATATGTGCTCAAACGGGCGAAGGGATACGGGATCAAGACCGAAGTGTTCGATAAAGCGGGTTATCCCGACCGCAACGCGCGGGAAGCGGCGATGATCGCGTGTCTCAAAGCGCATCAGATCGGGCTCGTCGTTTTGGCGGGTTTTATGACCATTTTGAGCGAGACTTTCGTCGGCGAATTTCGGGGAAGGACGATCAACATCCATCCCGCGCTGCTGCCGAGTTTCGGCGGCAAGGGCATGTACGGCTTGCATGTGCATGAAGCCGCATTGAAGGCGGGGGTCAAGGTCACGGGCGCGACCGTGCATTTTGTGACGGGCGAATGCGACGCAGGACCCATCATCGCGCAAAAGGCGGTCGAAGTCAAGGACGGGGATACCCCCGAGACCCTGCAAAAGCGGGTCATGCGCGAAGCGGAGTGGGTCATCTTCCCCCAAGCCGTCGAAGAGGTGGCAAAAAATATTTGCAAGGAGAATGAATAACGGCATGGCAAAGACATACGATCTATGCGAACTTTTATCAAGCAATCCCTACCCCGGGCGCGGCATTGCGGTGGGGCTTTCCGAGGACGGCGAACGGGCGGTATTTGCCTATTTTATCATGGGCAGGAGCGAAAACAGCCGAAACCGCGTGTTTGAAGAGTGCGGGGACGAGGTCAAGACCGCGCCCTTCGACGAGCGTAAGGTGAAAGACCCTTCGCTCATCATTTATTCTCCCGTCAAGACGGTGGGAAGCGATACGATCGTCACGAACGGCGATCAAACGGATACGATCGAGCGGGCGATCTTGTCGGGGCATTGTTTCCGTCACGGGCTCATGGGGCGGACGTTCGAGCCCGATTCGCCCAACTTCACGCCGCGCATCAGCGCGATCCTGCACACCGAGGGAAAATTCACCTATGAAATGTCCGTTTTGAAGAGCGCGGACGGCAAGGGCACGGCATGCGACCGCTTCTTCTTCGCCTACGAGCCCGTCAAGGGCTTCGGGCATTTCCTTCATACCTATGAGGGGAACGGCGACCCGCTCCCGTCCTTCCAAGGCGAACCCAAGCGCATTTTCATTCCCAACGATTTTCGGACGTTTGCAAAAAACGTCTGGGAAGCGCTCGATCAAGACAACAAGATCTCGCTCTATGTGCGGGCGATCGATCTCAAAACCAAGACCTACGAGAAAGTACTCTACAATAAATTTACGAGATGACATATGAAAGAGTTTGCATTGAAATACGGCTGTAACCCCAACCAAAAGCCCGCGCGCATCTTTATGGAGAGCGGAAGAGAGCTTCCCGTCGAGATCTTGAACGGAAATCCAGGCTATATCAATTTTTTGGATGCGTTCAATTCCTGGCAGCTCGTCAAAGAGCTCAAAGAGAGCACGGGCATGCCCTGCGCATCGAGTTTCAAGCACGTCTCCCCGACGTCGGCGGCGACGGGCAGGAAACTGCCCGAGGACTTGAAGCGCGCCTGCTTTGCGGAGGACGTGAAGGACCTCGATCTTTCGCCCCTCGCCTGTGCCTATGTCCGCGCGCGGGGGACTGACCGCATGAGCTCCTTCGGCGACTTTATCGCCCTCTCCGACGAGTGCGACGAGGTGACGGCAAGTTTCATCGCGGGCGAGGTGTCCGACGGCGTCATCGCCCCCGCGTACAGCCCCGAGGCGCTGAAAATTTTGAAGCAGAAGCGCAAGGGCGGGTATAACATCATTCAGATCGACAAGGACTACGTCCCCGAAGAGCTCGAAAGAAAGCAGGTGTTTGGCGTCACGTTCGAGCAAAAGCGCAACAACTGCAAGATCGAAGCGGGGCTGCTCGAAAACATCGTCACGAAGAGCAAGACCCTTCCCAGGGAGAAGGCGGTCGATCTGTTGGTGTCTCTCATCACCTTGAAATACACGCAGAGCAATTCGGTCTGCTTTGCCGAGGACGGGCAGGCGATCGGCGTGGGCGCGGGACAGCAATCGCGCATCCACTGCACCCGTCTGGCGGCGCAAAAGGCGGATCTTTGGCATCTCCGCCGCCATGAAAAGGTCTTGAATTTGCAATTTGCAAAGGACGTCAAGCGTCCCGACAAGAACAACATCATCGACTTGTATCTCTCGGACGATCCCGAAGAGGTCTTGGGCGAGAGCGTTTGGCGCAATTTCTTCGCCGTCCGTCCCGAGCCGTTTCCCAAAGAGGAGAAAGCGGAATTTTTGAGCAAGATCAAGGGCGTATCGCTCGGGAGCGACGCGTTCTTCCCGTTCTCGGACAACATCGACCGCGCGGCAAAGAGCGGCGTCACCTATGTTGCCCAGCCTGGCGGGTCGGTGAGAGACGATCTCGTCATCGACGCGGCGGATCAATACAACATGGTCATGTGCTTTACGGGACTGAGACTGTTCCATCACTAAGGGGGAAGAAGATATGAACATTCTTGTGGTCGGCGGCGGGGGAAGAGAACACGCCGTCATTCGATCGCTGAAAAAGAACAAGACGGTCGAAAAGATCTGGTGTCTGCCTGGGAACGGCGGGATCGCGCGCGACGTGGAATGCGTTCCCGTCAAGGCGACCGACATCGAAGGGATTGTGGATTTTGCAAAACAGCATCCCGTGGACTTTGCCGTCGTCACGCCCGACGACCCGCTCGTCTTGGGGTGCGTGGACAGGCTCGAAGAGATCGGCGTGCCCTGTTTCGGACCGCGCGCAAATGCCGCGATCATCGAGGGGAGCAAGATCTTTTCCAAGCACCTTATGGAAAAATACCATATCCCGACCGCAAAGAGCATGATCTTCGATTCATCCGACGCGGCGCTCGGATATTTGAGGGATTGCGAGTATCCCGTTGTCGTCAAGGCGGACGGGCTCGCGCTCGGCAAGGGCGCGGTCATCGTGCAAAACTTCGGGGAAGCCGAAAAAGCCGTTCGGGACATGATGGTCGACAAGATCTTCGGCGAGAGCGGAAGCCGTATCCTCGTCGAAGAGTTTTTGGTAGGACCCGAGGTCTCGGTGCTCTCCTTTACGGACGGAAAGACCGTCGTGCCGATGGTCTCGTCGATGGACCATAAGCGCGCCAAGGACCATGACGAAGGGCTCAACACGGGCGGCATGGGCACGGTCGCGCCCAACCCCTTCTATACCAAGAAGGTCGCAAAAGAGTGCATGGAGCGCATCTTCCTTCCGACGGTCGAGGCGATGAACCAAGAGGGCAGGACCTTCCGCGGATGCCTCTATTTCGGGCTCATGCTCA
Organism: uncultured Clostridia bacterium; assembly: GCA_947631465.1. Classification (GTDB taxonomy): domain Bacteria; phylum Bacillota; class Clostridia; order Christensenellales; family Borkfalkiaceae; genus Gallimonas. Next base: position 32,984 of record CANRLK010000002.1, read on the forward strand.
CAAAGGCAGGGCCGAAGGTCATCGAATACAATTGCAGGTTCGGCGATCCCGAGACGCAGGTCGTATTGCCGCTGCTCAAAAGCGATCTTTTGACCATTATGCAGGCATGTCGGAACGGGACGCTGACAAAGGACATGGTCGAATTTTCGGACGGCGCGGCATGCTGCGTCATCCTGGCGAGCGAGGGCTATCCGCTTCGCTATGAGACGGGCTTTGAGATCACCCTTCCCAAGACGAAAGAGGGGGAAGAGATCTTCATCGCGGGCGCGAAGTGCAAGGACGGAAAGCTCGTAACGGGCGGGGGCAGAGTGCTCGGCGCGGTGGCGACGGCGCAAAGCCTCGAAGAGGCGGTCAAAAACGCCTATGCGCTTGCGGAGAACATTCATTTTGACAATGCCTATATGCGCCGTGACATCGGGCTTCGCGCGCTCAAAGCGCTAAGAGGGGAATAAGAGGGGATCTTACGATGGTTTACAGAATTTTTGTGGAAAAGAAAGAGGGCTTCGACAACGAAGCCAAGGCGATGCGCTCGGAACTAAGGGAGCTGTTGGGGCTCAACGTGGAACGGGTGCGCATTTTGAACCGATATGACGCGGAAGATCTGTCTGCGGAGCTTTTTTCCCGCGCCGTCAAGACGGTCTTTTCCGAGCCGCAAATGGATACCGCGCTCGAAGCGCCCGACCTTTCGGGCGCGCGGGTGTTTGCGGTCGAGCCGCTACCCGGGCAGTTCGATCAAAGGGCGGATTCGGCGGCGCAGTGCATTCAGCTCCTTTCCAAGGGCAAGCGTCCCGTCATCCGCACGGCGAAGGTCTTTGCGATCTACGGAAATTTGACCGACGCGCAGTTCGAAGCCGTCAAAAAATATGTCATCAACCCCGTCGAGTGCAGGGAAGCGGAAATGGGTTCGCTCAAAACGCTCAAAATCGATCATCCCGTCCCTTCGGACGTCGAAGTTTTGGAAGGGTTCAACGAATTGTCGCGGGAAGGGCTTCGAGCGCTCATTTCGCGCATGGGGCTTGCGATGGACGAGGACGACGCGGCATTTTGCCAGACGTATTTCAAGGGCGAGGGGCGAGAGCCGACGATCACCGAGATCCGCGTGCTCGACACCTATTGGTCGGACCATTGCAGGCACACGACGTTTTTGACGTCCGTGGACGGTGTGGAGTTTTCCGACCCGCTCCTTCAAAAGACCTATGAAGAATATCTCGGGGTGCGCAAGGAGCTTGCGCGTACGAAGCCCGTCAGTCTCATGGACCTCGGCACGATCGCCGCAAAGTACTTGAAGAAGAAGGGACTGTTGGACGGGCTCGACGAGAGCGAAGAGATCAACGCCTGCACGGTCAAGATCAAGGTCGATCATGACGGAAAGAACGAGGACTGGCTGCTTCTTTTCAAGAACGAGACGCACAACCACCCGACGGAGATCGAGCCGTTCGGGGGCGCGGCGACCTGCGTGGGCGGAGCGATCAGAGACCCGCTTTCGGGCAGGAGCTATGTCTATGCGGCGATGCGGCTCACGGGGGCGGGCGACCCGCTCGAACCCGTTCAAAGCACTCTTTCGGGCAAACTGCCCCAGCGCAAGATCGTCTCCACGGCGGCGGCGGGATTTTCGTCCTACGGCAACCAGATCGGGCTTGCGACGGGACAGGTGGACGAATTGTATCATACGGGTTACGTTGCAAAGCGGCTTGAAATCGGCGCGGTGATCGCGGCAGCGCCGAAAAAGAACGTCATACGGCTGACGCCCGAGGCGGGGGACAAGGTCATTCTGCTCGGCGGCAGAACGGGCAGGGACGGCTGCGGCGGCGCGACGGGAAGCAGCAAATCGCACACCCAGAAATCCCTTTCGAGCTGCGGCGCGGAAGTGCAAAAGGGCAATGCCCCCGAAGAGCGCAAGATCCAACGGCTGTTTCGGAATGAAGAGGCGTCAAGGCTCATCAAACGCTGCAACGACTTCGGCGCGGGCGGCGTGTCCGTCGCGATCGGCGAGCTCGCGGACGGGCTGAAAATCAATCTCGACCTCGTGCCCAAGAAATACGAGGGGCTCGACGGGACGGAGCTTGCGATCTCCGAATCGCAGGAGCGCATGGCGGTCGTCGTCGAACGCGACAAAGCCGCGCGCTTTATCGAGCTCGCCAACGAAGAAAACCTCGAAGCGACCGTCGTTGCGGAAGTGACGGAATCGCCCCGTCTTGTCATGGATTGGCGGGGCAAGACGATCGTCTCGCTCTCGCGCGAATTTTTGTCGAGCAACGGCGCGCAGAAGCATATCACCGTCAAAGTCCCGAAGATCAAGCCCTTCCAAAGAGAAATGCAGGGCAGTTTTTCGGAAAAAATGCGTTCGCTCTCATCCGATCTCAACGTCTGTTCGAGGCGGGGGCTTTCGGAGCGGTTCGACTCGACGATCGGCGCGGGGACGGTACTCATGCCCTTCGGCGGCAAATATCAGATGACCCCGCCGCAGGCGATGGCGCACCTCATTTCGGTGGAGCGCGGGCATACGGACACGGTTTCCTTCATGAGCTGGGGCGCAAATCCGCATATCGCCGAGAAGAGTCCCTTCCATGGGGCATATCTCGCCGTCGTCGAGAGCGTGAGCAAGCTCGTTGCCTGCGGAGCGGAGTTCAAAGACATCTATCTCTCCTTCCAGGAGTATTTCTTAAAACCCGGGTCAGACCCGACCCGTTGGGGACAGCCGTTTGCGGCGCTTCTCGGCGCGTTCAAGGCTCAGACCGACCTCAAAATCGCCGCGATCGGGGGCAAGGACTCGATGTCGGGCACGTTCGAACACATCGACGTGCCGCCCACGTTCGTCTCCTTTGCCGTGACGACGGGAAAGGCACAGGACGTCGTCTCGCCCGAATTTAAGAAGGCGGGGCATAAGGTCGTTCTGCTCAAACCTAAATATGACGAAAACGGGCTTCCCGTTGCAAAGTCGCTGCTCGAAAACTTCGGGCTCGTCACCAAGCTCTTGCGGTCGGGCAAGGCAGTCTCCGCCTATACCTGCACCTTCGGCGGCGTCGCGGAAGGGGTCTTGAAATGCTGTCTCGGCAACCGCTTGGGCTTTGCGTTCGAACATACGAAAGAGGACCTCTTCGGCTATTTATACGGCGCATTCCTCTTGGAAATAGAGGGGGAGGAAAACGTCGGCGTTTTGCTCGGCACGGTCAAAGAAGAACCCGTCATCGAGTATCAAGACGAGAAGGTCGAGCTTTGTGAACTTCAAAAGCTGTATGAAGAAAAGCTCGAACCCGTGTATCCCTGCAACATCACGTCCGCGCGGACAAATGCAAAGACGTACACTTATGCGGGAAAACAGGAGATCTATGCGGCAAACGTCAAATGCGCGAAGCCGCGGGTATTGATCCCCGTGTTCCCCGGCACGAACTGCGAGTACGACACACAGAAGGCGTTTTCGGACGCGGGCGCGGAATGCAAGATCTTCGTGCTCAAAAACCGCAGTGCGGAAGAGGTCGCATCATCCGTCGAGGCGTTCGCAAGGGAGATCGAGAAGAGCCAGATCGTCTTTATCCCGGGCGGCTTCTCGGGCGGGGACGAGCCCGACGGCTCGGGCAAGTTCATCACCGCGTTTTTCAGAAACGAAGAGGTGAAGGAGAAGGTCGAATCGCTCTTGACAAGGCGGGACGGGCTCATGGGCGGCATTTGCAACGGATTCCAGGCGCTCATCAAGCTCGGGCTCGTGCCGTACGGCAAGATCATGGACACGGACGAAAACTGTCCCACGCTCACCTATAACGAGATCGCAAGACACCAATCGCGCATCGTGCGCGTGAGGGTCTGTTCGACGAAGAGCCCTTGGCTTCGAGGCGTGCAGGCGGGGGAGATCTTCTCCGTCCCCATTTCTCACGGCGAAGGGAGATTTGTCGCGAAGGACGAACTCTTGGAAGAGCTTGCAAAGAAGGGACAGATCATGACCCAATATGTGGACTTCGAAGGAAAAGCGACGACGGACATCCGCTTTAATCCGAACGGCAGTACGGGCGCGGTCGAGGGCATTTTGTCGCCCGACGGCAGGGTGTTCGGCAAGATGGGGCACGCCGAACGGACGGGCGCGGGGCTCTATCAAAACGTGCTCGGAAATTACGACATGAAGCTCTTCGAGAGCGCGGTAAAATATTTTAAGTAAACGACGAAAGAAATCAAGAGGAAAATCTTGAAAGAAAAAGGAAGAACAGAATGAAATCGGACATCGAGATCGCACAAGAGGCGAAGCTGCTCCCGATCGGCGAGATCGCAAGGCGTGCAAATTTGGGCGAGGACGACTTCGAATATTGCGGGAAAGCAAAGGCGAAGGTATCGCTTGAAGTCATGAAACGGCAGGGGAAGGACGGGAAGCTCATTCTCGTCACGGCAATCACGCCGACGCCCGCGGGCGAAGGCAAGACGACGACCACGATCGGGCTTGCGGACGGGCTTGCAAGACTGGGTAGGCGCGCGGCAGTCGCGCTGCGCGAGCCCTCGCTCGGACCTGTATTTGGCATGAAGGGGGGCGCGGCGGGCGGCGGTTACGCGCAGGTCGTGCCCATGGAGGACATCAATCTCCATTTTACGGGGGATTTTCATGCGATCGGCGCAGCCAACAATCTGCTCTGCGCCATGCTCGACAATCATATTTATCAGGGGAACGAACTTCAAATCGACCCCGAGAAGATCGTCATCAAGCGGTGCGTGGATATGAACGACCGCCAGCTCCGTTACCTTCAAGACGGCTTGGGCGGCGAAAAGAACGGCGTGCCGCGGAAGGACGGCTTCGAGATCACCGTCGCAAGCGAAGTCATGGCGGTGCTGTGCCTTGCAACTTCGATCTCGGATCTCAAAGAACGGCTTGCTCGTATCATTGTCGGCTATACGAAGGACGATCGTCCCGTCACGGCGGGGGATCTCAAAGCGCAGGGGGCGATGTGTGCGCTATTGAAGGACGCCTTAAAGCCCAATCTCGTGCAGACGCTCGAAGGCACGCCTGCGTTCGTGCACGGCGGACCGTTTGCGAACATCGCGCACGGCTGTAATTCCGTTGCGGCGACAAAGACCGCGTTAAAGCTCTTCGACTATGTCGTCACCGAGGCGGGCTTCGGGGCGGACTTGGGCGCGGAAAAATTTCTCGACATCAAATGCCGCATGGCAGATCTCAAACCCTCGGCGGCGGTCGTCGTGGCGACGGTGCGCGCGCTCAAAATGCACGGCGGGCTGCCCAAAGACGCCCTTTCCCGCGAAGATCTCTCCGCGCTCGAAGGGGGACTTTGTAATTTGCTTCGGCATGTGTCCAACCTCGTCAACGTCTTTCATTTGCCCGTTGTCGTGGCGCTCAACCGCTTCCCGACGGATACGGACGAGGAAGTTTCGCTCGTCATCGAACGCTGCAAGGAGCTCGGCGTGGACGCGGTGCTGTCCACCGTCTGGGCGGAAGGGGGCAAGGGCGGCGAAGCGCTTGCAAAGAAGGTCATCGAGCTCTCCGAAAAAAAGAACGAACTTCAATTTGCCTATCGCGAGGAGAGCTCCGTCAAGGAGAAGATCGAGGCGATCGTCACGAAAATTTACGGCGGGCAGGGCGTGCAGTATACGCCCGAAGCGGAGGAGAAGATCAAGCGGTTAGAGGCGCTCGGGTTTTCCCATCTTCCCGTGTGCATGGCAAAGACACAGTTCTCCTTTTCGGACGATAAGAACCTGCTCGGCGCGCCGCGTGGCTTTACGGTGACTGTGCGCACGGTCAAGGTCTCGGCGGGCGCGGGATTTATCGTCGTGTTCTTGGGCAACATCCTCACGATGCCGGGGCTTCCCAAGTTTCCCGCGGCGGAGAAGATCGACGTCGACGAAAACGGCGTCATTTCGGGGCTGTTTTGATGGAAGAGGACAAATCATTGAAATTGTTACAACGCGCCGTGCCGCTTCTTTTGGAGTGGTACGGCGTTTCCAAACGCACCCTTCCTTGGCGGGGGACAAAAGACCCGTATCGCATTTTGGTGAGCGAGATCATGCTCCAACAGACGCGCGTGGAGACCGTCAAGGGGTATTATCTCACGTTTTTGGAGAAGTTTCCGACGGCGGAAGCGCTCGCCGCGGCAGACGAAGCGGACGTCTTGAAGGCATGGGAAGGGCTCGGCTATTACTCGCGCGCGAGGAATCTTCAAAAGGCGGCGAAAACGATCGCAAAAGCGGGCTTTCCGCGCGATTTTCAAGGCGTTCGCGCGCTCTCGGGGGTCGGGGACTATACCGCAGGGGCGATCCTCTCCATCGCCTATGATCTGCCCTGCCCCGCCGTGGACGGAAACGTCCTGCGCATTCTCACACGGCTTTTGGAAAGCGAAGAGAACATCGACGACGAAAGGTCGAGGAAGAAATTCCGCGAGGCGTTACGGGAAGTGTATCCCGCGCAGGCGGGGGACTTTTGTCAGGCGCTCATGGAGCTCGGGGCGATCGTCTGCGTCCCGAACGGCTTGCCGCTTTGCGGGGAATGTCCCTGGCGGGAAATTTGCCGCGCACATCAAAGCGGGCGGGAACTCGATTTCCCCGTGCGGAGCGAAAAAAAGAAACGCAGGGTCGTTGCGCTCAACGTCTGCGTTTTGAGGAAAGGGAATAAATTTGCCCTGAAAAAGCGGGAGGAAAAGGGACTGCTTGCGGGGCTCTATGAGTTTCCCGTGTTCGAAGGCTCTCCGCCCGACTTTGGCAGGGTCTTGAAGGAAAAAAGAGCGAAACATGTCTTTACCCACCTCGAATGGCACATGACGGGACAATTGATCGAGGCAAACGAGTACTTCCCGCAGTATATATGGGCGACAAAAGAGGAGATCGAACGGGGATACGCGATCCCAAATGCTTTTAAGGCATTCACGGAGTGGTTGAGGACGTGAGGACATAGGGAAAGAGAGCGCGCGGGCAAGAGCCCGCGCGCCGCACTTTATTCCGTTTTGTCGAAGAAAGATCGATCTTCCTCGGAATGATGGACGGAAGCCGTTTTCTCGCGTTCCGCAATTTTGAGGAACAACACGATCAAGCAGACGAGGACCGCCGCAATGACGATCAAATTGACGATCGCAAGAGCAAGCGCCAACGGCTTCAACGCCGACAAAACGATCGCGTTCAGAGCAAACATAGTTTCGCCGACCTTGATTGCGGATTATTCCGCTTCTGCAATTGTGAAAGTAAGCGTATCTGTGTATTCTTCGCCGCCTGTGGAAGGGTCATTTGCAACATATGCGCCGATCCAAGTAGAGCCGGAATCACCGATTACGTTAAGAACTTCGCCGTTTTGTTCGAGTGCCGTAGCCTCGGTAAGTCCTTCCTGCGAGGTGGCAATCTTCAACTCATAGTCGAGTTCATCATCCCCTGCTTCATTCTTCAATTTGAAGGTATTTTTACTGTTAACTGTGATCGTAAGACCACCGACAGTGTTTACGTCGCTCGCTTCGATTTGAACGGGTGTACCGACCATGATATTGTCAGGAATCGTGATTGACCAAGAGCTTTCTTGGGTGTAAGAGACCTTGGAAGTCCCTTCATTACCCGTAACGGTCGCTGCGGAAGCGGTGACTGCGCCGATCGTTCCTGCGATCGCAAGGGAGAGCATTGCGGTCGTGCCAAAAAGTACCAAGTTTCTTTTTTTCATAAAACACCTCTGATAAAATTTTATTATGATCGCGGGAGATTCCCGTTTTCACCTTATTTGACCGTCAGCTTGATGGTTGCCGACACATTGTTGGTAGGGGTGACCCCCTGCATGCGGTAGGGCTGTATGAGTAGATGCGCGGTATATTCCCCCGCCTGTAAACTATGGGTGAGCGTCACTTGATAGATGTGCTTGCCCGGAGCGACATATCCCGTCTTGAACAAGACCTCATAGCCCTGTTCGCTCTCGTCGGGCAGACGGAGCTCGAACGTCATATAATATAAGCCGCTGTTTTCGATCGGATTGTAGAGGTCGATCGGAACGGTGTCCATATCGGGCGGGATGGTCAGCGAAGAAAAGCCCTTGACGGTCGGACCTTTGACGGACGTCCCTTGTTCGGTGCGTTCATCTTCCGCGCTCGGGTCGAACACGACCCCGCCGCCCTCGCTGCGTTCTCTCACCCCCGCCACAAGCAGGCACAGGCTCAGATCGAAGATCATCAATAGCCCGAGAGCAATACATGCCGTGATGTATAAAACGCGCTTTTTCATCCGCTCCTCCTTTTGCAAGTTCCCGATTTCCAATCCTTTTTCTTCTGAATAAGAATACGTTCTCTTGCCAAAGTCCATGATTACTATACCATAGTATTTTGCATATGTCAACAAAAAATGTACAATTGTATTGTGAAATTTTACTAATTTCCAAAAAATTTTTTAGGGGGGAGCATAAATGCTCAATGAAAATATAAAGTATTTAAGAAAATTGAGAAATTTGAGTCAAGTGGAGTTGGCGGAGCGGTTGCATGTGAGCAAGCAATGCGTATCCAACTGGGAGAACGACAACATTATGCCGTCGGTGGAGATGCTGGTGCGGATCGCGAATTATTTCGGGGTATCGACGGACTATCTGCTTGGGTTGCCTTCGCAAAACACGATCTGTGCGGACGGGCTGACGCCCGAGCAAGCGGAGCATGTCAAGATCCTGGTGAACGATTTGAAGCGCTGCAACGGCATTGAGCCCTTTGCGGGCGTGTGAAGAGCGCTCTGACGGAAAAAGACGGAAAGATAAGGGTCACGGGAAAAGGTACGGATAAAGGGTACGGAAAAGATTTACGAAAAAATCATGGAAAAGATCACGGAGAAGATCACGGAAAAAATCCCCGCTTACGGCGGGGGATTTTATTATTTACAAGGCTTGTTTGCGGCACACCCCTTTCGGCGCAAAGCAACGCGCCACTTTCCCCTCAAAGGGGACAGCAAGAAAGAGAAAATGGACAGCAAGGGAGCTGGCGAGAATCCGCCCCCACCTCTTGGCTCCCCCTCCGAAATAGGGGGAGCTGGCGCGAAGCGCCTGGGGGGGTGTTTCCTTATTTTACAAGCACATTTGCGGGCACACCCCTTTCCCCCTCGCGTTGCTCGGGTACTTTCCCCTCAAAGGGGACAGCAAGGGGGCGTTTATGTTATTCCTTAAACAGCTCTTCCTTGATGGGCGCGATGACCTTTTCAAGCGTGCCCTTTTCGAAGGGGTTGGAAAGGTTCGCATGTTTCAAAAGCTCGAAATACGGCAGCGAGCCGCCCGCCTTGCAAAGAGTGTAATAGTCCTTCCAAGCGGCGGAGAAGTCCTTCTTTGCGCGGTCGTAGTATTCAAACGCCCCCGTCTGCGCCAAGGCGTAGTCCACATAATAGAACGGGCTGACGAAAATATGCGGCTTTTGCATCCAAAATCCCCCTTCTTCGAGGAATTTGTTGCCGTCATAATCCCGCCAAGGCAGGTAGATCTTTTCAAGTTCCCGCCAAGCGGCGCGGCGTTCTTTTGCGGTATAGTCGTGCGCAAACACTTCATGCTGGAAATGATCGACAAGGCAGAGATAGGGCATCACCTTGACCGCCTCCGACAAATGGGCATAGCGGTATTTGTCCGCGGCTTTCCCGAAGAATTTCTCCATATACGGATAGGCGAAGTGTTCCATGGTCATTGAGTGGATCTCGCTGATCTCGTTCGTTGACCAGACGAGCCCCGACGCAGGCAAAAATTTCGCCGACGTGTACGCCTGGAACGCATGCCCCGCTTCATGGGTGAGCACGTCTACGTCCGCAGAGCTCTTGTTGAAATTGGAGAAGATGAACGGCTCGTTCAACACGGGGATCATCGTGCAATACCCGCCGAGCTGTTTCCCGGGTCTCGTTTCGAGATCGAACAGCTTGTTCTTCACCATGAAGTCGAAGAACTCGCCCGTCTCCTTGGAGATCTCGTGATACATCTCCTGCGCGCTCTTGACGAGGTCGTCCGTTCCGCCGATGGGCGTTGCGTTGCCGTCCGCAAAGCAGAGCTGTTCGTCATAGTAGCGAAGTTTGTCCACGCCGAGGCGTTTTTGCTGCGCTTCATAGAGCTTTTTCGCGATCGGCACGACGACGTCCACGACCTGCTTGCGGAACGCCGCAACTTCTTTCGCGCCATAGTAATAATGACTGTTGAGAAGGTATGCCATCTCGACATAGGACGAGAACCCGAGCTTTTTCGCCATGCCCTTGCGAAGGGCGACGAGACGGTCGTAAAAGTCGTCGAGCTTTTCGGACACGCTCTCATAGAGATTTGCCCAAGCGAGGAAGGCTTCCTTGCGCTCCGCGCGGTCTGTCGAGAGCATATGGCGGAGCAGTCCGTAGAAGTTGCACTCTTCGCCGCGGAACTCCGTCTTGCAGGCGGCGACCGTCGCCTGATATTCCTGCGCGAGCTTTGCCTCCTGCACCTTGTCCTCGATGACGCACTCGTCGGACAGCTTCCTCTGCGCCTTCAAACTCTGAACAAAGTCCTTGCCATACGCCTCTTCAAAGCCCGAGAGGAAGGGGGACGCAAGGACGATCTCGCCCGCGTCCTTCATGAGAAGTTCGAGCTTGGGCTCTTCCTCATAGAAGTAGTTCATCTCCGCTTGATAGAATTTGTCGCGCGTATCGAGCGAGTTGCGGATGGACGCAACGGTGTACATCATCATCGCGCGCCGAAGTTTTTCGTCGTTGTCCTCATAGATCTTCTTCGCCTCTTCAAAGCTCGCCGCTTTGGGAAAGCGGGTCATAAACGCTCTGACTTCGTCGCAAAGCGCGGCAAAGTCGGGACGGGCGTATTCGATCTCGTCGAAAACCATGCTTTTTTCCATGTCTGTTCCTTCCTTTTTGCTATTCTTTTTCTGATATTATAACACGCGAAAAAGAGAATTGCAAGCGGGGAAGGGGCATTTTTCATCTCTTTTCGACGGGAATGCCGATCTCGACATAGCGCGCTTCCCCCCGACCGTGGTAAATGCAGAGCTCGGGGGAATTTGTCAAGACAAACCCGTTTTCGGGCAAGAAAGAGACGATCGCCGAGCGAAGCAGGGAATATTCCCTTACGGGATAGAATTTCTCCTGTCGCTTGGTCTCAAAGACCGCATAGGTCGCGGCGGGGACGTCGAGGACAGACAAGCCGAACTTGTCGATGCAGTCGATGCCCGAGCGCTTTGGGTCGAAGAGCGCTTCCCGCGACCAATCGTCCAAGGCATAGCCCAAAAAGAAGTCGTAGCCCTCTTCGTCGGCGTTCAGGACCGCGCAGTAGTCCCTCGAACGCTCCGTTTCGGAGCACGCGCCGATGAGAAGCCATTGCTTCGCGCGGGTCGAAGAGAAGAACTCGCTCTCCTGCTCGAAACGCTCTTGTCCGTAGGGCGCGCCCAAAAAGCGCTTGGAAAAGCCGCAAAGTTTGACGGGCGGCATTTGTTTGACCGTGCATGTTTGCATAAAAGTTTGATCTCCTTGATAAATATCGCATATGCCGAGTTTTCCCTGAAAGCGCAAGGGGGAATTTTTTGCCTTCGAGGGAGGAACGCCGTGAAAGCGCAGGAACGCCCGCGAAAAGCTCTCGGGGGCGTCGTAGCCGTATTTGAGCGCGCAGGAGAGCACGCTTTCGCCCGCCTTCAATTCCCTGCCCGCGAGCGAGAGCCTGCGGCGGCGGATGTATTCGCCGAGCGTCATGTTAAACGCCGCCGAAAAGAGCCGCTGGAAATGATAGCGGGAAAAACACGCCTCATAGGCGATCTTGTCGTAGTCGATCTTCTCTTGCAGGCTCTTTTCGACGAGCTCTACCGCTCTCAAAAGGCTTTCATGAATTTCCATAGCTTCATTATAGCAAAGCGAACGGGAAAAATCTTGATTTTTTGTGCGCACTTTCCGTTTGCATGTTCCGATTGACAAGGGGAAAAAGTTTTGGTATAATGAAAAATATGGAAAGAGGAAAGTTCATCGTTTTCGAGGGCACGGACGGCAGCGGAAAGAGTACGCAGGCGAAAATGCTCTCCAAATATCTTGCGGGGAAGAAGATCCCCTGCTATCTCACTTTCGAGCCGACCGACTCGTTCGTGGGCGCTTTTTTGCGCGCGATCATGAGCGGCAGAGCCGAAACGGACGAGTATACGATCGCCGCGCTCTTTGCCGCGGACAGGCTCGACCACATCCAAAACAACGTCAACGGCATCCAAAAGAAGCTCGAAGAGGGGACTTGGGTCATTTGCGACAGGTATTATTTCTCTTCCTTTGCCTATAACGGCGGGCAAGCCGACCTCGATTGGGTCATCAGTCTCAACCTTCCCGCCATAAAAATGCTCCCGCCCGACCTTACGGTCTTTCTCGATCTTCCCCCCGAAGAGGGCATGGCGCGCGTTTTGCGCCGCGGCGAGACCGAACGGTATGAGACGCTCGAAAAACAGCGGAATATCCGAAATAAGTTCTTCGACGTTTTCGCCCGCTTCCCCGAGGAAAAGGTCAAGATCGTAAAGAGCGAGCCCGACAAAAATACGACGCACGGCAAGATCTGCGCGCTCATCGAAGAGGAGTTTCACATTTAATGGAGAACATGCTTCCGATCGGACTTATCACAAAGCCGCAGGGGATCCGCGGCGAGGTCAAGGTCAAGTCGTATTTGGACGACGCAGAGGGCTTCCGCCTCATCAAGCGGGTTTTTTTGGACGGCGAAGAGAAGAAGGTGCTCTCCGTTCGGACGGGCGCGGGCGCGGTGTTTTTGGGGCTCGGCGGCGTGTTCGACCGCAACGCCGCGGAACTTCTGCGCGGAAAAGAACTACTCATCCCGCGCGAGGAAGCCCCCGACCCCGGGGAAGGCAGGTATTATATCGCCGACCTTCTCGGCATGCGGGTCTTTTCGGAAGAGGGGGAACTTCTCGGCGTTTTGAAGGAGATCCGTCCCTCGTCCGCGGACGTATATACCATCGAAAAGGACGGCAAGGAGATCATGTTCCCCGCCGTCAAGGGCCTGATTGAAAAGATCGATCTCGGCGAAAACAAGATGGTCGTTTTCAAAAAACGGTTTGAGGAAGTGGCAGTTTTATGAAGATCACCATTTTGACCCTCTTTCCCGAGATGTTCGCGCCGCTGTTTGAAAGTATCGTGGGACGGGGCGTGAAAGAGGGGAAACTTTCGATCGAGCTCGTCAATATCCGCGACTATACCGAAAACAAGCAGAAGAAGTGCGACGACTATCCCTTCGGCGGGGGCGCGGGGCTCGTGATGACCGCCCAGCCCGTCGGCAGCGCGATCGAAGCCGTAGACCCTCTTCATAAGGCGCGCCGCATCTATCTTTCGCCCAAGGGCAAGGTCTTTCGGCAGGAAATGGTCTATTCCCTCGCCGAAGAGGAACACCTTCTGCTCCTTTGCGGGCATTATGAGGGCATCGATCAGCGGGCGATCGACCTCTTCATCGACGAGGAACTCTCGATCGGCGATTATGTGCTGACGGGAGGGGAACTTCCCGCCATGGTCGTTGCGGACTGCGTGGCGCGCTATGTGGACGGCGTGCTCTCCCCCGAGAGCCTCGTCCAGGAGAGTTTTTCGGAGAATTTGCTCGAATATCCCCACTACACCCGTCCCGTCGAGTACCGCGGCTTGAAAGTGCCCGAGGTCCTTCGGAGCGGCAACCACGCGAAGATCGACGCCTGGCGGCGGGAACAATCCCTTTTGATCACCCAAAAGAACCGTCCCGATCTCTTGAAAAAATAGAGGCAGAAAAAATTGAAAAACATCCAATGGTATCCCGGGCACATGGCGAAGGCGATGCGGCTCATGGAGGAAAACTTAAAACTGTGCGACGCGCTCGTGTGCGTGCTCGACGCGCGCGCGCCCGCCTCGTCCTATAATCCCAATCTCACCCGTCTTGCGGGCGCAAAGCCCGTCTTGTATCTTCTGAACAAGAGCGACCTCGCATCCTCCGCGGCGGGCGAGCTGTGTGCGCGCCTCGTGCGGGACAACAAGCCCGCATTGCTTCTTTCCGCATCCAGCGGGAATGCGTCCCGTCTTTTGAAGAGCGCGATGGAGAGTCTCGCCTCGGAAAAAGCCAAAAGGCTCGCCGAAAAGGGGAGCAAAAAACCCGTGCGGTTTTTGATCACGGGCGTGCCGAACACGGGAAAGAGCACGATCATCAACGTCCTCGCGGGCGGGAAAAAGGCGCAGGTCGGCGACAAGGCGGGCGTGACAAAGACCAAACAGTGGGTGCGCTGCGGCTCGTTCGAGCTCATGGATACCCCCGGCGTCATGCCCCCGTCTTTGACCAACCAGACGCTCGCAAGAAGGCTCGCCTATCTCGGCTGTATCAACGACGAGATCCTGTCCTTCGACGAGATCGCCCTCGCCCTGCTTTCCGATCTGGCGCAAAAATACCCCGAAAGCCTCCAAGCGCGCTACGGGATCGAGGGCGGCGAGCCGCTCGAAATGCTCGAAAAGCTCTGTCTTGCGCGCGGATTCCTTTTGAAGGGCAAGGAGTACGACTTCGAACGCGCAGAGCGCGCGCTCTTGGACGATCTGAGAAAGGGAAGGCTCGGAAAGGTCTGTTTCGACGGGGCGGACGATCTCAAAGAAGTGGGGCTTTTATCATCATAATTATGGACGAACTGACTTACGAAAGAGAATATTTCCGAAAGGGGAAGAAGGCGGTCGCGGGCGTCGACGAAGTGGGACGAGGTCCGCTTGCGGGACCCGTCGTGTGCGCCGCGGTCATCTTGCCGCTCGAAGGCGAAGCGCTTTTGAAGGGCGTGGACGACAGCAAAAAGCTCACCAAAAAAATGCGCGAGACGCTTGCGCAGAGGATCGAAGAGGTCGCCGTCGCCTATTCGATCGCGGAAGTGGACGAGGAGACGGTGGACAGGATCAACATCTTGCAGGCGACGCGGCTTTGCATGAAGCGCGCGGTCGAAAATCTAAGCGTGCAGCCCGATATGGTCTTGTCGGACGGGAACATGACGCTCGACGTTCCCTGCGAGCAGAGGAGCATCGTGAAGGGAGATTCTCTCGTCTGTTCCATCGGCGCGGCGAGCATCCTTGCGAAGGTGTACCGCGATAAGCTCATGGAGGATTACGCAAAGGAGTATCCTGGATACGGCTTCGAACACAATGCGGGATACGGCACAAAGGAGCATCTCGAAGCGATCAAAGAGAGGGGGATATGCAAAATTCACCGAAAGACCTTCGTAAAAAAATATTGGGAAGGCGCGGAGAAGACCTGACCAAAAAATATCTCGAAAAGCGGGGGTATAAGATCGTGGAGCGCAACTTTTCGACCCCGTTCGGCGAGGCGGACATCATCGCCGAAAAGGGGGGGATCTTGTGCTTTGTCGAGGTCAAGACGCGGAGCGGGGACGGCTTCGGCAAGCCCTTCGAGGCGGTGGACGCGCGAAAGCAGGAGCGGTATCGTAAGATCGCGGCGTTTTATCTTGCGGGCGTTTTCAAAGAGGAACGGGAATGCCGCTTCGACGTTTCGAGCGTCGAAAACGGAAAAATCGAGTACATCGAGGACGCATTTCAATAAAAATTTCTCAAAAAACGGGAAAATCGCTTGAAAAAACGATTGACAAGCCCCTTCAAATGTGTTACACTTTTGATACGCACCTGAGGGGTGTAAATTTTTTTATGGAGTTTTTACGCAATGGCTGTTAAATCCACGAGGCTCAAAGTGACCTTCGAATGCACCGAATGCAAGAACAGAAACTACGACAGCTTCAAGAACAAGCGGAACGATCCCGACCGTTTGGAGCTCAAAAAGTATTGTCCCACCTGCAAGAAGCATACGCTGCACAAAGAATCCAAGTAAAACGCGCGAAAAGGGCGCACGGAGAAAATAATCATGGCAAAGTCGAAAGAAGTTCTCGAAGAGGAGAACAAAGGTAAAAACGTCGAAAAAAAGAACAAGAAGCCCGAAAAGGACAAGAACAAGAAGCCCAACTTCTTCGTTCGGATGGGCAGGAAGATCAAAGAGACGTTCATGGAACTCAAACGGGTCACCTGGCCCACACTTCCGCAGGCGCTCAAAGCGACGGGCGTCGTAATTGTCATCGTGCTCATTTTCCTTGTCGTTGTCACGGGCGTGAATTTCGGATTTTCCAAGCTCCTCGAACTTCTCTCGGGACTTGGCACTGACTTAGGAGCATAAGGTATGGCGACGGACGACACCCAGCCCAAGTGGTACATCCTGCATACTTACTCGGGATACGAATCGATGGTAAAGGACTCGCTCCTGCGGCTCATCGAAAACAATAACCTCGGCGACAGCATCGTAGACGTCAAGATCCCCACCGAACAGACCATCGAGGAAAAGGCAAACGGCAAGAAAAAGGTCGTCGAACGGAAGCTGCTTCCCTGCTATGTGTTCATCAAGATGATCTACTCCAACCAGATCTGGTATCTGGTCACCAATACCCGCGGCGTCACGGGCTTTGTCGGTCCGCAGGGCAGACCCATTCCCATGAAGGACGAGGAGATCCGCAAAATGCGTCTCGAAGAGTATGTGACGGACGCGGATTTCAAGGCGGGGGACAGGGTCTCCATCGACAACGGTCCTTTGGAGGGCTTCCTCGGCACGATCGCCTCGGTCAACGACGAGCAGCAGCGCGCCAAGGTCGAGATCGTCATGTTCGGCAGAAAACAGGAAGTCGAAGTCGAGTATATCCAGATGACCAAGCTCTCGGATACCGCAGTCGTTTCCGAAGAGCAGGAAGAATAATAATTTTGCGAAAGCCGTGCAAAAAAGCACGTTTTCGATAGAAGTGGAAGGCGGAAAAATCCAAAACGAGCCGCCGATAAAACCACAAAGGAGATCAAATGGCAAAGAAGATCACAGCAGTCGTGAAGTTACAGCTTCCCGCAGGCAAAGCCACGCCCGGTCCTCCCGTCGGTTCGACGTTAGGTCCTCACGGGATCAACATCCCAGGCTTTACCAAAGAGTTTAACGCAAAGACGGCAAGCCAGGAGGGATTGATCATCCCCGTCGTTATGACGATCTATGCGGACCGTTCGTTCACGTTCGTCTTAAAGACGCCGCCCGCGCCCGTTCTCATCAAGAAGGCGCTCGGGCTCGAAACGGCGAGCGCGACCCCGAACAAGGTCAAGGTCGGCAAACTCACCAAGGCGCAAGTCGAAGAGATCGCAAAGACCAAACTGCCCGATCTCAACTGCACCACGCTCGAAAGCGCGGTCAGCATGATCAAGGGCACGGCGCGCAGCATGGGCGTCACGGTCGAGGAATAAGGAGGTAGATGCGATGAAACAAGGCAAGAAATACGCGGAAAGCCTCAAATCTTACGACCGCAGCAAACAATACGAAACCAATGAAGCGATCGGGCTCGTCCTTCAAAATGCGAAGGCGAAGTTCGATGAGACGATCGAGCTCCATGTACGGCTCGGCATCGACCCGAGACAGGCAGACCAGCAAGTCCGCGGCGTGCTCGTTCTTCCGAACGGCACGGGCAAGACGAAGCGGGTGCTCGTCATTGCCAAGGGCGAGCGTGCAGACGCGGCGCAGGCGGCAGGCGCGGACTATGTCGGCGCGGAAGAGATGATCCAAAAGATCCAGACCGAGAATTGGTTCGACTTCGACGCGATGATCACGACTCCCGACATGATGGGCGTGGTCGGACGTATCGGCCGCTTGCTCGGACCGAAGGGACTCATGCCCAACCCCAAGTCGGGCACGGTCACGATGGACGTCGCGAAAGCGGTCGCGGAAGTGAAAGCAGGTAAGGTCGAGTACAGACTCGACAAGACGGCAATCATCCACTGCCCGATCGGCAAGAAGAGCTTCGGACCTGAAAAGATCGCCGAGAACTTCAACGCACTGATGGAAGCGATCGTCAAGGCGAAGCCCGCGGCGGCAAAGGGACAGTATTTGAAGAGCGTCACGCTCACGAGCACGATGGGCCCCGGCGTGAAAGTAAATTATTCGAAGATGTAAAAATCGCTTGACAGCGAACGAAAAAGCTGTTACAATCAAAAACGTAAATTTCAAGCCGCAGAAAGCGGGTGCGACCTATCAAGGTTGCTCAATTTCCCGCCGAGGCAAGGAAAGGTTCTTTTTGCAATGAAAGAAGTTCTCCGCGCCGTTTCTGCGACGCGGAGTTTTTATTCGGGCTGTTTACGGCCTTCAAGGAGGAACATAATGTCGGAAAATTTCGAAGCAAAGAAAGCCGTCGTCGAAGAGATCAAGGAAAAGATCAACAGCAGTAAGTCCGTGATCCTTGCAAAGTACGAGCGGCTGACGGTCAAGGAAGTAACGGACCTGAGAAACCGTTTCCGCGCGATCTCCTGCGAATACAAGGTGTATAAAAACACGCTTGTGCGCAAGGCGTTCGAGGAACTCGGCGTGGCGGGGTTCGACAACGACTTAAAGGATGCGACGGCGTTTATTTTCTGTCCCGACGAGACGAGCGGATGCTCTGCGCTTGCCAAGGCGGTGAAGGAAAATCCGCCGCTCACGGACAAGATCATCCCGAAATGCGGCTATGTGAGCGGAGCTTATGTGGACGCGGAGGGGATCAAGAAACTCGCGGCGATCCCTTCGAGAGAGGTATTGCTCGCAAAGATGCTCGGCTGCTTGCAGTCGCCCATCGCAAATCTCGCGTATGTACTCGGCGCGATCGCAAAGAACAAAGAGTAACCATCAAAAATTTATCGGAGGAAAGAAAAAATGGATATTCAGAAATTGATCGAAGAAGTAAAGGCTATGACGGTCGTCGAGCTCAACGACCTTGTGAAGGCGCTGGAAGAGGAGTTCGGCGTCAGCGCGGCAGCACCCGTGGCAGTTGCGGGCGGCGTGGCAGGCGGTGCGGCGGAAGCTGCTCCCCAAGAAGAGGAAAAGACCGAGTTCGACGTCGTGCTCAAAGAGATCGGACCCAACAAGATCGGCGTCATCAAGGCGGTCCGCGAATTTACGGGTCTCGGGCTTGCGGAAGCGAAGAAGGCGGTCGAGAGCCTTGGCGTGTTGAAGGAAGCTGTTCCGAAGGCGGACGCGGAAGCGGCGCTTGCAAAGCTCAAAGAAGCGGGCGCAGTCGCAGAACTCAAATAAGACAAATTCAAAAAAACCGAAAACTCTCTCCTTAGTTTCAAGGAGAGCGTTTTTTGCATTTTTCGGGGAAATAATCGCTCTGAAAAGGGCAAATTCGTTGAAAAACCCGCAAAAGCACTTGACGGAAAGACAAATACAGGGTAAAATAAAGACAAAGGATCTCTTTTTTGAAAAAGGAGGAATTTTATGAAGAAGCTGAAACGGTTTTTCGCGGTGGCGGGTGCGACGGTCTTTTCCGCGCTCGCGGCGCTCGCCATGACGGCTTGCGATACCAAATATCCCGAGATCACGATCACCTATGAGTTCAACGGCAACCGTTACGAGGTGGAATATACGCTTTCCCGCGAGGGCGCGCCCCAGACCGTGCAGCACTTTATCGAGCTCGCGGACGCGGGCTATTACGACGGCACGGTCATCCACGATTATAAAAATTCAGGCTATCTCTTCGGCGGCGGATATACCCTCGGCGACCACGGCGAGCTCGTCGAAAAGGACTACTTTTCCGAAGTGAAAAAGCTCGAACAGGAGAAGGGCATCACCTTCACGCAGTCCGTTTTCGAGGATTCGGAGAGCAAGACCCCGCTCTATACCGTGCGCGGCGAGTTCGATAAGAACGGCGTCAAGAAAAATTCCAAGAGCTTGTATCAAAACCGCTCGGGCACGCTCGTCATGTACTATACGGACAAGGGCGAGGACGATTCGAGGGTCTGCACCCTTCGCACCGACGACGGGACGTACCAGGACGGCGATCCCTACCGCTACAACAGCGCGACGTCCTTGTTCTATACGACCTTGTCGGGCGCGAGCCTCTACTCGGACACCGAGTATTGCGCCTTCGGACGGACGAGCGACTATACGCAGATGCAGGCGCTCATCGATGCGATCACCGAGTACGAAGCGTCCCGCGACGAGAACGACCCGCTCTTCTCGGAAGAGGACGTCATCTTGAACCAATACGACCCGTTTGAGACCGTGAGAAGCGCCAAGATCCCCGCAACGTACAACCTCTCCGATGTTCCGATCACGATCGTCTCCGTCAAAGTCGATAAGTATTGAGAAAATCATCGTAAAACGCATCAGCGGCTCATTTTTGAGCCGCTTCATTTTATCTTTGACCGTTATTTTCGCGTCATTATAGGGGCAGGATGTTCTTGATCTTCCCGTCGTCTGTTTGGACGCGGAAATAGCGCACGTCGAAGATATTTTCCCGACGTTTATAGACGAGCCCGATCTTATCGGGCGTTTCGCACAGGACGACCGAGCAAAAATCCCCGAGGAAGTCCTTCAAGAGTCCCGCTTTTTCCTGCATTTCCTCGGTGAGGAAGGGGGCGCAGTCCGCGCCGATGAGCAGCGATTCGAAGAGCGCGAGCGCAAACGTCGCCTGCGTCGGCGGGAGAAAGGAGCGGATCTTGCAAGAAACAAGCTTGCCGTCCTTCCATTCGCAGACCGCGGTATGTTGCAGACAGTCGTGGAAGGGGACTTCGGCGACGAGCGTCTTGTCCTTGGACAGCACTTTTCCCTCCGAGACGAGCAGAAGTTCGCCCGAAAAGGAGATCAAGGCGAAGGCGGTCTCCGAGACGAGAAGATAGCCGAAGGAAGTCTCTTCCGCGGTGCAGGAGAGGAGGCAGTCGGGAAGATCGATGAGTTTCGAGGTCGGACCGCTGAAAAAGAGTTGGAGCTTGCCTTGCAGGACGAGGGTCAAGAGGGCGCTTTGAAACCGCTTTTGAAAGAGGACGGAGAGAGTCTGGTCGGCGCGGAGGAAGTTCGCGGCGCGCACGCACACGGCGTTTGGGGTAAAATAGAGTTCGACCTGCGGCGGGGGAGCGGTCAAAAAGGCGTCGTCAAATACGAACCGCAAAGGAAGGTAGTCGCTATTGGGGACAAATTCAAGGAAGAGGGAATCGGCGGGGTCGAGCTCGGCGGAGCGTTCGAACCCGTCGGCGATGCCGAGATACGCGCCCCCCGCATACAGGGCGCTGGGCTGTTCGGATAAAAAAAATACGCGCATAGTCCTTTTTATGTATAAAGAGATAAAATTATGTCAACAATTTCCCCAAAACACGGAGGTTGTTATGAATAAGATCAACGGCTACACCGAAGAAGAGGCGACGGGACTCATCGAGTACATCTACACGGGGAAGAATGCGGGCAAGACGCTCTCTTATCTCTTTGAAACTTACGGACGGGAGCACAGCCGTGCAAAGGGAAGCGTGAGAAACTACTATTATGCCTTTTTGAAGAAAAGGGGGGACGAACGGGTCGAAAAGATTCTGAACGGAAAGAATTTGACGGCGGGGGTCGTCAAGCCCTTCACGGAAGAGGAGACGGACGAACTGCTTCGGAGAATTTTATCCGAAAAGAGCAAGGGGTATTCGATCCGAAGAGCCATCATCAACGTCTGCGGCGGGGACGAGCGGCTCATGCTGCGGATGCAGAACAAGTACCGAAATTTATTGAAGAAGCAGCCCGAGCGGGTCGCGCAGGCGGCGAAGGATGCGGGGATTCCCGAGGAGAAGAGTTTTTTTCAGCGGAAACTCGAACGGGAGATCGACGAGCTGTATTCGCGGCTTGCGGTCGATTTGAGACGGGAGAACGAGCGGCTCAAAGCGGAGTTGGAAAAATTACGCAGTGAAAAAGAGGAATAAGGGACGTATCCTGTCACAAACTGAGAAGGAACGGGAGACGCTCCGTTTCCCGCATGCGGAGGAACTATGGAGAAAATATTTTGTCTCGGCGTATTGATCGGCGCGGTCGGCGGCGCGCTCTTGGTCGCGAACAGCTATAAGATGCGCTCGCTCGTCAAAAAGAGCCAGGCGGATCTTGTGGAGAAAGTCAACGAGATCATGGACGAGAAACTGAACGGCACGAATGCTCAGCAGTCCGAAAAGGGTAAGAAGGACAAGCAGGAGAGCGATCAGCCCGAGAAGAAAGAGAAGAAGAAGTAAAACGAAGTAAAGAAGAAGTAAAGAAGAAGTAAAATGAAGTAAAAAAGAAGGGCGCGGCGAACTACTCGCCGCGCTTCTCTTGTTGTTTCGAACGAAATCTTTCTTCGCTTCGCTTGAAATATTTCGTTCGAGGAAACGGACTTGGGTCATCAATTGGGGTTGTTCTCAATAGTCGCTTTTTCGGACAGTATGCCGTAGGAATGCGGCAAATTGAGTGCGCTTATGGAAAATTGTGATTTTCCAACGCGCCATAAATTAGAATTTACACCCCCTCAGTCTCGGCTTCGCCTCTCCGCCTTGCGGCGGTCGCCCCCGCCGCAAGTCCGCCTCGCCACCAGCTCGGCTGTCGCATTGCAACTCACAGCCCACTGGGCTGTTGAGCAGAAATTGCAATGCTTCACCCCTCTCAGGGGGCGCCAAGGGGGGCGGGCGAATGCGGCAGTCCCCCCACTTGCTGTCCCCTTACAGGGGAAAGTACCCGAGCAAAGCGAGGGGGAAAGGGGTGTTCATTAAAATGATGTGCGTTAGGCGGAATTGACTTCCGCCGTGCGCGACTCAATTTGCGCGCCACCGCACGCAGGTTGTTAAGCAAGGCATGCAAAGGGGCGGGCGACGAAAGTTACATGAAAACACGAGATAAGAACCCTCGAACAAAAGCTTTTGCGCATGCAAAAGGATTTTGTTCGAAACAAATCGAATTAAAGGTCAAACGCGATCGCCGTCAGATCGTCGTCAAACTTGCCGCAAAATTCTTCAAGCGATTGCCGCAGCTTCCCGATAAATTTCTCCGCCGAATACGACTTCTGCAAGATCGTCTCCACCCGTTCAAGCGAAAACTGTTCGCCCTTCTCATTCCTGCATTCCGTCACGCCGTCCGTCAGCATCACGAGCATGTCCCCCTTTTGATAGGACAAAAACCGATCCTCATACCCGAAATCGGGCATCCAATTGGACACGGGCGGCGCGCTCATCACGATCTCGTCGATCCGATTCTCGCTCTTCAAAAGCAGGGGCGCGTTGTGTCCCGCCATGCAATAGCGGATACGCGACAAGTTTTTCTCGATCTTCACCGCCGCCGCCGTCACATATGAACGCTCGTCCAAGTTGAGTTCCTGAAATTTGAGATTCAAGCCCCGAAGCGCCTTTGCAGGCGAGGGTTCGCTTCTGTCCCAGCCCGCCTTGACAAACGCCGAGAGCATGCCCGCCGAAATGCCCTTGCCCGAAACGTCCGCAAGAAGCGCTGCGGTCTCGCCTCCCGTCTCGTACACGTCGGGAAGGTCGCCGCCGATCTCGCGGCAGGGAATGAACATGAAGGAATAAGATACGTTTCCGGGACCTTTTGCGGGCGGCAAGAGCCGCTGTTGGATGTCCTGCGCCGAGTGCATCTCCCTTGCGATCTCGCTCTGGTATGACCCGTCCACCACGCCGAGCAGGTATTTCCCGAGCGGGGAGACTTTGATCTGCAAGGGGATGTTCTCGCCCTCGGGGCTCAAAAGCATGAGTTTTCGGAAGGCGTGCCCGCCGTTTTCCGCCGCCTCGGCAAAGAGCATTCTCAGCGGACAAAAGGCGCACTTGCCGCGGTTCGAACAGAGCGGCTCGCTACAACCCGTCACGTCTTTGAGCGTGCCCTTCCCGCGCGATTTGGGAAAGTAGGCAAGAAAGGCGCGGTTGCAGAATTTCACCCTCATATTTTTCCCGAGGACGATCGCCCCCGTCGGAATGCTGTTCAAGATTTGCTTATAAAGGTCCATGTTCCCTCTCTCTTGGAGGATATTTCGGGGCGGAAAAGGTCTTTTCGTGAAATTTTCAGTTCCCGCCCGATTTTTATTATACAACTTCTTTTCGAGAATTGCAATTTTTTTTGAAATTTGATATACTGATTTATGAAAAAATCAAGGAGCGAATCCCATGAAGGAATTTTTGCCCGAAAGTCTCAGCCTGCTCGCGCAGACGATCGACGTGCCGCTCTATGTCGTCGGCGGGAGCGTGCGCGATTTTCTCCTGCGCCTTCCCCTCAACAAAAAGACCGATCTCGACCTCTCGTCGCCCTGTCCCGAGGACGAGTTCGTCTCCTGCGCCGTGCGCTGCGGCTTTACCGTCAAAGCCGTCTATCCCAATACGGGCACGGTCAAGATCGAGGACAAGGACAAGCGCAGTTTCGAATACACCCGCTTCCGTTCGGACAAGTATGTGCGCGGAGAGCACCGTCCGCAGGCGATCGTTTTTACCGACGACATCGTTTCGGATGCGAAACGTCGGGATTTTTGCGCCAATGCCGTCTACTATGACATCAAGCGGGAGGAGATCGTCGACCCCTTGGGCGGCGCCAAGGACATTGAAAACAAAGTCCTTCGCACCGTCGCGCCGTCGGTCAAAGTGTTCGGCGAGGACGGGCTCAGGCTCATGCGGCTCGCCCGTATTGCCGCCCAGATCGGGTTCATGCCCGACGAAGAGTGCCTTCAAGGCGCAAAGACGCACTGCGCGCTCATCCGCGACATCGCCCCCGAGCGCATTTTTACGGAGCTCGACCTTCTGCTCCACGCCGACGGCAAGTGCAATTTCAAGGACGGTCCGTATCACGGGCTCAAAATCATGGAGGAGACAAAGGTCCTGAATGAGATCCTGCCCGAGCTTGCGCGCGGGAAGGGGATCTCGCAGCGCGCGGACTTCCACAAGTACGACGTTTTGGAACATTCCCTGCGCTGCGTGCGGTACAGCGCGAAGAGCATCCGCTTTGCCGCACTGCTGCATGACGTCGGGAAGCCGTTCTGCTATTTCCGCGACGGGGACTTCCACGCCCATCCCGAAGAGGGGGAGCGCATCGCAAGGGAGATCTTGGGACGGCTTAAAGCGCCCAAAAAGCTCATCGAAGAGACCGCGATGCTCGTGCGGCTGCACATGCGCGACTATGACCTGCAAATGCGGGAGAGCAAGGTGCGCAGAACGCTTGCCGAGGCATATCCCGTCTTGGACGAGCTATTGCTCCTGAAACAGGCGGATTATTCGGCGTGCAAGGACGATCTCTTTCCCGCGCCGTGCGTCGAGAAATGGCGGTCTGTGCTCGAAACGATGAAAAATGAAGGCGCGCCGCTCAGGCTTTCGGAAATGAAGGCAGACGGGAACGACGTGATCGCCGCGGGCGTGCCGCCGCGAAGGGTCGGCGAGCTTTTGGAAGCGCTCTTTTTTGAGTGCGTGCAGGACGGAAGCAGGAACGACCGCGAAAAACTTCTCAAAAGAATAAGAACGCTCGCGGAAATTTGAGGAAAATTCCCCGAAAAAGGGGCGAAAACACGTTGACTTATGCCCGAAAATATAGTAAAATAATAAAACAATAGCCTTGCATATCCTTAGAGATATGCCGAATAGACCGGGAGGTGAAAAATATGCAGAAATACGAAATGCTCATTCTGCTCAACAGCGAGTTGACGGAGGAAGCGCGCGATGCGGAACTCAAAAAATATACCGACATCGTGGCATCCATGGGCGGCAGCGTCGAGAGCCTCGATAAATGGGGCGTCAAAAAGACGAGCTATCCCATCCGTTTCAAGACCGAAGCGTTCTTTGCGCTCATGACGTTTGTTGCGGAAGGGAAAGTCGTAGCCGAGCTTGACCGCGTTGCGGGCATCTCGGGCGACGTATTGCGTCGTATGATCACGAAGATCGATTAAAGAGGGAAACAAATGAACAGAGTGTTTTTGATCGGAAATCTCACGCGCGATCCCGAGCTCACCGAAACGGCGGGCGGGGTCAGCGTCTGCCATTTCTCGATCGCGGTCAACAGGTCCTATACTTCCTCGGACGGCGAACGCCAGACCGACTTTTTCAATGTCACGGCATGGCGCGGGCTTGCCGACAACGTCGCCCGTTTCACCAAAAAGGGGAATAAGGTCGCGGTCGTAGGCAGCATCCAGGTGAGGAACTACGAGGACAACCAAGGGATGCGCCGCACGGCGGTGGACGTCATCGCACAGGACGTGGAATTTCTCACGGCGAAGAGCGCAGGCGGCGGCGAGGATCTTTTCGACGGCGCGCCTTCTCAAAGCGGAAGCGCTCCCGCAAAGAAAAAGCCGACACTTCAATCGTTTGACGACGACGGCGACATTCCGTTCTGAAAAAAGCGGAAATCAAAATTATTAAGGAGACATCATGGAAGAGAACGAAGTCATGGAAAACCGCGTTCAAGAGGCGGAAGCGGCGGAAGAAGCCGCAGTGCAGCCCGAAGAGACCGCCGAGGCAGAGAGCCGCAGCGAGCGGGGCGAGCGCGAACAAAGAGAGGGCAGAGAACGCCCCCAGAAGAAGAATTTCAAAAAGCAGAATTTTAAGAAGGTCTGCCTTTTCTGCCAGGAAAAGACCGCGCATATCGACTATAAGGATACGAACAAACTCCGCAAATATGTTGCGGAGGGCGGGAAGATCTTGCCGCGCAGAATGACGGGAACTTGCGCAAAGCACCAGCGCGAACTTGCGATCGCGATCAAGCGCGCCCGCAACGCCGCCCTTCTTCCCTTCAAAGCGGACTAAAATTCACCCAAATTCAAACCAATTTTTGAAAAGGACCTTGCAAAAGGTCCTTTTTCCGTCGCTTTTTGACAAAAAAATTTTTTTCACTTGCTTTATTTGCTCAAAGATGATATAATGATTTTGCGACAGTCATTGCCGCTCGTTTGCATACGATTTTTCAAAAAAATAAGGGGGCGCGCAGACCTCAAAGGAGCATTCGCATGAAAAAATCGACGGTCATCTTTCTATTGAGCCTTTTCACGGTACTTTTGTTTTGCCTTGCAGGCTGCGACGAACAGTCCTTCACGCTCAAATACGAGGCGGGCGAGGGCGGCTATATCGAGGGCGCTTCGGCGCAGACCGTCCAAGCGGGTACAAGCGGCGAAGCGGTCAGGGCTGTTCCCAACGAGGGCTATGAATTTGCCAAGTGGTCGGACGGCTCGACGCAGATCAGACGCTTTGAAAACAACGTCCAAAAGAACTATGTCTTAAAGGCGGAGTTTCAGCGGAAAACATGTATCGTGCGCTATTTGACGGACGGAAACGGCACGATCGAGGGCAACGCGGAGCAGAATATCAAATACGGCGGGTACGGCGAGACCGTCAAGGTGAAGGCGAACGCGGGATACTACTTCGTCAAATGGTCGGACGGCAATCCCAACATGAGCCGTCAAGAGAACGACGTTCGCGGCAGTTTCTCGGTCACCGCGATCTTCGAACCCAGCAAACTCACCATTTCGTATTCTGCGGGCGAGGGCGGCGAGATCGAAGGCCCGACCTCGCAAAAGGTAAATCGCGGCGAGGACGGGATCCCCGTTTCGGCGACGGCTTCTGAGGGCTATGAGTTCGTTCAATGGTCGGACGGGTCTACGGAAGAATCAAGGCAGGAGACGGGAGTCACTTCAAGCGTCTATTTCCAAGCGGAATTTCGCAAAAAGCAATTTACCGTGCGTTATAATACCGAGGGAGGCGGAACTCTTTCTTACAAATTCAATTATAACAAAGACGATCGTAAATCTTCTCAGGGTGAGTCTGGATTTGCGCTCATGGGAAAATACGGAGATAAGATCTATGTGGCGGCTGAGGATGGGGAGGATTGTCACTTTTTATATTGGTCCGACGGATCTTATTTAAGAGAACGGTGTGATATGATCACGGAAAATCTCGAATATTTGGCTTATTTCGGATACACTGTTCAATACAAAGTGTACGGGAGCGGCGGGAAGATCGTCGGCAAAACATCTCAGGAGATCGTCCGAAATCAAACAGGGGAGAGCGTGACGGCAATCCCCGATCCCGGGTACATCTTTGTGGGGTGGTCGGATTTCAGTCTGTCTCCCGTCCATGAAACCAAGGATCTTCTGATTAAGGACGTGCAGCTTTATGCTTTCTTCGAACCCGTGGAAAAGACCTTTACCTACGATTTCGGCGGCATGACGGGCGCGCCTCTTCAAACGACGGTCAAGATCGAGCATGACAATTTCAAAAATGCGACCTTCCTCGTCCCCGAACGGGCGGGTTATACGTTCTGCGGCTGGTATGCGGACGAGGAATATCGCCAAAAAGTTGCCGACGAGACGGGACTTCCCATGCTCGGGCTTGCCGCATTCAATTTGGAGACGGACACCCTCTATGCAAAATGGGAAAAGGAAGGTCAGACCCGCGAGATTCCCGTCTATAAGATCTTGTACACGTTCGTGACCGAGATCCATGCCCCGAATTTAAATCCAAGCGATAACGGTTACCTCGATCATTATATCATGTCGGGCTATGAGCGGAGAATGTTCCCCCTCGTCATCACTCGGGTCTCGAAGCTTATAAACGAATGGTTTGAGGGAAAAGTGGAATTCGAGGTGGACACCTATTTCACGTCCGAGCCGATTGACGAAAACGAATTGACTTATCGTACTCATTATGAATTAAATAATTTAGGCGAAAAAAGGGCACGGGATTTTTGGTCTATGCCGAATGGGATTCCCGAACTTCGGAGATTTCTCGGGGATTATCACAGTTTCGTCGAGCTATATTGGCTCAGAATTTCAAGCGATTCTACCTATCGGGAAAAATCCGTAACAGCAGAAAGATATATGTTCTCCAATTTGGAAGAATATTTCGCAGGACGGAAAGAACGTTATGATTATATTTACGGAAGTTATTTCGCAGGACGGCCCGATCCTTATGATCCGTATTGGGGGCTTGGGGACGATATCTTCGATTCAACATATATCGGCGATCATGTCCGCGTCGATTCCCATACCTTCCTGCATGAAATGTTAGAAGGAATCATCGAAACGGCAGTAAAGGCCTGTGAGGACAGCGGAAGAAAGATGTATCCTTTTAACGCCGCGTATTTGGATGAGAAAAATCATGCTTCCTATCTCGACTGTTACAGAATGTATCTTTTGGGCGAGCTGGAAACGGTAAAGGGGGAGATCGTCGGTATCCCGATGGCGTATTGGCGGCAGGAAGTCTTGTCGGATGAAGGAGGGGGTTTGCAATGAAAAAGCGGGGCTTCATTTTCATTTTGAGTTTGATGACGGCGTTTTTGCTGCTGCTTGCGGGCTGCGGGGAAAGTTCGGATGCGTTCACCCTTCGCTATGAGGCGGGCTTGGGCGGTTACATCGAGGGACGTACGGTGCAGACCGTGCAGGCGGGCGAAAGCGGCGAGGAAGTCACGGCGGTCGTGCTCGACGGGTTTGTGTTCGTCGGGTGGTCGGACGGCGTCAAGACCTTGAAGCGGCGGGACGGAGACATTTCGTTCGATCTTACCGTCGAGGCGCAGTTTGCGCGCGACACTTCGGCTTTGATCGCAAAGTATAAGATCACCTATGACGCGGGCTCGGGCGGGCATATCGAGGGAAGCGCAAGTCAGACCGTCCAAGAGGGCGAAAGCGGCGAAGAGGTCACGGCGACGGCGGAGAAGGACTTTGAATTTGTCCGTTGGTCGGACGGCGTCCAAACGGCAACGCGGCGGGAGACGGATCTTCATCATGACGTCTGGGTCCGCGCGGAATTTCGGAGCGTGCCCTCGAAAACGAAGAGCGTTTCGGCGCATTACGAAACGACCGAGGGCGGTTATATCGAGGGAAACGCCGATCAGACCATTTGGGTGGGCGGAAACGGCGAGCCCGTCAAGGCGATCCCCCAAACGGGTTACGAGTTTTTGCAATGGTCGGATGCGGTCAAAACGGCATGGCGGCAGGACCGCGACGTGCATGTGGCGGTAAACGTCAAGGCGTATTTCAAGCCGCTCGTCCTGACGATCCGATATGAGACGAACGGGAAGGGCACGATCGAAGGGGAGGACTTCCAGACGATCATTTACGGCGAGAGCGGGACGGTCGTCACGGCAGTCCCGAATGAGGGCTATGAGTTCTACGCATGGTCGGACGGGATGGAATGCCCGACGCGGCAGGCGACGAGCGTCCACGGCTCGGACACGTTCGTGGCAGAGTTCAGAACGATCGATCAAACCGTCAAGGCGTATACGGTGCGCTATGAGGCGGGCGAGGGCGGCTATGTCGCGGGCGCGTTGGTGCAGACCGTCCATCGGGGCGAAAGCGGATCGAGCGTGCTGGCAAGACCAAACGAGGGCTATGTCTTTGCGGGCTGGTCGGACGGCGTCAAGACGATCGCTCGGACAGAAGAGAACGTCCAAAAGGACATCACCGTCAAGGCGCTGTTCGAAAAGATCGAAGAACCCGCCGTGCAAAAAGATTCTCTTGTTTTGTGGGGCGAAATAAGACGCTTTTTCACTTTACAACTTCCGAAAAAGGTGTTATAATACCGTCATGGAAAAGCGGGTCATCGCCTTTGACATCGGGAACAGGCGGATCGGCGTCGCGATCAGCGACCCTTTCAACAGTTACGCCATGCCCCTTGAAACGTATTTCCGCGGACAGAGCGCGCGAGAGGACGCAAGAGCCCTCGCCCGTTTGGCGGAAGAGGAGGGAGCGGGGCGCATCGTCTGCGGGCTTCCGCTCTTTGCGGATGGAACAAGGAGCAATCAGACCGAGGCGACGAGAAGGTTCATCGAACTTCTCAAAGAGGAGACCGCGCTTCCCGTATCCGAGGCGGACGAACGGTATACGACCTGCCTTGCGCATGGAGATCTTCGGCAAATGGGAGTCAGCGCAAAGCGGGACAAGGGCAAAAAGCGGGTGGATTCGCTCGCCGCTGCCTACATTCTCGAAAGTTTTTTGGCGCTTCAAAAGGAGGAGACTATGAGTCTGAAAGAGGACAACAACGATTACGAAGAGGACGAAAATCTCGTCGAGCTCGTGGACGAGGACGGAAACAGATCGAACTATGAACATCTCATGACCTTCGAGTACAAGAAGGAGTGGTATGTTGCGCTCACGCCCGTCGGCGATGCCGAGGAAGAGGACGAAGAGGCGGAATTGGAAGACGACGACGGCGACGAGATCGCCATCTATCATTTGGTCGGCGGCGAGGATGACGAGCACCTCGAAGCCATCGACGACGAAGATCTCTTGGACGAGCTCTTCGACGAATTTTGCAGGCTCTATGAGGACTCGGAAGAGGACGAAGAGGAATAAATCAATCAAGATCAAGGAAAATCAAGGAAGAATCGAGGTAAAAAAATGAACGAACGTTACGAACTCAACAAAAACCTTGCGCAAATGCTCAAAGGCGGCGTGATTATGGACGTGACCACGCCCGAACAGGCGAAGATCGCCGAGGACGCGGGCGCATGCGCCGTCATGGCGCTCGAACGCATTCCCGCGGACATCCGTGCGGCGGGCGGCGTGTCGCGTATGTCCGACCCCAAGATGATCAAGGGCATCCAGAACGCGGTCTCCATTCCCGTCATGGCGAAGTGCCGAATCGGACATTTCGTCGAAGCGCAAATTCTCGAAGCGATCGAGATCGACTACATCGACGAGAGCGAAGTGCTCTCTCCCGCGGACGACGTCTATCACATCGACAAGACCAAGTTCCAAGTGCCATTTGTCTGCGGCGCGAGAGATCTCGGCGAGGCGTTGCGGCGCATTGCGGAAGGCGCGAGCATGATCCGCACAAAGGGCGAGCCAGGTACGGGCGACGTGGTACAGGCGGTCCGTCACATGCGCATGATGATGAGCGAGATCCGCAAGGTCAAGGGCATGAGCGAGGACGAACTTTATGAAGAGGCGAAGGAGCTCAAAGTGCCCTATGAGCTCGTGAAATATGTGCATGAGAACGGGAAACTTCCCGTCGTCAACTTTGCAGCGGGCGGCGTTGCGACCCCCGCAGACGCGGCGCTCATGATGCAGCTCGGCGCGGAGGGCGTGTTCGTCGGAAGCGGAATCTTCAAGTCGGGCAATCCCGCAAAGCGGGCGCGCGCGATCGTGCAGGCGGTCACCAACTTTGACAATCCCAAGATCTTGGCGGAACTTTCCGAGGACCTCGGCGAGGCGATGGTCGGCATCAACGAGCATGAGATCGAAGTCCTCATGGCGGAGCGCGGAAAATAATGAAGATCGGCGTATTTGCTCTGCAAGGCGCGTTCATCGAGCATGAAAGAACGCTTGCGCGCCTCGGGGTCGAATGCAAGGAAGTCAGAAAGCGCAGCGATTTTACGGACGGGCTCGACGGGATCATCCTTCCTGGCGGCGAATCTACGACGCAGGGTAAGCTCTTTCATGAAGAGGGGCTGTTTGAACCCGTGAAAGAGGCGATCTTCGGCGGGCTGCCCGTATTCGGCACTTGCGCGGGCATGATTCTACTTGCAAAGAAACTCTCGAACGATCAAAACGTCTATTTCGGCGCGCTCAACGTCACGGTCAAGCGCAACGCCTACGGGCGGCAGCTCGGGTCGTTCGAGACGCAGCTCGACTTTCAAGGGATCGGAAAGATCCCCGCGGTGTTCATCCGCGGTCCGTATGTCGAAGCCGTCGGCGAAGGGGTGGACGTGCTTGCAACGGTAGACGGAAACGTCGTCGCTGTGCGGCAAAAACAGTTGCTTGCAACGTCCTTCCATCCCGAAGTGACGAGCGATCTGAAAGTTCATTCCTACTTTACGGACATCATACGGGGGAAGATTTGAACGCAAGAAATTTCGACAGCGAAATGCTTGAAATGTTAAAGGAAGGAGCGGGAAAGACGCTCCTTCTTCACAGTTGCTGCGCACCCTGTTCGAGCTACTGCCTGACGCAGGTCTCGCCCGTGCTCAAAACGACGGTTTTCTACTATAATCCCAACCTGTATCCGCGGGAGGAGTACGAAAAGCGCAAGGCGGAGCAGATCCGCTTGTTGAAGGAGACGGGACTTGCGGAGTTTCTCGACTGCGATCATTCCCCCGAGGAATACGAAGCCGCCGTTTTGGGCTTGGAAGGGGAAAAAGAGGGAGGCAAACGCTGCGAGAAGTGCTTTCTGCTCCGCTTGGAGCGCACGGCGCGGGAGGCAAAAGCGCGCGGCTTTGACTTTTTCGCAACGACGCTCACCGTCTCGCCCCTGAAAAACGCCAAGCTCATCAACGAGATCGGCTTTTCCCTGCAAGAAAAATACGGCGTCTTGTATCTTCCGAGCGATTTCAAAAAACGGGGCGGATATTTGCGCTCGATCGAGCTCTCGAAACAGTACGGTCTGTACCGACAAAACTATTGCGGCTGTCAATATTCGAAAAGGTGAAAAATTATAAGGAAAGGCGGCGCGCCCGAAACGGGCGCGCCGCCTGAATTGTTTTCATTCGTCCAAGGGTTTTCCCGTCAAGAGCCCGTCCGAGAACTCCTCCTTGGGAAGGGGAAGCCCCTCATCCGCGCAGGCGAGAAAGGACTTCATGAGTTCCGCGCTTTTTGAGACGGCGCGGTCAAAGAGCTCGTCGGCGTTTTTGCCCCGCCCTTCGGAAAGGGTTTCGAATTCGTCGGAGAAGAGGTATTGCGGTTCGGGGTTTTCGCGGGGGAAGAGCGCGCCCAAGAAGGGCTTTGCGTGGAAGAACTTCTCCGCGCCCTCGAAGCCGCGCTGGGCGGAATAGCATTTGTCATGAAAAAATTGAAGATATCGGTCGAAGTTCTTGATCGCGGCGTCGAACTTGCTCTTTTCCATGTCCTCGCGCTCCATTTTGCGGCAGAGCAGGGCATAGACCCGCGCGATCGTCCCGTCTTTTACGATCTCCTTCGAAGAGAACGGGAAGTCATATTTTTCGACGCTCCGCTCCTTCTTTTCGCGCAGAAAATAGACGTCCCAATCGTTCTCCATTTGCTGGTGCACCCGTTTTTCGCAGCCGTGCTCTTCGAGATAGCGGTAGACGAAGGGGTGGAAGCTCGTATCTGCGCAGTAATGGGTGATATAGCCGAGGATATAGACGAGCACCTTTTCTCGGGCGGCAGAGGACAGGCGCAGCGGTCCGTCCTCGCGAAGGCAGGAGAGGAAGAAGGAGAACACCTCGAACACGCGGTAGCGGTGCATAAACTTGCCGAGGTTGTATTCTCCGCGGTTCAAGACCCTGTAAAAGAAGAACACATCGGGTCCTTGCGCGCCGAGAAAAAACTCATCGGGATTGCGCTCCGCGACGGCTTGGATGTCCTCGGGAAGGAGCTTCAAGCTCTCCTCCGCGATCAATTGATGGGTAATGCTCGACGGCATGATCGCTCCTTACGCTGTTCTCAACCTTATTATACCCGATTTCAGACCGTTTTGCAAACTTTTTGCACTTGTTCGAAGGTTACGGCGCGGTTTTTGCGTAATTTCTCTCGCCGAAGATCGCCGTGCCGAGACGTATCATGTTCGACCCGTGCGCCAGGCAGAGTTCATAGTCCCCGCTCATGCCCATCGAAAGATGGACGATCCCGCCGATCTCGCTTTTTGCTCGGTCGAAGAGGTCGCGCATTTGATCGCACAGCATGCTAAGATACGCTTGATTGTCCGACTGCGGCAGCATCGCCATAAAGCCCTGCACGCAAAGTCCCGTCAGGGAAGAAAACTTCCGCGCCTTTTCAAGCCCTAATGCGAGGGGAAAGCCGCTCTTGGTCTCTTCCGAGCCGATGTTGATCTCGATGAGGATGTTCGTTTTTATCCCCGCCCGCTCGGAGCGCGTTGCGATCTCTTGGGCAAGTTGGTCGCTGTCCACCGAGTGGATGAGACAGGTCTTGCCGATGAGGTATTTGACCTTGTTGGTCTGTAAGTGCCCGATGAAATGGCGGTTGCCGCCGTGGATGAGGTCGAACTTGTCCCGAAATTCCTGGACTTTGTTTTCGCCGATGTCGCGGATGCCCGCGCGGAGCGCAAGGTCAATCTCCTCGGGCGTGCGCGTTTTCGTCGCGGCGACAAGGGTGACTTCTTCGCCCAAATTGTTCCCCGCTTTGAGTTTTTCCAGCAGTTTTTTGACGTTTTCTTCGATCATGAGAATATTATAAGGGAAATCCCCGCAAAATGCAACCCATTTTCGAAAGCCGCTTGACAAACGGACGGAAAAAAGTTACAATGAGACCATGATCATTTTGGGGCTTGACCCGGGCTTCGGCACGATGGGGTACGGCGTTGTGGAAAAGGATGCGGGCGGGAACTTGCATGCCGTCGATTACGGCGTAGTCAAAACGCCCAAAGAGGAGAACTTCGGCGTGCGCCTTTGCATGCTCGAAGAGGGCGTTTCGGAGCTGTTCGATAAGTTTTCCCCCGATGAGACCGCGCTCGAAGAACTGTTCTTCTCCAAGAATGTCACGACGGGCATTGCCGTCGCCCATGCGCGCGGGGTCATCCTTCTCACCGCCAACAAGCGTTGCGGCAGGGTCTTTGAATACACCCCCAACCAGATCAAACAGGCGCTCACGGGTTATGGCGGCGCGGACAAGCAGCAAATGCAGCGCGTCGTAGCGTCCCTTTTGCGCCTTCGCGGCATTCCCCGCCCCGACGATGCGGCGGACGCCTTGGCGGTCGCATTGTGCCATTCATATACCAATCGCTTTTCGGGACTGTTCGGCGTACGCTAATGCGCGCGGAGTAACGATTCCGAGCTAAGACAAGGAAACATATGATAGGATATTTGAGAGGAAAAGTTTTAAGTTTAACGCCCGAGTATGTGCTCTTGGAGACGGGCGGCGTCGGGTATGAAGTGATTTGTACGGGCGCGGCGTTTTCGCATCTTTCGGGGGTCAAGAAGGGGGAAGAGGGAGAGATCTACACCTACATGCAGGTCAAAGAGGACGGAATTTCTCTCTTCGGATTTGCAGAGCCCAAGGAGAAGTCGCTGTTTTTGAAGCTCGTCTCGGTGCAGGGCGTGGGGGCGAAGATGGGGATCGCCATTCTCTCCGCCATGCGTCCCGAAGAGCTGAGCGAGGCGATCGCGACGGCGGATTCCAAGCGGCTCTCGGCGGTGAAGGGAGTCGGCAAAAAGACGGCGGAGCGCATTATTTTGGAGCTGCACGGCAAGATCTCCGCGGACGAGCTGTTGGGCGCGGCGGCGTCGGAGTCCTATCGCGGCGTTTCGCCTTCGGTGGAGGACAGCGACGCGGTGGCGGCGCTCATGAATTTGGGATTCACAAAGCAGGAGAGCGCGCGCGCGGTGGAGCGCGCGCGGGCGGCGGGCGCGGGAACGATCGAGGAGATCATCTCCGCCGCACTTCGCACCATGTAAGGAGCAGACATGATAGAAAGCGGTTTCGGCGACGAGAGGCTCATTTCGAGCGAGCGGGGGGAGTACGACTTCGAAGAGAACGTGCTTCGTCCCAAGACGATGGAGGAGTATATCGGACAGGACAAGGTCAAGGAGAACCTGTCCGTCTTTATGGCTGCGGCAAAACGCCGCGGCGAGCCGCTCGACCATGTGCTTTTGTACGGTCCGCCCGGGCTCGGCAAGACGACGCTCGCGCACATCGTCGCAAACACGATGGGTACGCAGATCAAGCTCACGAGCGGTCCTGCGATCGAGCGTTCGGGCGATCTTGCGGCGATCCTCACCAACCTCAACGAGGGCGATGTGCTCTTCATCGATGAAATTCACCGCCTCAACCGTTCGGTCGAAGAGATCTTATATTCCGCAATGGAGGACTATGCGCTCGACATCATCGTCGGGAAAGGACCGTCGGCGCGGAACATCCGTTTTTCTCTAAAAAAATTCACGCTTATCGGAGCGACGACGCGGGCGGGCATGCTCTCTTCGCCCCTTCGCGATCGGTTCGGCATCTTATGCCGTCTCGACATGTATACGCCGTCCGAGCTCAACAAGATCGTCTCCCGCTCGGCGCGCACGCTCGGGATTTCGCTCGAAGAGTCGGCGGGGTACGAGATCGCGCGGCGTTCGCGCGGCACGCCTCGGATCGCGAACAGGCTCTTGAAGCGGGTGCGCGATTTTTCCGTCGTCTCGGGCAGCGGGGCGATCGAACTGAGGGACGCGCGCCGCGCGCTTGAAAAGCTCGAAATCGACGAGCTCGGCCTCGACGGCACGGACAGGAGCATTCTCCATGCGATCATCGAAAAATTCGGCGGCGGACCTGTCGGGCTCGATACCCTTGCGGCGACGATCAACGAGGACGTGAACACGATCGAGGACGTCTATGAGCCCTATCTCTTGCAGCTCGGCTTTATCGCGCGCACGCCGCGCGGGCGGGTGTGCCTCAAAAGCGGCTATGAACATATGGGCGCGACCATGCCCGAACAGCTCAAAAAACAGTTATCGGTATTTGACGAATGAAAACGAGCGACTTTTTCTACGACCTTCCCGAACGGCTCATCGCCCAGACACCCGCAGAGCCCCGCGATTCCTCGCGGCTTTTGGTCTATCACAGGGACACAAAAAAGATCGAACATAAAATTTTCCGCGACATCGCGGATTATTTGAAAAAAGGGGACGTGCTGGTCGTCAACCGCACGAAAGTGCTGCCCGCGCGCCTCTTTGCGACGACAAAAAACGGCGGCGCGGTCGAAGTGTTGCTCTTAAAGCGCCTTGCCTTGGATGAATGGGAGGTGCTCGTGCGTCCCGGGAAGAAATGCAGGGTGGGCGCGGAACTGAAAGTGAACGACGAACTTTCCTTGAAGGTACAGGGCGTGACCGAAACGGGCGAGCGGCAGGTGAAATTTTTCTATGAGGGCGCGTTTGAAGAGGT
>CANRLK010000003.1 GCA_947631465.1 uncultured Clostridia bacterium
GCAGATAAACGCTGAAAGCATCTAAGTGTGAAACTGACCTCAAGATAAGGTATCCCATCGAAAGAGTAAGACCCCTTAAAGACGATAAGGTAGATAGGTCGGAGGTGGAAGCGCAGTAATGCGTGCAGCTGACCGATACTAATAGGTCGAGGGCTTGATCTCAACGGAAGTTGAGAGACGAACGAATACGAGTCTTGGAAGACAAAAAGGCTATGGTTTCAAAGGAGATCAAAGGAAGGAAATTGCCGGACGTATGAGTTTTTGCTATGTAGTTGTGAATTTGCGGGAGAGAAGGAAGAAACAAAATAATAATGTTGAAGCTATGATATAGATACGCTGAGAAAGCGGTTTATATACCATGGCGGTGACGATAGCAGAGAGGATCCACCTGTACCCATTCCGAACACAGAAGTTAAGCTCTCTAACGCCGAAAGTACTTGGCCCTGCGCCCGGGAGGATAGGTAGTTGCCGCCTTCCAAGGGGAAGAGCACTTGCAATGCAAGTGCTCTTTTCCTTTATTTCGAAGGAAATCTTTCTTCTCGAACGAAATCTTTCTGCGCTACGCTTGAAATATTTCGTTCGAGGAAACGGGCTTTTTTCATCAATTGGGATTGTTCTCAAAGTTCGCTTCATAAGCGCGAAGGGTCGCGCAACTTGTGTGCGCTGCCGCAGAATAGCGATTCTGCTTCGCGCCGTTGATTTAGAATTGACACCCCCTCAGTCTCGCTTCGCTCGACAGCTCCCCCTGACAGGGGGAGCCAAGATGGGGGCGCGTTCACACTTTTGCCTTGCTGTCCCCTTGGAGGGGTGGCGCAATGCGACAGGAGTGAGCGCATTGGAGGCGCGAACGGTGACCGAACACGGGGTTCTACCCGTGTGAGAAAGTGGCGCGCAAATGCGCGCCAAAAGGGGTGTGGCGCAGACGAGCTTAAAAATAAGGAAACACCCCCTCAGTCTCGGCTTCGCCTCGACAGCTCCCCCTATTCCAGAGGGGGCGCCAAGAAAGAGGAGAGGCGCTTCGCGTTGCCTTGCGGCGGTCGCCCCCGCCGTAAGGCCGCCTCGCCACCAGCTCGACTGGCGCATTGCAACTCACAGCCCACTGGGCTGTTGAGCAGAATTTGCAATGCTCCACCCCTATTTCAGAGGGGGAGTCAAGAAGGGGGCAGGGGATGCTTCTCCACCTTTGACAGGGGCAGCCAAGTTGGGGGCGTTCACACTCTTGCCTTGCTGTCCCTTTCAGGGGAAAGTACCCGAGCAAAGCGAGGGGGAAAGGGGTACTTCGTAGACGAGCCTTGCACATAAGGAGACACCCCCTCAGTCACGCATAAATGCGTGACAGCGCCCCCTATTTCAGAGGGGGAGCCAAGTTGGGGGTGAGTACGCGCGCCACAGAAGGAATAGCCAAGGACGTGCTCACCCAATTTGCCGCTTGCGGCTTAATGCAAGAAAGGTTTTGCTTTTCTAAAAGTATAAAAGTTTCATGCAAGTTCTTTTGCTTTTCATGCTTGAAAAGATGCAAAAAAGGTTCGGGATACTTGCGATGTGTTCCGAACTCAACAGCGATTTCTTTCGAGCGCTTGTGCCTTTATTTTTCTTCAAAATCCTCCCCATTTCGTGATCTTTTCAAGTCTCGTCTACCCCGAAGAGTTCGTTCGGCGTGATCTCATAGAGTTCGCAAAGCCGCATGATCTGCGCATAATTCAATTCAAACACGCCGTTTTCAAACCGACTGTATTGCTGCTGCGTCATCATGAGCGTCGTCGCAACCTCTTTTTGCGTCAATTTCATTTCTTTTCTTGCACGCTTTAAATTCTGCCCAACCACTTTTGCAAAATTCATAAAAAATTTATACCATAAACTGATGTAAAATCGTTGACATACATCACATTATGATGTATAATAAGATCGAATTTCGATCGAAATATAAAAAACAAAAGGAGAAACAATTATGAAAAAACAAAACAACGAAAAGCAAGTAATCAAATTGCCCGAAGGGAAGTGCTGCACCTCTTATTGCGGCGACTGCTCTTATTTCAATCCCAGAAAGACATCGTATGGGAAATGCTATTGCGGATATTATAATAGTTATACGCGTACGGCGAGCGATAGCGCTTGCAGTCATTTTTCAAGGTAAGTGAAGATCTTATCGGGTGTTTATCGGGAAATGATCGACTTCTTTTCCCGCTCGCCCATTGAATCGGGCGGGATCTTCGGCGCTCAGAAAGGCGTGGTCTGTCGTTTTTGTTCCGACCGCCATGCCGTTCTTTCGGACGAGTATCGACCCAACGTCGAATTTCTCAACCGAAAGATCGCCGAATGGGAAAAAGAAAAAATCTTGTTCATCGGAATGGCTCACAGTCATCCGAACGGGCTGCTGCGCCTGTCTTTGGAGGATATGCGTTACGCGAGAGAGATTATTTCCCGAAATCCGCACTTGAAAGAGCTGAAATTTGCGGTAGCGGCGTCCCGAAAGAACGCATTCCGACTCGCATTCTACGACTGTATGCGGGAAGATAAGCGCGGGGAATTTCGGGCGTTGCGCCTCTATAAAATCTCTTGATTTCGGACTTATCAATATCACTTAATGGTTTGAGGCACGATCGCTGTGTCTCAAACTTTTTTTGTCTATTCGCATTTTAATAAGGAGACACCCCCTCAGGCGCTACGCGCCAGCTCCCCCTATTTCAGAGGGGGAGCCAAGAAGAAAGGAAGCGCTTTCGCGTTGCAATGCTCCACCCCTATTCCAGAGGGGGAGCCAAGTTGGGGGGCGCGCTGCAATGCTTCCCCTTTGAGGGGGCGCCAAGATTGGGGGCTGGGTATTTCGCTCTCCCCCAAGGGGCAGCCAAGATGGGGGGCGCGTTGCAATGCTTTACCTCTCAAAGGGGAGAGATGGGACTTCGCGCTCACTTCTAACAGAAAAATTTCGCAATTTGCGACATTTTCAATGATTTTTGCGTAGACGCTCCCTCAAATCGCAAAAAATGTGTTATCATAAATTCGGATCAAGGGAGATCCATGGGACGCACTTCACAGATCAAACGGAGAAGGAGATTTTGCGTTGATGAAAGTCCGATTGCAATGTAACAAGGAAAAGCGGGAAGAGCTCGAACGCATGCTGCGCGCGGGCGGGTTCGAAGTCTCTTCCTCGGGCGAGCTCGTCCTCTATGAGGAAAACTTCGTTCTAAGCCGTATCCTTCTCAAAGACGAAAACGGCGGCTTCGAATGGGTCGATATGAACGAGATCGAAATGGTCGAAAGTTTCGATCATATCCTCCTCTTCTACGTCGGGTCGGAACGCTATTCCCTGCGCGATCGGCTCTATGCCGTCGAGGAAAAACTCCCAAAGGATAAATTCGTCCGCATCAGCCAATCCTGTATCGTCAACCGCTTGGAGATCGTCAAGATCGTCCCCACCTTCGGCAGCCGCTATGACGTCACCATGCGCTGCGGCGTCAAAACTTGCGTCACCAAAAGCTATTTCTTGGATTTCAAAAAACGCTTCGGACTTTGAGTCTTATCAAAAAATAGGAGGTATTTTTATGGAATTGTTAATCTCTGAGATTTTATGGATCGTCTTGTCGGCATTCATCGTGGTCGGCGTCACGGTGCTCGTCTTATATCGAAAACTCCTGCCCTCGCTCTTGCTCTCGCGCGTCAAACAGAAAAAACGCCGCCTGCATCTTCCCGACTTTTCTACCGTCGTCACCGTCTTTGTCTTTCTCTTGATCGTGCTGGTGCTCCTTACCGCGCTGCAAATGAGCTACGAACGGTCGTATACCGTCGGCTGGTATGTTCCGACCGATTTCTTCCTGTTCAAGCGCAGACTTTACAGCATCGATACGCTCGCCTCACTTTTGATCATCAATTTCTTGGAAGCGGGTCTCTTTTACGTTTATGACTGTATCCTGTATAAGAGTTTCAAAAGAGTCGGATTCAGCTTTTTGCCGCTCAGTCTCTTTACGCTATTCGCCTACCTTATTTTTCAACAGATGAATGAGATTTACATGTATTTATATGTGATCATGATCATCCTGCTTTTGCTCGCCAATATGATCGTGCCGCTTCTGAAAATCGTCACGGTCAAGCGGAGCAAGTGGGAGACCGTGTTTCTTCTTTTCCGCGGGGTCTGGCGCACGGCGGCAATGTTCATGCTGGCATACTTTGCAGAGTCGATTTTCAATATGATCGATGATCAGCTTCTCCTGTATATGAGCTATTTCGCAGTCGTCTATATGATCGCCCTCATTTTCTCCTTGACGGACGCCGTCGTCAAGACCTTGAAGTTCTTCTCGGAGTTTGCAAGCGCGGAGCGCACGATCAAACGCCTCAATGACGTGCAAGAAGATCGAGTCGGATTGGAAGCGGTCTTTGAACTCGACGAGGAAGAGAGGATGGAACGGGCGGCGTTGGACGAGTCCATCATCGCGTTGAAGGACTATCCCCCGCGCTTCTTTATCCTGTACGATTGGATCTTGGCTTGGAGATTTCCCAAGACATTTGAGCTTTGGAAAAATCATTAAAAAATCACGGCGGACAATTCGTCCGCCGTATTTTACAATATAAAAATTATGTCAAGGCTCGTTTGCGGCACACCCCTTGGCTATTCCTTCTGTGGCGCGCGCCGCGCCCTTACTCTTGGCTCCCCCTCTGGAATAGGGGGAGCTGGCACGCATTTATGCGTGACTGAGGGGGTGTCTCCTTTTGGTTTCAGTCGCCCGACTTCAAG
Organism: uncultured Clostridia bacterium; assembly: GCA_947631465.1. Taxonomy (GTDB): domain Bacteria; phylum Bacillota; class Clostridia; order Christensenellales; family Borkfalkiaceae; genus Gallimonas. The sequence continues at coordinate 4,727 of CANRLK010000003.1, forward strand.
GGGTTTTGGGCGGTAATCTTTTCGGCGATCTCGACAAAGTTCTTTGCGTCCGCCTCGCCGATGATGTCCACGATCTGCCTTGCGATTTTGAGGGACTGGTCGTGCACCGTAAGGTATTCGGGCAAATTTTCTTTGACGATGCGCACAAAGGTCATGCGCTTGTCCGTGCCGCTGCAACGCTCCAAAAAGCCCTTCGCGGTGAGGGAATCGATCGTGCGGTTGACGAGAGATTTGAGCATTTTCGTCTCCCGTGTGATCTCTTTGAAGGAGATGAGCCCCTCTTCGTCCGAAAGATAGCGGCGATAGGCGAGCAGCATGACGGTCGCCTCGTTATAGTTCATGCCCTGCGTCATGCGCGTGTTTTTGAGCGTGCTCGTGAGTTTCACCCATGCCAAAATGAGTGCCTCGTCCAGCCCTTCCTTTAAGCCGCCGTTTTTGTCTTTTTCTTCCATGACTTCTCCCCCGATCGTGATTACAAAAGGATTGTAACAAATTTTTTCCGTTCTGTCAAGAGTTCGATTGCTTTTCCGCAGAAAACGCTGTATAATAGAGGAGTTCTCAACTTATCAACCTTTTTGCTGTGGATAACTGTGGATAAACCCCCGAAGGAGTGGACAACCATGTCGCAATATGACTTGATGAAGCTGTTCGAGCAGTTCGACGGCGAGATCTCGGAGTGCGATTTTACGGCAGAGGAGATGGAAGAGTATCTCCGATATTCAGACAGCCAAAAGGCGGGCGCGGAAGTTCCGCTTTCGCCCGCCCAATGGAAAAAACAATATTTCTCCTATTATGATGATGTGAAGGATAAATCCCTTAAAAACTAGGATTGGTAACTTTACCGATCGGTTAGCAGTTGTTTCTTCCCGTCGAGGAAGGGGCTTGCGCCGCGCTTTCTCATGCGATATACGAAGAAGTAGAGGGGCGCGCCGAGCGCGTAGATCCAGATGGACTGCGAGACGAGGAGGGAGACGAAATTCCAGGTATAGGCGATGAGCGCGGTCTCGAATCCTTCCGTGAAGCCGCCGATGTAGACGATGACGACGGGGATGATGAGCGCGTTCAAAAGGACGGGAAAGAGCCCGCCGAGGGCAACGCGGAGGATATGGGCGAACTTGTTTTTCGAAGTTTCGCGGAGGAGCTTTCCGATGAGGAAGGTCAAGAAAGCGGCGACGAGGGTGACGAGAGAGCCCAAAAAGATGTCTGCGACGCCGTACTGCGAGATGACGTTCGAGAGCATGCAGCCGACAAAAAGCGCGGGGATCGCTTCGACATAGAACAGGGGGAGAATGCAGAGCGCTTCTGCGGGACGGAATTGGAAGAGCCCGACGAAGCTCATCATTCCGAAAGAACAAGTAAGCGCAACATACAGCGCGGCAATGATGCCCGCGCGGCAGATGCGCCTGACGGAAAACAGTTGTTTCATAAAGTTGTACCTCGGTTTTTTTAATCGGAAGTGTTTGCCGAAAACCTTCCGTGCATTTTATTCTATCACGATTTTGTTGCCCCGTCAAGCGTTTTTCTCAGGAAAGGGGGTCGGTCGGACGAAATGCGGCGAGCCAGAAGGCGAGCCATGCCGCCGCAACGCCCGTGAGCGACAGCAGTGCGCGATAGACCGCTTGATTATAAAAGCAGAGAAAGAGCAATAAATCGAACCCCGAAAAGGCAAAGACGGTCAAAAAAACGCCCGTCAAGATCAGATACGCCGAGCATAGGATCGTTGTGAGTTTCATGCGATTAGTATTTGATACGGGCGGGTTTTTATAAGCAGGATAAGACTAATCGATCTTTTCCAGAACGAGCTTTGAAAAGTCGATATGTTCCATAAAATCGGACGGGCGAAAGACGACGTGGCGGAATTTCGCATAGTTGAAAATATGCGTTTTCAGAAGGACGGGCGTGGGGATGTCGAGCTTTTCGCAGATCCTTGTGAGGTATGAGAAAAACTCGGCGTAGGAGAAGGTCTCCTCGCACGCGAAGGTGAACTGTTTTGCGATGTGTTCTCCGTGATAGACTTTTGCCCAAATGCGAAACATACGGAAATTATAGCACACGACCCGATTTTTTGTAAAGCGTTTTGATAAAATGACGAAAATTTTCGGGCAAGCGGAATTTCGGTTGCAAAGGTAGTTGACAAAACCGCGGAAAAAGCATATAATAGAGGCAAAAGCAGAGCAAAAAACCGTGATTTCGTTGAGAGATCACGGTCGTTTGTATAAATCAAAGGCGCAAAAGGTCAAGATCCGCGCCGAAAGGGGTTTTTTATGGCAGATAAATTTGAAATGACACAGGAAGGCTACGAGGCGGCAAAACAGCAACTCGAATATCTTCAAACCGTGAAACGCAAGGAGATCGTGGAGCGCATCGCGGAGGCGAGAAGCCACGGCGACCTCTCCGAAAACGCCGAGTACGACGCGGCGCGCAACGAACAGGCGGCAAACGAGGGCGAGATCGCAGAACTCGAATACAAGGTCAAAAATGCCGTCATCATCGAAAAGACCGAGGACAATTCCATCGTCCATATCGGCTCGAAGGTCACGGTCAAGGACCTCGAATTCAACGAAGAGGAGATCTACACCATCAAGGGGACGACGGAAGTCGATCCGATGAACAACGTCATCTCCAACGAATCGCCCGTGGGCGCGGCGCTTCTCGGGCACAAAAAGGGCGACACGGTCACGATCAAAGCGCCCAACGGGGAGTATCAGCTCAAAATTTTGAAAATCAATTGAGGATATCATGGAAGAGAACAAGCAAACTCCCGAAAGCGAGGGCGAAAGCCTCGCGGAGCAAGCGCGCATCCGCCGCGAAAAACTTGCAAAACTCACAAATGAGGGGCATAATCCCTATGAGATCACCAAATTTCCCGTCAATGCCCGTTCCAAGGAGATCAAGGACGGCTTCGAAGCGCTCGAAGGTAAGGAAGTCTTTGTCGCGGGCAGGCTCATGTCGCGGCGCGTCATGGGCAAAGCGTCCTTTTCGCACATCTCCGACCGCGACGGACAGCTCCAGATCTATGTCACGCGGCAGGACGTCGGCGAGGACGTCTACACCGCCTATAAAAAGGACTTCGACATTGGCGACATTGTCGGCGTAAAGGGGTTCGTGTTCAAGACGCAGACGGGCGAAGTGACCATCCATGCGACGAGCCTTGAAATGCTCTCCAAGTCCCTGCTTCCCCTGCCCGAAAAGTATAACGGGCTTCAAAATGTCGATATGAAGTACCGCCTTCGCCACGTCGATCTCATCATGAACCAAGACGTGCGCGAGACGTTTTTCCGCCGCGCGAAGATCGTCAAGGCGATCCGCGACTTCTTGGACGAGCGCGGCTTTCTCGAAGCGGAGACGCCAATCCTGCTCCCGCTCGAAATCGGCGCGGATGCGCGTCCGTTCCGCACCCATCACAATGCGCTCGATCTCGACATGTACCTTCGCATCGAGACCGAACTGTATTTGAAGCGGCTCATCGTCGGCGGCTTCGAAAAAGTGTACGAGATGGGCAGGATCTTCCGCAACGAGGGCATGGACGCCAAGCACAATCCCGAGTTCACGACGGTCGAGATCTATCAAGCCTATAAAGATTACCGCGAAGTCATGGATTTCGTCGAGGAAATGTACCGCTATATCGCCGAAAAGGCGTGCGGCACTTTGAAAGTGACCTACCAGGGCGTGGAGCTCGACTTCGGGCATTGGGAACGGCTGACGATGGTCGAGGCGGTCAAAAAATATTCGGGCGTCGACTTCGACCTCATCAAGACCGACGAAGAGGCGCAGGCGATCGCAAGGGAAAAGGGCGTGGAGATCGAGAAGGACAAGACGACCCGCGGGCACATCCTTGCGGAGTTCTTCGACGCGTTTGTCGAGGACAAGCTCATCCAGCCCACTTTCATCTATGATTATCCCGTGGAGATCTCTCCGCTCGCCAAGCGCAAGCCGAGCGACCCCACGATGACCGAACGCTTTGAGTACTTCATGATGGGCATGGAGATGGGCAACGCGTTCTCCGAGCTCAACGATCCGATCGATCAAAGGAAGCGCATGGAGGCGCAGGCGGCGAAGAAGCGGGCGCAGGGCGCGCACGCCGAAGTGGACGAGGATTTCCTCGACGCATTGGAACACGGCATGCCCCCGACGGGCGGGCTCGGGCTCGGCGTCGATCGGCTCGTCATGCTCTTGACCGACAGTTCTTCCATTCGGGACGTGTTGCTCTTCCCGACCATGAAGCCCAAAAAATAAGGAAAAAGCGGACACGGGTCGCGTTTTTTGCGCGCGAAGAGGAATTTTTTGCGGCAAAACGCGCAAAAGGGCAAGGGAGATATGGAAAACCGCATTGCCGAAATGCTGAAAGCGCAAAAGAGGAGACATATCTCCTTTCATACGCCCGGGCACAAGCGTCCGGGTGCGGACATCACCGAGCTCTCGTATTCGGACAATCTCGCCTCGCCCAAGGGGGTTCTTTCTCTCGCGGAGCGGGAGGTTGCCGAGATCTTGGGCGCGGATAAAAGCTTTCTTCTGACGGACGGGAGCACGTCGGGCGTGCTCTCCATGATCTATGCGTTCCGCCTTGCGGGCGGGAAAAAGCTCGCCCTGCCCGTCTTTTCGCACGGGAGCGCCCTGCACGCCTGCAAAGCGCTCGGCGTATCGCCCGTTTGGATCTTTTCAAAGACCTCGTTCGGCATTCCCGAACAGCCGTCGGAGAAAGAGATCGAAAAAGCCTTGCAGCAGGCGGACGGGCTCTTTTTGACTTCGCCCGACTATTACGGATTCTTAGCGCCGCTTTCCTTTGCCAAGGAGCTTTGCAAAGAAGCGGGAAAGCCGCTGCTCGTGGACGGCGCGCACGGGGGACACCTGCATTTTACAAACGATCATGCGGGGAAATTCGCCGACCTTTGGGTGGACGGCGTGCATAAGTCCCTGCCCGCGCTCACGCAGGGCGCGGTCGTCTCGGCAAAGGGGGAATGGGTGCAACGGCTTCAAACCGCCGTCAAGACCTTCCGCACGACCTCGCCGTCCTATCCCATCCTTGCAAGCGTCGAAGCCGCGGTCAAATTCCCGCGGAATTTGAAGATCGAGACGCTGGCGAACGAGTTCAAAAAACAATACGGGTGCGTAAAAAACGACGATTGGACGAAGGTTCTCGTTCCGTTCGGCGCTTGCGCGCGCGACGCTTCCGAAATGCTCGAAAAGAAGGGCATTTATGCGGAATTTTGCGACGGGAATTATCTTCTCTTCTATTTATCCCCCTGCACGAAGCCGAAGGAGCTCAAAATTTTGGGGAGAGAACTTTGCCGCTTGCCGCGGGGGAAGGTCGAAAGGGACGCGCCCTGCGGGGAGATCCCCATGTATGACGAGGGAACATGAAACAGCTATTTTCCAAAACGACGCTATGCCGCGCGATCGCAGCCGACCCCGGGGGGACGTTCTCGCAGACGGTGCTCGTCCTGTTTTCGGACAAGCAAAATCTGCGCCCGCTTCTCAAAGAGTGTGCGAGGCTGTTTTTCGGCGCGAAAGAGGGTTCGCGCACGGGCGATCTCGTCGAGAAAGAGTGGTATCCCGACCTTTTGATCTTTCCCGAGCCCGAGAAAAAGCTCTCCGCGGAGCACTGCGAAAAGATCGTGGAAGAGAGCCTGCTCCATCCCGTCGAGGGGGAGAAGAAGCTGTTCGTGCTCGACAACTTCGATGACGCGACCCCGCTCCTTCAAAATAAACTGTTAAAACTCTTGGAAGAGCCGCCCGAGAACGTGTATTTTCTCTTGGGCGCGGAGAGCGAATATGCGGTGCTGCCCACCGTGCTTTCGCGGGTGAAGAAGTTCTCCGTCCCGCCCTTTGCGGAAGAGGAGATCGAAGGCGCGCTCAAACGAAAATATCAAGGGACTGAATATTCGAAGGAAGAATTTTCGCTTGCGGCGTCGGCGAGCGGGGGAGTTTTCTCGATCGCGGAGAAATTGCTGCTCGGCGGCGGGGAAGAACATCGGCTCGCGCAGACGTTCCTGCTCGGGGAGAACATCGAAAGTTTTTGCCGCGGCATGGACAAATATCAAAACAAGAGCGAATTTTTCGCGGCATTGAAGTCCCTGCTCCGCGACGTGATCTTTGTGCGGGCGGGAGAGGGTAAATTTGCCGACCGAAGGGAAGCGGAGCTTTCCGCGCTTTCGCGGGAGTTCGAAGCGGGAGCTGCGATCGCTTGCATGGAGCGCGTGTTCGAAGCGGAGAAGCAGGTGCGGTTCAATGCCAATTTTTCAAGCTGCCTGTACGCGCTCGCGCTCGGCATCAAGGAGGAAAAGGAAACATGGAAAAGGTTGTCGTGATCAAATTCCGCAACAACTGTAAGCCCTATTATTTCAGCAAGGGAAACCTTGACTTAAAGCGCGGGCAGGGGGTGGTCGTGGAGACGTCGCGCGGGCTCGAATACGGGACGGTCTTAGATCCCGAACGCGAGGTCGAGACCCCCGCCCAGCCGCTCAAACCCGTCCTTCGCATCGCGACCGAAAAGGACGAGGAGACGGTGAAAACCAATCTTGCAAAGCGCGGGGACGCGATGAAGATCTTCAAGGAGAAGGCGGCGGCGCGCGGGCTCGAAATGAAGCTCATCGACTGCGAATTTACCTTCGACGGGAGCAAGGTCATCTTTTATTTCTCCGCAGAGGGGAGAGTGGACTTCCGCGAGCTTGTCAAGGACCTTGCGTCGGTGTTCCGCATTCGGATCGAACTGAGGCAGGTCGGTATCCGCGACGAGACGAGGATCTTGGGCGGCATCGCCCCCTGCGGCAGGGAGTGCTGCTGTTCGGGCTGTATGCCCGAGTTCAAAAAGGTCGGCATCAAAATGGCAAAGACGCAGGGGCTTTCGCTCAATCCAGGCAAGATCAGCGGACTTTGCGGAAGATTGATGTGCTGCCTCGCCTATGAGAACGACTACTACGCGCAGGTCTATAAGAAGATGCCCAAGATCGGCGGCAGCGTCACGACCCCCGAGGGGCACGGCACGGTCGTGACGACGAACATGCTCAATATGACCGTCCGCGTCAAGATCGAAAAGGACGGAAGCCTGTTCTACCGCGATTTTCCCGTGGGCGAGCTGACCTTCCGCCGCGGGCAGGACAAGCCCGAAAAGGACGACGACAGCGACAAACTCCCCGAGGAGTGAAAAAACTTTTCGAAAATCCCTTTACGAAACAATAAAGTTGTGATATAATACGGTTCAAGAAGAATTTATTGGAGGTGTCACAATGGCTCACAAGATCTCGGACGCCTGCGTATCCTGCGGCGCGTGTGCGGATACTTGCCCCGTCGGTGCGATCTCTGCGGGAGATACGACGTATGTCGTAGACCCCGACGTCTGCATCGACTGCGGCGCTTGCGAGGACGGCTGCCCCACGGGCGCGATCAAAGCGGAATAACGGTAACAGCGAGAAAGGCGCGGAGTAGTTCCGCGCCTTTTTCCGAAAGTGAGGGGTTATGGAAGTCAAAGAGAGCCTGCTCATCGGCGGCTATCAAATCATACAGGACACCGAAAAATACCGCTTTACGTCCGACTCCGTTTTGCTTGCGCGCTTTCTCTCCGCAAAGAAGGGGGAGCGCGTCGCCGACTTTTGCGCGGGGAGCGGGATCGTCGGACTGCATTTCTTTGCGGAGAACAAAGGGGTCGAAAAGGTCGTCTTTTTCGAAATGCAGGAAGAGCTCGCAAGCATGAGCGCGCGCACGGTCGCGCTCAACGGGCTCGAAGGGAAGATCTTCGTCGAAAACGTCCGCCTTCAAGAGATCCCCGCATGCTATACCGAATATTTTTCGCTCATTCTTTGCAATCCCCCCTACGAACGGGACGGATTCCAAAACGCGGATGAGGACAAGGCAGTCTGCAAGAAGGAGCTCTCGCTGACCCTCGAAGAGACGGTCGCCGCCGCAAAGCGGTGTCTTAAATACGGCGGGCGGTTCGCCCTCGTCCAGCGCGCGGACAGAACGGCGGAGACGATCTTTGCCCTGAAAAATGCGGGGCTCGAACCCAAGAAACTGCAATTTGTCGCGGGCAAGGCGGGCGCAAAGCCCTATGCCGTGCTCCTTGCCGCCGTCAAGGGCGGGAAGGTCGGGCTCGACGTGCTGCCGACGCTCGTCAATGCAAAATAAAGGAGAGTTATGGTCTATTTCGTCGCAACGCCGATCGGGAATTTGAAGGACATCACCCTTCGCGCCTTGGAAACGCTGAAAAACGCGGACGTCATCTTTTGCGAGGACACCCGCCATACCCTCAAACTGCTTTCCGCCTACGGGATCAAAAAGCCCCTCCGCGCCTGCCATAAGTTCAACGAACGCGAGGCGGCGGAAAAGATCGCGGCTTGTTCCAAAGAGGGCAAGACCGTCGCCGTCGTCTCGGACGCGGGCATGCCCGCGATCTCCGACCCGGGACAGCTCGTCGCAAAGTATTTGAAAGAGGCAGGCGAGCCGTTTACCGTCCTTCCAGGCGCATGCGCCTTTGTCAGCGCGCTCGTCCTCTCCGCAATGCCCTCGGACGGCTTCCTGTTCGCGGGATTTCTGCCCGACAAACAAAAGGAGCGCAAAGAGCTCCTCGAAAGTTTGAAGGGGTATCCCAAGACCCTCATCTTCTATTCCGCGCCGCAGGACGTGGACAAGGACATTGCCGATCTTTACGGGATTTTCGGGGAGCGCCGTGCCTGCGCCGTCCGCGAGATCACGAAGATCTATGAGGAGAGCATTCCGTTTTCGCTCTCCGAAGGACTCAAAGGAGAAAAGCGCGGGGAGTACGTCTTGCTCGTCGAAGGAGATGAAAAGACCAGCCCGCTCAATGCGCTTTCGCCCAAAGAACATGTACAAAAGTATTTGGATGAGGGACTGAGCAAGATGGACGCGCTTAAACGCGCCGCAAAAGACAGGGGCGTGTCAAAGAGTTCGCTCTATCATGAGCTGCTCGATACGGCAGATCCCGAGGAAAAATAGGACAAGATGTCAAAACGCGTCGTTATTTCACAATTTTGCGAAAAATGTGCGTTGTCCCCTTGTCAACCCCAAAAATTTGTAGTATAATAGGCATATGTTATCGGAGTACAGTGAAAAGATCGGAGCGAGCCGCACGGCGATGTTGATCGGCAAGTTCCTACATTCGGTCTATTTCATCGCCCTGATCGTCGGGCTCATGGTCTGTTCCAACCTCTTCGGCTGGGAGCTGCCCGTCTTTTACCTGTACCTTTTGCTCGGCATTTTGATCGTCCTCTTCGACAACGATTTGAAGGGTCTCATTCCCATCGTCCTCTGCTGCTATATGACGATCTCTTATGAGAACAACCCCGCCATGAACGTCGGGACGTCCCGTTTTTACGACCCCGCCTTTCTGACGCAGATCATCGTCATCGCCTCGGCGGCGGTCGTTCTGATCGTCGCGCGGCTTGTGACGGTCATAAGGCGCAGCGAAAAGAAACCTCTTCCAAAACTCGTGTTCGGGTTCGGCGCGCTCGGGCTTGCCATGGTCCTCGGCGGGCTGTTCAGTCCCTATTACAGCTTGAAAACCGTCTGCTTCGGCTTGGTCGTGTTCGCTTCGCTTTGCGCGCTCTACTTTATCTTCTACTACGGCGTAAACTACCGCAGTTTGGACAAGCGGTATTGGGCGATCGTGTTCACGGCGATCGGCTGCGGGCTCTTGTTCGAATTGCTCGGCATGTATATTAAGTCGGGCATGCTCTTCTCGGGCGGCGAGGTCATCGACCGCGGCGTGCTACAAACGGGTTGGGGCATGTACAACAACGTCGGATGTATCATCGCCATGAGCTTGGCGGGTGCCGTCTACCTTGCCTATACCGAAAAGTTCGGCTGGGTCTTTACCATTCTCTCGGTCGTGCTGTTTGCGGGGCTCGTCATGACCCAGAGCCGCAGCTCCATTTTGTTCGGCGCGGCGGTCTATTTGGCGGCGCTCGTCATCCTGCTCGTCAAGTGCAAAAAGTCCGAACGCTTAAAGCACGGGCTCGTGCTGTGCGTCTCGCTTTTAGTTGCGCTCATTCTCGTCATGTCGCTTTGGGAGAAGTTCTACATTCTCTTTTACAGCCTGCTTGCGCGCACCTTCGACGGAGAAGTCGTCAACGGCAGGACGGAGATCTACAAACAGGCGATCGAGCACTTCAAACTCAACCCGTTCTTCGGCGTGGGATTTTACCAATGCACCGCGTTCCGCTGGGGGGAACTGCCCAAGGACGCATTCCTGCCGCCCCGCTATCACAACACGATCTTGCAGATGCTCGCCTCGTGCGGGATCTTCGGACTCGTTTGTTATGCGTTGCACCGTTTTGAAACGGTCGTGCTGTTCTTGCGCCGCCCGTCCATGACCAAAACGTTCATTGCGCTGAGTATTCTTCCTTTCCTGCTCACGAGCCTGTTCGAATGCCACTTTTTCAGTTTCGGACCTGCGCTGTTCTATGCCGTTCTCCTCGCGCTTGCCGAGGGCTCGGAAGCGCGCATTGCCAAGCCGCCGAAAAAGACGGAAGCCGTAAAAGTGATAACGGGCGAATAATTACGACCTTTGATCGAAAAGCAGAAAGCTCCTTTGAAAGATTCAAAGGAGCTTTCTTTATGATAAGGGGGAAAATTATGAGCACATTTCAAACCATATCTCTCGCGTTTCCGTCCCATATTATAAGAAATTTTTTCGCGATTGTAAACAACATTTTGAAATGTTTTTGAAAAAATTTTTTTCATATATATTTTTACAAAAAATGACACAAATTTTCACATTTTTTCAATCGATTGGTGAATAAAAGATCAAAGCACGCGGCAAAGCAGGCAGCCGAGGACGACGGCGAGGAAGTTGGAGAGCAGGGAGATCGCGGCGGGCAGGAAGAGGCGTTTTTTCTTGGCGGACGAAAAATAGACGGCGGAAATGTAGAACACCGTCTCGCTCGAACCGTAGGCGACGCAGGCGCAGCGGGCGATGTAGCTGTCCGCGCCATAGGCGGAGAGCAGTTCGCTAAGAAGCGCGGTCGAGCCGCTGCCCGAGAAGGGCTTCAATAAGACCAGCTTGGTGATCTCCGCGGGAATGCCAAGCGCGGAAAAGACGGGCGCAAGCATGCGAGTGAGCGCGCTCGAAAGTCCGCTTTGTTCGAAGAGCTCGGAGAGCATCAAAATCGCGGCGAGATAGGGGAAGAGGGACACGGCGAGGGGGATCGCCTCTTTCACGCCCGCCGTGAAACTGTCGTAGAGTTTGACCTTTTTGCAAAGCGCATAGACAAAGACCGCGACGAAGAGCAGGGGAACGAGCAGGGCGGCGATGCGGGAGAGGGTCATCTTTTTTGCCCCGCGCGAAGTTTTTTCAGATAGCAAAGGCGAAGAAGGACCGCGCCGAGGAGGGTCGAAAAGAGGGTGCAAATCAGGGTGGGAAGGAGGATGTCCGCGGGCGAAGCAGACCCCGCCGAAAGGCGCAGGGAAAGCACAGTCGTGGGCAAAAGTTGCAGGCTTGTGGCGTTCAGGACGAAGAGCATGTCCGCGGCGTAGTCGTTTTTCTCGGCGCAGAAGCGTTCGGCGGCGCGGATCCCGAGCGGCGTGGGCGCGCCTGGAAGCCCTAAGAGATTGGCGGAGAGGTTTTCGCTCGCATAGAGAAGCGCTTCGCGGTCGTTCGAGCGGAACAGCTTTTTGGAGAGCGGAAAGAGGCGGGAAGAGAGTTTTTTGGAAAGCCCGCTGTTCTCCATGACCTTGAAAAACCCGAGCCAAACGCAATAGACGAAGAGCAAAGAGACGGACAGGACCGCGGCTTTTTCCGCGCCCGAGAGAAGGGCGGACAGAAAGCCGTTTGCATCGAAGAAGAGAAAGAGGAGCGAGGAGAGCAGAAAGATGACGGCAAAGATGACGTTCATGCCAAATTTTATGCTTGTCCGCGCGCGGTTATGCGGGAAAAGCGGGGCAAGAAGGGCGCGGCAAGACAAAAAGACGGCGCTAAGGTCTTGTTTTTTGCAAAAAACGTTTTACTTTTTAAGGAGATTGATTTATAATGAACATAACGCTTATTCTCATGCGAAATAAGAGGTGGATATGAAACGCGAACCCTATTACATTACGACCCCGATCTATTACCCGAGCGGGAATTGGCACATCGGGCACTGCTACACGACGGTCATATGCGACGCGCTCGCCCGGTTTCATCGGATGCTCGGCGAGGACGTGTTCTTTTTGACGGGCACGGACGAGCACGGACAGAAGGTGGAGAAAGAGGCGAAGGAGCGCGGCGTGACCCCCCTTCAATTCATCGACCCCCTCGTCGACGAACTCAAAAGCATGTGGAGCTTGCTCGACGTCTCTTACAGCCGCTTCATCCGCACGACGGACGAGGACCATATCGCTTGCGTGCAGAAGATCTATCAAAAGCTCTATGAGAGCGGAGACATCTATAAATCGGAGTACAGCGGATACTACTGTACCCCCTGCGAGAGCATGTGGACGGAAGCGCAGCTCAAAGACGGCAAATGCCCCGACTGCGGGAGAGAGGTGACTCTTCAAAAGGAAGAGAGCTATTTCTTCCGTCTTTCCAAGTACGCGCCGCGCATTCTGAAACTGTATGAGGACAACCCCGAATTTTTACAGCCCAAATCGCGCGTCAACGAAATGGTCAACAATTTCTTGAAGGCGGGGCTTCAAGATCTCTGCGTCTCGCGCACGACGGTCAAGTGGGGGGTGCAGCTGCCCTTCGACAAAAACCACTATTCCTATGTCTGGATCGACGCGCTCTCCAATTATCTGAGCGCGCTCGGATACCTTTCCAGCGACGATTCTCTCTTCAAAAAATATTGGCCCGCAAATCTGCACATGGTCGGGAAGGAGATCGTGCGCTTCCATGCCGTCATCTGGCCCGCGATTTTGATGGCGCTCGGGCTCGAACCCCCCAAACAGGTCTACGGGCACGGATGGCTGCTCATCGGCGGGGACAAGCTCTCCAAGAGCAAGCAGGACGCGATCAAATACGAACTCACCGACCCCTATGAGCTCGTCAAACGCTACGGCTCGGACGCGGTGCGGTACTTCCTGCTCCGCGAGATCCCCTTCGGCAGCGACGGGGAATACACCAACGAGCGGCTGCTCCTCCGAATCAACGCCGATCTTGCAAACGACCTCGGCAACCTCGTTTCAAGGACGTGCGCGATGATCGGGCAGAGCTTTTCGGGCACGCTTCCCGCATGCGGAAAGAGCGAAGAGGTCGATCTCGCGCTCGAAGAGGCGGCAAACGGACTGTTTGAAAAGGTCAAGGGGGCGATGGACCGTCTCAACGCGCCCGACGCGCTCGGCGAGATCTTTTCGGTCGTCTCCAAGGCGAATAAATATATCGACGAGACCGCGCCTTGGCTGCTTGCCAAGGACGAGTCCAAGCGCGATCGGCTTGCGACCGTCCTCTATCATCTTGCCGAAGTTTGCAGGATCTGCGCCGTCATGTTAAAGCCGTTTTTGACCAAGGCGTCCTGCCTTATTCTCAGAAGCTTTTCATGCGACGAAAATGAGGGCTTCGAACACGTCTCTTTCGGCGCGCTCAAAGCGGGCGCGAAGGTCGAGAAACTTCCGCCCATCTTCCCGCGCATCGACGTCAAAAAGGAGCTTGCGGAAGTGGAAAAGCTCGTCAAAGAGCGCAAGGCGAAGGAGAAAAAACAGGCAACGCCCGCAAAACAAGCGCCTGCGCAAGCGGAGGCGAAGGGGGAGATCTCGATCGACGATTTTGCAAAGATCGAACTCAAAGTCGGGACGGTCATTGCCTGCGAAAAGGTCGCAAAGTCCGAAAAACTGCTGCATGAGACGGTGAAGATCGGGGACGAGACCCGCTCGGTCGTCTCGGGCATTGCAAAATACTATACGCCCGAAGAGATGGTGGGAAAGAACGTCGTGCTCGTGACAAACTTAAAGCCCGTCAAGCTCTGCGGGGTGCTCTCCGAGGGCATGATCTTGTGCGCCGAGGACGAAAACGGCGTTTTGAGCCTGCTCACCCCCGAAAAGGAGATGGGGAGCGGGGCAAACATCCGATGATCGACGTCCACGCCCACTTTGCGGACGAGGGCTACTCGTTCCCCGAAGAATGGGAGAAGATCCAAGAGGCGGGCGTTTCGAGGGTCATTCTCGCAAGCGATACCATAGCCCATGCAAAGTGGCACGAAAATTTCGCAAGGACGCACGAGGGCTGTTATTTTACGGTCGGGGTGCATCCCGAGTTCGCGGAAACGCCGCTTTCGGAAGGCGACATCGAAGAGATCAAGGCGCTCGCCGCGTCGGAAAAATGCGTTGCGATCGGAGAGATCGGGCTCGACTATCACTATGAGGGCTGCCAAGCGGAAAGACAGCGGGAATTGTTCGTGACCCAGCTTCGCATCGCAAATGAGCTTGGGCTTCCCGTGGAGATCCATTCTCGCGACGCGCTTTGCGATACGCTTGCGATCTTGAATGAGTGCAGGGAATTTTTGAAGCACGGCTTTCTCATGCACTGCTACGGGTACGGAAAAGAGGAACTCGGCAAATTTTTATCGCTCGGCGGGTACTTTTCGTTCGGCGGGGTCACCTGCTTCAAGAATGCGCGAAGGGTGCAGGAGAGCGTCATCGCCTGCCCCATGGATAAGATCTTGTCCGAGACGGACAGCCCCTACCTTTCTCCCTTCCGCGGGGAGAAAAACAGTCCCGCGAACATCCCCGTCATCGTCGAAAAGATCGCGATGCTGAAAGGGATGGATGTGCGCGAGGCGGAATCGGCGATTTGGAAGAACGCCCAAAAACTCTTCCCCAAGTTATCATGAAGGATACTTACGTCTATCAGATCGGAGACAATCTCTATCTCAACCTCACCAACCGCTGTTCGAATTTCTGCACATTCTGCGTGCGGAACGATAAGGAGAGCTATGAAGGCTATCCGCTCTGGCTCAAAAACGGCGAGCCGACCATAGAGCAGGTCATTGAAGAGATCGGCGACCCCAAGCGGTACAAGGAGGTCGTCTTTTGCGGGTTCGGCGAGCCGACCTTTCGCATCGACGCGATCGTCGAGATCGCGGAATACGTCCACCGCAAGGGCGGAAAGACCCGTCTCAACACCAACGGGCTCGGAAGCTATCTCAACGGGACGGACATCGTGCCGCTCTTGAAAGGGCGGATCGACGCCGTGAACGTCTCCCTCAACGCGCCGACCAAGAAGGAATACGACAAAGTTTGCCGCCCGCGTATCGACGAGAGCTTCGGCTGCATGGTCTCCTTTGCGCAGCATTGCCATGAGGCGGGACTGAACACCTGGTTCTCGGTCGTGGATTGTATCGGCGAAGAGGCGATCGCAGGTTGCCGCAGGATCGCCGAAGCGATTGGTATCCCGTTAAGAGTTAGAAAGACGATAAAATAAATCAAAGAGCCGTGCTTTTCTGGCGCGGCTCTCATCATCATGAGTGAGGAGAGAGTTCTCTCTGAAAAACAGTATGGGCGCGATTTTGCGGGGTTTGCAAGGGAAGTTATGGAAAAAGATCTTTTGAGCCGAAACGGGTTCAAATTCAAAAAGCAATACGGGCAGAATTTTCTCTCGGACAAAAACCTGCTGGGCGCGATCGCGCGCGATTCGGGGGCGGCGGGCGAGACGGTGCTCGAAATCGGCGCGGGGGCGGGCGCGCTCACCCTTGCGCTTTGCGAGATCGCGGCGCGCGTTGTCTCCTTCGAGATCGACCGCTCCCTTCAAGACGTGCTCAAAGAGACCTTGAACGGGCGGGAAAACGTTCAAATCGTCTTTCGTGATTTCATGAAGGAAGATCTCTCGTCCCTCGAAGAAAAACTCGGTAAGTATCTCGTCTGCGCCAATCTTCCCTATTATGTGACGACGCCCGTCGTCATGAAGTTCGTCGAAGAGAGCAAAAACTGCCGTTCGCTGACGCTCATGGTGCAGGAAGAGGTCGCGCGGCGTTTTTGCGCGAAGGCGGGCACGCCCGACTACGGCGCGGTCACGGCGGCGATCGCTCGGCGGGGCGAGGCGAAGCTGCTCCGCAAGGTCTCGAAGGACATGTTCACCCCCCGTCCGAAGGTGGATTCGGCTGTCGTCAGGCTCGATTTTCAAAGGGGCGGCTTTGAGGTCAAGAGCGCGGAGTGCTTCAAAAAGACCCTTCGCATCGCCTTTTCAAGCCGCAGAAAGACCCTCGAAAACAACCTGATGGCGGGGCTCTCCCTCTCGCGCGGCGAGGCAAAGGAGCTTTTGGGAGAGGCGGGGATCGAAGAAGGGGTTCGGGGCGAGACGCTCCCGCCCGAGGAACTCGGCGCGCTCTCCGACCATATTTTCGACGCTTTCGGAGAATAAATGCGAAAAAAGGGCGTCATTTCACGAAAAATTTGCTTTTGTCACAATAAAATATGATACATGCACGCTTGAAAATCGCATTCAAGCGTGTTATACTATATTCCGAAAAAAAGTGCGAGGAAAGAGAAGATGGGTGGGATCGCCGTAAGCAATTTGACCAAGATCTACGGGAGCGGGCAGCGCGAAGTGCGCGCGCTCGACCATGCGAGCTTTACCATTTCGGAAGGGGAGTTCACGGTAATTTTAGGACCGAGCGGCTCGGGCAAAAGCACCCTTTTGAACATTCTCGGCGGCATGGACAAGGCGAGCGAGGGCTCGGTCGAAGTATTCGGCAAGGAGATCACCCGCTTTTCCGCCAAAGAGCTCGTGAGCTATCGCAGGCGGGACATCGGGTTTGTCTTTCAGTTTTACAATCTCATGCCCAATCTGACGGCGCGGGAGAACGTCGCGATCGCGCGCTGCGAGGGCAGCATGGACGAGAAGGACGCGCTCGAAAAGGTGGGGCTCAAAGATCGCGGCAACAACTTTCCGTCCCAGCTCTCGGGCGGGGAACAGCAGCGGGTGAGCATTGCCCGTGCGATCGTCAAAAAGCCGCCCTTGCTCCTTTGCGACGAGCCGACGGGCGCGCTCGATTCCAAGACGGGACGCATGATCCTCGTCCTTTTGAAACAGCTCAAAGAGGAGTACGGCACGACGGTCGTGCTCGTCACCCACAATGCGAAACTTGCGGACGTTGCGGACCGCGTCATTCGGCTCTCGGACGGAAAGATCGCCGAGAACGTCTGCAACCTCTCGCCCAAAGAGGCAGGTGAGGTCGAGTGGTAAACAAATTCCTCTTCAAACTCACGGCACGGGAATTATTTCGCAATTGGTTTCAATACCTTTCGATGTTCGTCATCACCGCGCTCTCCGCGACCCTGTTTTTGGGCTTCATCTCAAATACAATTACGTTAAGAAAGCGCGCGGATCTCTACCTCGACGCTTCGGAGCTGTCCGATCTCATCGTGCAGGTCAGCTCTTTCGAGACCGCCGACAAGGACTTTTTGTCCCGTTTTTCCCCCGAATACCGCATTTACTCGGACGGCGAGTTCAAAAAGGCGGGTGAAGCGGGACAGTCCAATATCGCGAAGATCTTCGTCTCGGATACCGAGCGCAACAAGCCGTACATCGTCGAGGGCGAGGCGGGGGTCTTGATCGACAAGACCGTCGCGGGCTTGGGCAGAAACGGCAGCGAATATAAGGTCGGCGATGAGATCGAGATCGAATTTACGGCGTTCAAGCCTCTTTTCGAGCAATTCAACGTCCCTTCGAGCTATACCTTTACGATCACGGGACTCATGCACTCGGTCGAGGGCGTGAACATCTATTCCAATTCCCCCGTCTTTTTGAGCGAGGAAGTCGTCCTCGAAGCCATCAAAAGCGCCTTGCCCATGCCGTCGCTTGCAAACGGCGTGATCGGATACCTCTATAACCAGGCGCTCATCGAAAGCGACAACTATGCCGAAGAAAAAGAGGAGATCAGAGAGTATTTCTCAGAGAAAGCGGAGAGCAATCTGCTCTTTGTGTACGACCGCGACACGATGGAGTCGGTCGTCATCCTCGACAACGAGGTGGAGCAGTCCAAGAACATGCTCTACATCTTTCCCGTCATCTTCTTTCTTGTCTCCGTGCTGGTCATTATGACGAGCATCTCCCGCCTCATCTTGCGCGAGCGCATCAACATCGGCACGTTCAAGGCGCTCGGGATGGGGAACGGAAGGATCATGTTCCACTATGCGTTTATGGGGGCTGCGGTCACCTTTTTGGGTTGTCTTGCGGGCGCGGTGTTGGGACCGCTCATCGTCCCCGCCGTCATGACGGTCAAATACGGCTTGATCTTCTCGATGCCCAAGATGACGGCGACCGTCTTTTCCGTCCCTTGGACGGCGGGCTTTACCCTCGCCTTTTCGCTCCTGTCCCTTGCGATCGGCTTTTGGGCGGCGCGCTCGGTGATCAAGGAAAACCCTGCGGAGTGCATGCGTCCCAAACAGATCGCCTATACCCCCAAGGTCATGCGCGGCACGGGTCGGAGCAAAAACAGCAGGCATTTGCTGTTATCCTGCCGCATGGCGCTCCGCAACATCCGCATCAACAGCGGGCGATCGCTCATGACGGTCATCGGCGTGGCGGGCTGCGCCGCACTGCTTTTAACGAGCTTCGGCATCGGCGACACCATGCAGGCGTCCGTCGAAAACGATTACGGCTATTTGAGCGATTTCGACGTCACAAGCCCCTATGCCGCCGCGCAGGAAGAGAGCTTCTTTGAAACACTCGAACAGCTCAAAGCGGACGGCAAGATCGAGTTTTACGAGCGCGTGAGAACGTATGTCGCGACCGCCCATACCGCAAAGCAGAGCAAGGACATCTCCGTCTATGTGTTCGAAAAGGGGTCGAAAATGAACCGCGTCACCGAGGGCGGGAATACCCTTTCGCGCATCACGGCGGACGTTTTGGGGGTCAAAAAGGGGGAACGGTTTACCTTCACGCTCGGGGCGTGCTCCGCTGAGTATGAGATCGAGGACGTCGTCCCCACGTCCACCTGGAATGGATTCTTCACGAGCGAGAACTATTTCTCGGACGATTGCTATTTTCAGGAGAACGTCTGGGTGCGCACGGCATATCAGGACGAGGTGCGCGACGCACTCAATGAAGTGAACGGCACGGGCACTGCCAAGACCATGGCGGACCGCCGCGGCGAGATCGAGTCCCTCATCTCCTCGACGAACGCCATGAAGTATACCCTCATGGTCTTTGCCGTTCTTCTTTCCGTCGTCGTGTTGTATAATCTCTCCCTTCTCAATGTCAAGGAGAGAACGCGCGACATGGCGACGATGAAGGTCCTGGGCTTTGACAACTTTCAAGTCTCCTTTGCGCTCATCATGGAGATCTTGATCCTGACCCTCGTCGGGACGTTGATCGGGAGCTGTTTCGGCTATCCGCTCATGTACCTCGTGATGAAGCTCAACGAGATGGCGACGATGGCGTTCATCTATGCCTTGAAGCCGCTCTCCTATCTATTGACGGTCTTTGGGTCTCTTCTCACCGCCGCCGCGATCAACGGCGTGTTCGGTCTGCTCATCTCGAAGATCAGCATGACCGAATCGCTCAAAAGCGTGGAATGACCTTAAAGATAAATGAAATTTTTCGTTCATTGTCGGAAAACGCTTTTCAAAAGCGCAAAATATATGGTATAATTCGGTTATGAAGAAGAAAACGACGGTCTATGAGGACGAAGAAGCCAAACGGCAAAAATATGCCGAAGAGCACATCGTGGAATGCCCCCACTGCGGAGAGGGGGTGTTCGATCACATGAAAACCTGCCCCCACTGCGGGGGAAAGCTCGACCCGAAAGGGTATAACCCGCTGACGGACAAACAGATCAAAAAGATCAAGACCGTCACTTGGATCGTCGGCATGGTGATCGCCGTGACCGTCGTCATCCTGTATTTTGCCCTATGGAAGAAATAATTTATTGAGCCTATCGCCGCTCTACCCGTGGTAGAGTGGTATTTTTATGCCGTAGAGCGGGGAAATTCTGCGGTAGAAGGGCGAAAAAAAAGAGGAGAGCGCAAAATACGCGCTTTCGCCCGAAAAGGACGAAGAAATGCTTTCTTCTTTTCGGAAAATTGCTTATACTGCAAAGGAACAGCGAAAGGAGGACAAGGATGGAACGGTCTGCGGAGATCATGTTACGGGACGAGGAAAAGCCGAAGGAGACGCGCGCAGAGCGGCGGCGGAGACGGCGCGAGGAGATCTTATCGGGCAAGCGGCGGGGATTTTGCTCGTTTTACACGCACGGCGAGGAGATCTTCAACGCCGTCTCGCACATCGCGGGCGGGGGGATCGGGCTTATCTTTACGATCGTCTGCCTCGTGTTCGCCTATCCGTCGGCGGCGGCGATGGTTTCGGTCGCGGTGTTCGGCGGCTGCGCCGTCATTTTATACACGATGAGCGCGCTCTACCACTTTTTGCCCGACGGCAGGGCGAAGGGCGTGTTCCGCATCTTCGACCACTGCACGATCTTTCTGCTCATCGCGGGGACTTATACGCCGTTTTGCGTGATCATGCTCGGAAATACCCCGCTCTCGATCTCGGTCTTGGTGCTCGAATGGGCTTGCGCCGTGCTCGGCGTGACGGGCAACGCCATCGCAATGAACAGCAAGACGATCAAAATTTTGTCGATGGTGTTCTATCTTTGCATGGGCTGGGCGGCGGCGCTCGTCTTGCCGCGGCTCATCGGGAGCGCGCCCGCCGTCTCGCTGCTTCTGCTCCTTGCGGGCGGCATTGCCTACACGGGCGGGATCTTGTTCTTTGCCCTCGGGAAGAAAGTGCGCTACTTCCACTCCGTCTGGCATCTTTTCGACATTGCGGGCACGGTATTGCAGTTTTTGAGCATTTTATTCCTGTTGATAAGTTGATAACTATTGTGGATAACGTTCTTGATAAGTGGATAGAGGTGGAAAATCAAAAGGCGCGCCGCCCGTTTGTCGGGCGGCGCGCCGTATTTTCTCTTGGGAGAATGCTCATGCCTTGTTTGCCGAGCCGAGCACATCGCAGATCTTGTGCTTGACCATTTCCTTCATCGAGGCGCGGGCGTCGGTCAGGTATTGGCGCGGGTCGAAGTGGGAGGGATTTTCCGCGAGGTGCTTGCGGACGGCTGCGGTGAAGGCGACGCGGAGGTCGGAGTCGATGTTGACCTTGCAGACGGCGAGCTTCACGGCTTTTTTGAGTTCGCTCTCGGGAATGCCGATTGCGTTGGGCATATCGCCGCCGAATTGGTTGACGATGGCGACTTTGTCCTGCGGCACCGAGGACGCGCCGTGCAAGACGATGGGAAAGCCGGGAAGGCGGCGACCGATCTCTTCGAGAATGTCGATGCGGAGTTTGGGGTCCTGTCCCGGCTTGAACTTATAGGCGCCGTGCGACGTGCCGATCGCGATCGCGAGGGAGTCGATCCCCGTGCGCTCGGTAAATTCCTGAACTTCGTCGGGCGAGGTGAAGAGCGCGTCTTTCGAGGCGACCTTGACGTCGTCCTCAATGCCTGCGAGCTTTCCGAGTTCCGCTTCGACGACGACCCCGCGCGCGTGCGCGTACTCGACGACTTCGCGCGTCGTCTTGATATTTTCTTCCCAAGGCTTGGACGAGGCGTCGATCATGACGGACGTGAAGCCGTTTTCGATGGAATCCTTGCAGATCTCGAAATCCGCGCCGTGGTCGAGGTGCATGGCGACGGGGATATGGGTGGTTTCGACGGCAGCCGCCACGAGGTGGCGAAGATAGACGGGGTTCGCGTATTTGCGCGCGCCCGCGGAGACCTGTAAGATGACGGGCGAGCTGCATTCTTCCGCCGCTTCGACGATCGCCTGGATCGTCTCCATGTTGTTGACGTTGAATGCGCCGATCGCATATCCGCCTTCATAGGCTTTTTTGAACATTTCCGTGGTTGTGACTAAGGGCATGGTATCCTCCGATGGGTTTTTCTTCATTATAGCGCATTTCGAGAAAAAATACAAGAAAAGCGCGATAGATTTTTCAAAAGAACAAATCGGGAAAGAAAGCGAAAATTCGCCGCAAACATCGTTGTTTCGCGGGGCGGAGATGATAAAATACAGGATACTTTCCCCGCGGCACGCAAATAAAAAACGCTATTGGACAGGCGTGCCGCAAACGGGGGAGAGGAAAGGAGATCAATTTTATGAAAGTCATCAAAAGAACATTTTTGACGGCGGCTGTCACCCTGCTTGCGGCGGTATTGTGCCTGTTCGTGACGGGCATCGTGCTTGCGGCGTGCAGCGACAAGGTGACGCTGCGCTTCGTGACCAACGGCGGCACGGAGCTCGAATCGGTGGAGGGCGCGGTCGGCACTGCCTATCGCGTGCCGCAAGACCCCGAAAAAGAGGGCTACTTCTTCGACGGGTGGTACTTGCAGAGCGATTTCTCGGGTGAGCGGCAGGAACTCCCCGACAAAATGCCAGACAAAAGCATTACATACTATGCAAAATATGTGCCTTATGCCTATCTCACCCTCGACCCTTCGGGCGGGACGCTGAGCGTCACAGAGCATAAGATCAAGCCCGACACCTGCCTTTCGGAATACCTTCAAGATTTTGTTCCCCAAAAAGAGGGGCTCATCTTCGGCGGCTGGCTCAAAGACGGGACGCTGCTATCAAGCGATGCGCGCATGCCCGAGGGAAGCCTCACTTTGAAGGCAAAATACAAGGCGAACTTCGAGGTCAACGTCTATGTGCAAGACCCCGACAGCCCCGAAGAATTCCGAAAGAGCGAGAAATGGAGCAAGGCGGGCGAAGAATGGGAGGGGACGACCCTTCAAGCGGAGCTTCCGACGGACGAACATCTCTTCCTCGACCCCGAAAAGCAGGCGGTCTATCAAAAGACCCTTTCGGCGGGCGAGAATGTGTTGGAGTTCTATTATCTGCGCGAAGCGGCGAGCATCGGCTTTTCCGTCCGCATGCGGGACGGGACGGTCAAGACTAAACAGGTGCAGACGCTCTTCGGCGCGCATGTCGATCTTTGGGAAGGACCTGAGGCGGACGCGGGGTATCTTCTCTACGGCTGGGCGGAAAGCGAGGACGGGAGCGCGAAGTTTTTGCCGCTCGAACAGCTCACGGTCGGGCAAAAGGAGATCAGTCTCTTCGGAACTTGGGCGAGAAAGTACGAAGACCCCAAGCGCGGCGGGTATTTTGCCGTCGAGGAACTGAAAAAGGACGGAAAGCAAAGTGCGAGATATGTCTCAAAAGACGGCGGGTATGAAGCGGGCGTGTTCGATGAGACGAGCGGCGTGTTCTCCGCGAAAGAGCATGGGGGCAAGCTCGACGGGCACGGATATTTCTTGGCGGACGATTCGGGCGTTTACCGCGGATTCGACCTTGCCGCCAACGAGGCGAGCGCGGAAAAGTACGGCGAGCTTTCGCTTGATTTTGCAAACGGCACGGCGGTCCTTTCCCAAAACGGGGAAAAGACCGAGGGCAGTTATGACTTCTTGTGGGACGATTCCTTAAATCGCTATCTCGGGGTGTATCGGTTTGCGTCGCCAAGCGGCGAGAGATTCGACTTCGCCCTCAATGAGGAAAAGACGACCTTCTGCCGCGAGGGGAAGGAAAAGGGAGAATATTTCCGCTATGAAAACGGCGGGCGTTCGGCGTTTGATTCCCTCATGCTCGACGGCTACGGAAACGCGGTGTTCGCCGATCGGGGCGAGAGAATCGAGGGCAGTTATTTCGGCGCGGGAAAGGAGAGCGAGTGGCAGTTCGTCTCCGAACAGACGTCGTTCCGCTTCCTTGCGGGCACAAGGACGTATGCGGCAGGCGGCGAGATCGTCGCAAGCGAAAAAGGATACCTTGTGTACAGCGGAGAACTTGCGGGGACGTATTCGGGCGCGGGAACGCTTTCCCTCGACGGCTATGGGCTTTGCGGCGAGTATACCGATCAAAACGGGCAAAAAACCGTCGGCAGTTTTTCCCGCGAGGGCGCGGTCATTTGCTTCGAAGAGAGCGGGCTGTGCTTCACGTTGAAGGGCAACGCGTTCTTTGTCACGGGAAAAGAGGCGGGAAGCTATGTCGGCGAGCGCGGGATGCTCACCCTCGACGGCTGCGGACAGGCGAGCTTGAAGAGCGGGGACAAGCTCCTCTCGGGCGAGTATTTGCGCGGCGCAGAGGGCGGCTTCACCCTGCGCATCTTCCAAGGGGAAGAGCTCAGATTCAAGCTCTTCGGGGATACATATCGGGTTTTCAACGCGGCGATCTTCGGAACTTTCGAGGGACGGTACAGCGAACGGCTCAGTCTCGACGGCTTCGGCGAGGGTGTGTATACGACGGCGGAAGAGATGACGCTGCCCGTCACGGTCGGGTATTTCGCCGACGGATTCTTGGAACTCACTTCGCCCAATTGGAACATGCCGCACTATTTCAAGCTGCTCTCGGTCAATAAGATGAAACAGCCCTCCGACTTCTATGTCGGCGTATACCGCGTCCTGGGCGAGGACGGCGGGGAAACGGCGGTGCTCGTCCTCGACGAGGGCAAGACCGCGCGCCGCTATGATGGCGTTTCTTCCAAGACGGGGTCATATCTCGAAGGAACGGACGGCACGGTCAAGTGCTTCTTCGAGGGCGAGGAGACGGGGTATCTCCTCACCCAAAAGAACGGCAGGGCGGTCGCGATCGAGTCCAAGGGCACGGGAACTTACCAGAGCGGCGCAAACACCCTCACCCTCGACGGCTATGAGCGGGCAACCTATCGCTTTTCAAATCAAAAGATCGAGGGAAATTATCTGTTCGTCGGCGGGGCGTTGGAGCTGTATACGGAAAGCGGACTTTGGCGGTTTGTGTTAAGCGGAAATTCGATCGAGCGCGTCTCGTACTTCGAAGGATATGACGGCGAGCGCGGGAAATTATATCTCGAACAAAACGGGACAACGGCTCTTTTCAAGGGCGAAAAACAAGAGACGGGGAGCTATCAAGCGGTCGAGAACGGCGGGAAGAGCTACTTCGTCTATGCGGGCGGGGAGGAGTTCCCCTTCAAGGTCAAGGACGGGAAGTTCCGCGTCTATGATGAGAGCAAGGAAGCGGTGTTAAAGACCGCGGAAGGGGGGACGCTCACCCTCGACGGCTGCGGCGGCGCGGTGTTTGCGTACAGCGGCATCCGCGCGGAGGGAGAAGTCTCCTTCGGCGACGACGGGCTCATCCTCTTCGAGTCGGAGAACCTCGAATCGCTCAGCGGCGTTCGGGCGTTCCGCGTCCTTTCGAGCGGCATGATCGCCCTTCTCGGGTCGGAGTACGGGACATATCATGCGGGCAGAGAGACCCTCTTTTTGGACGGAGAGGGCGGCGCGGTCTTTGAAGGCGTTCACGGCAGCTACCGATCGGCGGGCGAACGGGAGTTCGTATTCACGGGCGGCGGCAAGGACATTCGTATTCGTGTCAATGCGGGGACGTTTGAAAAATATTCGGAAGCGCTCGAACGGTTCTCGGGCAGCTATGAGACGGACTTGGGACAGATCGCGATCGACGGCTTTGGCGTAAAACTTCAAAGAGAGGGCAAGACGGTGCGCCTCGAAACCGTCTGCGTTTGTGACGGGCTGGTCGTCATAAGAGACGATCTCGGCGCGCTTTGGGGGATCGAGATCGGAGCGCGCGCGGAGGCGTTCCGCGTCGAAAGCGGATTTTTCAGGAGCGCGAAGTAAGGGGAGATCGCCCGAAAAGGTTTTTGCGCCGCCGCCCGAAGCGGGCGGCGGCGCATGATTTTTTCCATCTTTTGCGATCGGACGCAAATTTTCACCGTGGAAAGCGTAATCTCTCTTGCTTTTTTTCGCAGATTGGTTTATAATGGAAACGATTTCACCCAAAGAGTTGGAAAGAGAAATGGAACGAAACGTCGTCTACTCGGCGGTACAGCCGAGCGGCATCCCGACGATCGGGAATTATATCGGGTCGGTGCGCAATTGGCTCGCTTTGCAGGAGGAATACGCCTGCTATTTTGCGATGGCGAACATGCACGCGATCACCGTCCGCCACGACCCCGCCCTGCTTCGCCGCCGCACGTTGGAGCTTTGCGCGCTCTACATCGCCTGCGGCATCGACCCCGAAAAATGCACCCTCTATGTGCAGTCGCAAGTCCCCCAGCATGCGGAACTTTGCTGGACGCTCAATTCCGTCGCCTATGTCGGCGAGATGGAGCGCATGACGCAGTTCAAGGACAAGTCGAGAAAGCACGAGGACAACATCAACATGGGGCTTATGGACTATCCCGTACTCATGGCGGCGGACATTCTGCTCTATCAGACCGATCTCGTCCCCGTGGGACAGGACCAGACCCAGCACGTCGAGATCGCGCGGGACATCGCGATCCGCTTCAATAACCGCTACGGGGAGACTTTTCGCGTTCCGAAAACGCTCGTTTATAAGCAGGGCGCGAAGATCTGTTCCCTGCAAGACCCGACAAAAAAGATGAGCAAGTCCGACGAAAACCCCAACGCCTGCGTGTTCATGACGGACGACCGCGATACGATCATCCGAAAATTCAAGCGCGCCGTCACCGACAGCGGCAGTGAGATCAACTTTTCGGAGGACAAGCCCGGGATTTCCAATCTTCTTTCGATTTACTGCGCGTTCAAAAACCGCACGGCGGAGGAAGCGGAGCGGGAATTTGAAGGCATGGGGTATGGAGATTTCAAGCTCTGCGTCGGCGAAACGGTCGCGGACGCGCTTGCCCCCGTGCAGGCGGAGCAAACGCGCATCCTTGCGGACAAGGAATATTTGAGCGGGGTCTTGGCCCGCGGGGCGGAACAGGCATTCCGCGCCGCGAGAAAGACGCTCGACAAGGTCTACCGCAAGATCGGCTTTTATCGGGGAGAATAATGTTCGGCTACGTTCGCTATGACATCCCCAATCTCTTTGTGAAGGACCTCATGCTCTACAAAGCGCTCTACTGCGGACTTTGCAAGGGCATCGGAAAGAGCTGCGGACAGGTGGCGCGCATCGGGCTTTCCTATGACGTCACCTTTCTCTCCGCGCTCCTTCACAACATGACGGGCACGGACGTCGTCATTGAAAAGCAGAACTGTTTCGAGCATGCGATCAGAAAGCGTCCGATTGCGAAGGCGGACGAGCTGACGATGGAGCTCGGCGCGCTCAATACCCTGCTTGTGTATTTCAAGCTCACGGACGATCTTCTCGACGGCGAGAGAAAGCGGGGCAAGCGGCTGTGGTTCAAGACGGGGTTCAAGCGGGTCAAGAAGAAGTATCCGAAGCTTTTGGAGCTCGTCGAAGGGTATATGAAGGAGCAGGCGGCGGTCGAAAAGAGCGCGCCCCCCTCGCCCGACAGGGCGGCAGAGCCGAGCGCGTGCATGATGCAAGCGCTGTCCCGTCATTTTTTGAAGGAAAAGGCGTGCGAAGGAAGCGACAAGCTGTTCTATTCCGTGGGAAAGTGGGTATATTTGATTGACGCCCTCGACGACTTCGACAAGGACAAAAAGAAGGGAAATTATAACCCGTTTGTCGCATCCTATCGGGAGGAGAGCCGCGAGGCGCTCATGAAGGCGCACGGGGAAGAGATCGCGTTTTTGTTCGATACCCTGTTCTTTGCGATGAGAGAGGGACTTTCGGACGTGAAGTTTTATTTCAACCGCGACCTTACGGACAACGTCATCTTGCGGGGGATCCCGATCGAGACGCGGCGGGTCATGCGGGGCGACCCGCCCGAGAAGATGACCGTCCGCATATAGAAAGCGAAAAAAAGAGGAAGATATGAATCACGAAAACTATGAAATTCTGAATTTGCCCGAGAGCGCGACGGACGAAGAGATCAAGACGCGCTACGAGGAGCTCAAAAAGAAGTACGGGGAAGAGCGCTGGCTGGAAGGCGAAGCGGGCAACAAGGCGGCGCGGATGCTCGAAAAGCTCGACGCGGCGTACGAGGAGATCATGCGCGAGCGCAAGGAGTCCCGCCGCAACACCGAGGGCGCGAATGCGTTCGAGGAAGTGTCCGAGCTCATCAAGAAGGGGGACATTTCGGGCGCGCAGGAAAAGCTCGATTCCTTCAACGAGCGCAGTGCGGAATGGCATTATTTGCAGTCCGTCGTCTTTTTCCGCAAGAATTGGATCAGCGAGAGCAAGAAGCAGCTCGAAATCGCCATGCAGATGGACGGCGGCAACGCCAAATACCGCGAGGCATATGAAAAGCTCAGATCCCGCGCCGAATATACGCAGCAGACGGGCGGCGCGCCCAACACCAATCCCAACCCCGCTTCGAGCGACGAGCAGATGGGCGGCAATTTCTGTGCCAATTGCGCAAGTTTTTGCTATACCTTCCTTTGCGTGAATTGCCTCTTCAATCTCTGCTGCAATTGTAGGTAAGATGAAAAAGCCGACAAAATCATTTGAGATCGCGCTCTCTGCGATCGCCTGCGCCTTTGCGGCGGGATTTTTGATGCTCGGCACCGTCAATCCGTTTTTACTTGCGACGGGGTATCTTGTGGCGTCCTTTTCGGTCATGATCCCCCTCTCGCAGGGTTTTTTGTTCGGGAGTCTGCTCTGCTATGCGGCGGCGGGGCTCTTGGCGCTTCCGTTGGGACTTTGGAAGATCGTCCCTTACGCGGTCTTTTTCGGACTGCACCCGATCGTCAACTATTTGCAGAAAAAACACGTCAAAAAACTCATCTGGAACGGCGCGGTCGAGGTCTTTAAGACGGTCTGGTTCGTGCTTGCGATGTGGCTTTCCTACTTTATTTTGAAGTCGTTCGCGGGCTTTACGTTTCCCGAGCGCTTGGAGCAGTACCTCTATCTCGTCCTCTTTCTCGGCGGGACGGTGTTCTTTGCCGCATACGACTTTATGATCTTCCGCTGCCAGCGTTCCGCGGACATTGTCATCAAACGCATCAGGAGATAGAGCATGGACAAAAACGAGATCATCATCGGCTGTGCCGAGGCGCTCGGCACGAGCGGAGAGGGGATCGTGAAACAGGACGGCATGACCGTGTTCGTCCCCTATCTTCTTCCGGGGGAGCGCGCCAAGATCAAGATCCTTCAAGTGAAGGGCAGCATCGCCTACGGACGGGCATTGGAGATCTTCACGCCTGCCGAGGAGCGCGTCCGTCCCGTCTGTCCCGTGTTCGGACGGTGCGGGGGATGCCAATTGCAGCATTTGCGCTATGTCGACCAGCTCCGCTTCAAGACGGCGGTCGTCCGCGAAGCGCTCAGAAAGATCGGCGGGATCGTGACGGACGTCAGCCCTTGCGAAAAGAGCGAGAAGGAATTTTCTTACCGCAATAAATTGCAGCTTCCCATCGGCAAGGTCGGCGGGGAGAACGTGCTCGGCTTTTATGCCGCGCGCTCGCACAGGATCGTCCCCGTCAAAAACTGTCCCATCCACCCGAAATGGACGGAAAAACTCATTGCGGCGGTCGAGGCGTTCATGAAGAATAACCGCGTCGACGGCTTCGACGAAATGACGCTCGAAGGGACGCTTCGGCATATCGTCGTTCGGGAGATCAAGAAAAAATACATCGTCACCCTCGTTTCGGCGAAGAAAACCGTTCCGCACATCGAAGAGTTCGCCAAACTGCTCGACAAGGTCTTTCCCGAGTACAGCCTGTATGTGAATTTTCATCCCGAGAACAACAACGTCATCTTCGGCGAGGAATTTACGCTCGTCAAGGGCGCGGGCAGCTATGAGGGCGAGGAATGCGGCATACGCTACGAGGCGGGCGCGAACACCTTCTTGCAGGTCAACGAATGGGTGCGGAAAAAACTGTATGAAGAGGCAGTCTCGCTCACCTCGGAAGAGGATACCGTCATCGACT
The DNA here is from genome assembly GCA_947631465.1 of uncultured Clostridia bacterium. Lineage (GTDB taxonomy): Bacteria > Bacillota > Clostridia > Christensenellales > Borkfalkiaceae > Gallimonas. The sequence goes on from CANRLK010000003.1 coordinate 34,360, forward strand.
GCTATGCGGGCGGCGGACTCTTGACTGCCATGTTCGCAAAAAAATGCAAAAAGGCATACGGGATCGAGATCGTCCCCGAGGCAAGCGCCTGCGCCGACGCGCTCAAAGAGAAGAACGGCTTGGACGGGAAGATGGAGAATCTTTGCGGCGCGGTGGAAGAATTGTTGCCGCCGCTTTTGGAACGGGAGAAGGACGCCGTCGTCCTGCTCGACCCGCCGCGCGCGGGGCTCGGAAAGGGGGTCGTCGAGGCGGTCAAGGCGGCAAACGCCGAGCGGGTGATCCTCATTTCTTGCAATCCCGCGACCCTCGCGCGCGATCTCGGGCTGTTTACGGGAAGCCTCAAAAAGAACGAAAAGGGGGAACTTCTCAAAGCCGAAGGGGGAGATTACGAGATCGAGCTCGTCCGCCCCTTCGATATGTTCCCGCAGACTAAGCACGTCGAAACGCTCGTCGCATTGAAAAAACGGCGCGCGGGCGGCGATGATCAAATTGACAAAAATTTTTAACATAAGGAGATAAAAATATGTTGGACAAAAAAATTGCGGAAATGCTCAACGAGCAGATCAACAAAGAGCTGTACTCTGCGTACCTCTACCTCGACTTCGCGAACTACTACGCGGACGAGGGATTGGACGGTTTTGCGCATTGGTACGAAGTTCAGGCGCAGGAAGAGCGCGACCATGCGCTCATGTTCCGCCGTTATCTCTTGAATAACGGGCACAGGGTCACGTTCGGCGCGATCGACCGTCCCGACAAGGTCTTTAAGGTTCATCTCGACCCCTTAAAGGCGGGCGCGGAGCACGAACGGTATGTGACGAAGCTCATCACCGAGATCTATCACGAAGCCGCGGGACAGAAGGACTATCGCACCATGCAGTTCCTCGATTGGTTTATCAAGGAACAGGGCGAAGAGGAGACAAACGCCGACGACATGATCAAGAAATACACCCTCTTTGCGGGCGACGCGAAGGGGCTCTATGCGTTGAACCAAGAGTTGCTTGGGCGAGTTTACGCGCCTTCTACGACAGGACCGTCTGTATAAGCGAATCCATCTTGTAATAAAACTTTTTTGATGGCTTTGATGGCGACGCAGCAGATTGCTACGTCGCCTCATAATAATGAAATATGAAAAAGGAAACGGGACAATTTCATCGCGGCATTTTAGTCTCGCTTGCGGGGCTTTGCTGCAATGCCTTGCTTGCGGGGGCGAAGCTGTGCGCGGGGTTTTTGTCGGGGCTCGTCTCGGTCGTTGCCGACGGCTTCAACAACCTCTCCGACTGCGGCAGTTGTCTCATTTCTTTGGTCTCTTTCCGCATAGCGGAAAAGCCCGCCGATGAAAAGCATCCGTTCGGGCATCAGCGCGCGGAGTATATCGCCGCGCTCCTCATCGCCTTTCTCGTACTCGCGCTGTCCTTGGCGCTGCTGCGCGAATCGATTTCCCGTATTGCGTTAAAGAGCGAGGCGGTCGCGGAGCTGTATCTCTTTCCCGTGCTCGGCGTATCGCTCTTTGTCAAGGCGGGCATGGGCGGATTTTATGCGTATCATGCGAAGAAAATGAAGTCGGAAGCCCTTCGTGCGGCGGCGATCGATTCCGCCTGCGACTGTCTTTCGACGGGGGCAGCGCTTCTCGGCGCGCTTTTGTCCCGCTTTTCCCTGCCCTATGCGGACGCAATCATCGGACTTTTGGTCGCGCTCTTCATTTTGTACCAAGGGGGGAAGATCTTGGCGGACGCAAGTTCCAAACTGCTCGGGCAAGCGCCCGACCGGGAGCTTGTGTCGGAGATCAAGGCGCGCATTTTGCAAGAGGACGGGGTTTTGGGGCTGCACGATCTCAAAATCTATCCCCTGGGCGCGTACAAGAAGGTCGGGACGGTGCACATCGAATGCGATGCGAAAGAGGACGCGCTGGTCTCGCATGAGCGGCTCGACAAGATCGAGCGGGCGGTCAAGGAGGAGTTCGGCGTGGAGCTCACGGCGCATTTAGACCCCGTCGCGCTCGACGACGAGGAGAAGAGCGAACTCGAACAGCGCGTCCGAGCGGCGGTGGAGGGCATGGCGGACGATATGGACATCCATGATTTCCGCATTGTGCGGGGCGCGCGGGTCAAGCTCGTGTTCGAAGTGGGCATTCCGTTTTCGAGCAAGCTCGACGAGGGGGAGCTCAAAAGCGACATTTGCCGCGTCGTGAAGGTTTTGGGCGATTTTGAGCCCGTCGTCACGGTGGAAAGGGAATAAACGGACAACTTTTTTCGCGCAAGAGTTTGCTTTTCTTGCGCGTTTATGCTATAATTTGACCATGAAAGTGTTTGCCGTCAGCGATCTTCATCTTTCGGGCAAGGCGGATAAGCCGATGAACGTGTTCGGGCCCGATTGGGAAGGACATTTCGAGAAAATCAAGGCCGATTGGCGCAAAAAAGTGACGGACGACGACGTCGTACTGCTTTCGGGCGACACCTCTTGGGGAATGTATCTCGACGAGGGCATGTACGATGTTCAAAGCCTTGCCCCGCTTCCCGGGAAAAAGGTATTCATCCGCGGCAACCACGACTTTTGGTGGAACGGCATCACGCGGGTCCGCGCCGCCGCGCCCGATCCCTCGTTCGTGTTTTTGCAGAACGACTGCGTCAAGATCGAAAATCTCGTCATTGTGGGTTCGCGCGGCTGGTCCTGCCCTGGGTCAACGGGCTTTACCGAGCACGATATGACGCTGTATCTTCGCGAGGGCGAGCGCTTTCGGCTGTGTTTCCGCGAAGTGCAGAAGGTCAAAAAAGAGGGAGATCTTTTGATCGCGCTCATTCACTTCCCGCCCTTTTCCGTCAAGCTCGAAGACACCGTGTTTACCGAACTGTTCGAGGAAAACGGCGTCAACAAGGTCGTGTTCGGGCATTTGCACGGCGCGGGGTATTTCCCGCTCAAAAGCGAGAAAGGGGGCATTGAATACTATCTCACATCCTGCGACAAGACCAACTTTTCGCTCGTCAGGATCGTTTAGATACCAAAGGAGAAACCATGAAAGAAAAAGACTTGTTGGGACTTTTGGAGCTGCCCGCGGAGGAGATCGACGAACTTCTCACCCTCGGCATGAAGATGAAAGAGCGATTGCGGCGGGGGGACAAGTCCTTGACGACGCTTGCGGGGAAGTCGGTCGTGACCCTCTTTTACGAGAACAGCACCCGCACCCGCACGTCGTTTGAACTCGCCGCCAAATTCATGGGGGCGCAGGTCGTCAACATCTCGGCCTCGTCCTCGTCCGTGCAAAAGGGGGAGACCCTCGTCGATACGGGCAAGACCCTCGACGCGATGAAAAACGACGTCATCGTCATCCGTCATCCGATGGGCGGCGCACCGCATTTGCTCGCAAAGACGGTCAAGGCGCACGTCGTCAACGCGGGCGACGGCATGAACGAGCACCCCTCGCAGGCGCTGCTCGATATGCTCACCATGCGCGAAAACTTCGGAAAGATCGAGGGCTTGAAGGTCGCGATCTTGGGCGACATCCGCCATTCGCGCGTTGCAAAGAGCAATTTATTCGGGCTGAAAAAGCTCGGCGCGGAAGTTTCGATGTACGCGCCAAAGACCTTGATCCCCGAAGGACTCGACAAGATGGGCGCAAAGATTTGCTCGTCGCGGGAAGAGGCGGTCGAGGGCGCGGACGTCGTGATGGGGCTGAGGATCCAGCTCGAACGGCAAAAGGGCGGCAATTTCCCCTCGCTCGGGGAGTACGCCAAATATTACGGCGCAAACGAAGAACTCATGAAATACGCAAAGAAGGGCGCGCTCGTCATGCACCCGGGACCTGTCAACCGCGGCGTGGAGCTCACCTGCGGGCTCATCGACGGCGAAACCAGCCGCATCGAGGATCAAGTTCTCTCGGGCGTTGCCGTCCGCATGGCGATCTTGACTCTTCTCACGGAGGAAAAGAGAGTATGCTGATCAAAAACGCGCAAGTTGTCTTGAAAAATACCGTAAAAGTCACCGATCTTCGCATCGAGGCGGGCAAGATCCAAAGGATCAAAAAGGACCTCATCCCGAAAAAGGGCGAGACGGTTCTAAACTGTGAAGGTTTCACGGTCTTTCCCGGGCTCGTCGATATGCACGTCCATCTCCGCGAACCGGGATTTGAGCGCAAAGAGGACATTGCAAGCGGCTGCCGCGCCGCCGTCAAGGGGGGATTTACCCAGATCTGCTGCATGCCCAATACCGAGCCCGTCGCGGACAACAAGGTCGTTGTCTCCTACATCAAACATCGCGGCGAAGAGGTGGGACTTTGCAAAGTTCGCCCGATCGGCGCGATCACCAAGGGGCAAAAGGGCGAAGATCTCGCGCCCATCGGCGGTATGAAGGCGGCGGGGGCGGTCGCGATCTCCGAGGACGGAAAGAGCGTTGCAAACTCCAAGCTCATGGCAAACGCCATGCAGTATGCCTCGGATTTCGGCATCAAATGCCTCTGCCACTGCGAGGACGCAACGCTCTCGGACGGCGGGGTCGTCAACGAAGGGTTTTATTCGACCCTCACGGGCTTGAAGGGCATTCTCCGCGCCGCCGAGGACGTGATGATCGCCCGTGACATTTGTCTTGCGGAAAATTTGTCTTTGCCCGTCCATATTTGTCATGTTTCGACGAAGAGCGGCGTACAGCTCATCCGCGAGGCGAAGGCGCGCGGCGTCCAGGTGACGGCGGAGACCTGTCCGCACTATTTCGCGCTCAACGATTCCGTCATCGCCTCGTATGATACGAACACCAAGGTCAATCCGCCTCTCCGCGCGGAAGAGGACAGGCTCGCGGTCATCGAAGGGCTGAGGGACGGCACGCTCGATGCGATCGTGACCGACCATGCGCCCCACCACGAGGACGACAAAAACGTCGAGTACAACCTGGCGGCGTTCGGGATCAGCGGGCTCGAAACGAGTTTTGCGCTCGCCTATACCCTGCTTGTAAGGTCTGGCGTGCTCGGGCTGAACGCGCTTGCGAAAAAGATGAGCGAAAATCCCTGCAAGATCTTGTCGATCGAGGGCGGCGCGATCGAAGAGGGCGCGCCCGCCGATCTTACGATCGCGGACTTGAACGAGGAATGGAAGGTGGACAAAAATAAATTCGTCTCGAAGGGCAAGAACACCCCGTTCGACGGGTGGAAGCTGTTCGGGAAGATCAAATATACGCTCGTGGACGGCACGATCAAATACGAGGAGCAAAAATGATATTCGACAAATTGATCGATAAGATCGTATCGATGCAAAACCCGACCTGTGTGGGACTTGACACGTCCTTCGACTACTTGCCCGAATCGATGCGGGCAGGGGTCAAGGACTTTGAAAGCGCGTCCAAGGCGGTATTTGCCTTCAACAAGGGCATTGTGGACTGCGTGTGCGACATCGTGCCCGCGGTCAAGGTCCAGATCGCCTATTATGAGGCGCTCGGCGCAAGCGGCATGGACTGTTTTGAAAAGACTTGCGCGTATGCAAAGGAGAAGGGGTTATTCGTCATTGCGGACGCCAAGCGGAACGACATCGGCGCGACGGCTTCCCGCTATGCCGAGGCATTCCTGGGCGAAGGAGGATTCGGACGGGCGTTTGCGGCGGACATGCTCACCGTCAACGCCTATTTGGGTTCGGACGGCGTCCTGCCCTTCCTCGAAGAGTGCAAGGCGCGCGACAAGGGCATTTTCGTGCTTGTCAAGACGAGCAATCCCTCGTCGGGGGAACTGCAAAACCTGAAACTTTCGGACGGACGCACCGTCTATGAATGTATGGGCGACATGACAAAGACCTGGGGGGAAGGAACGCAAGGGGAATACGGGTTCACCCGCGTCGGCGCGGTCGTCGGGGCGACCTATCCCGAAGAGGCAAAAATTTTGCGCGAGCGGCTTCCCGATACCTTTTTCTTAATTCCGGGTTATGGAGCGCAGGGAGCGGGCGCGGACATGCTCAAAAATTGTTTCAAAAAAGGCGGGCGCGGCGGCATCGTCAACAATTCGCGCGGCATTCTCTGCGCCTATAAAAAGCGCGGGGGAGATCATTTCGAAGCGGCGCGCGCGGCGGCGATCGACATGCAAAAAGACCTTTTGTCGACCTTGGGGGAACTATGCGCGAGGTAATTGCAAGCGTCCTCGAAAATGTCCGTCTCACGAGGGATGTGTATTCGCTCACCTTCGCCTGTGACGAAAAGATCAAGGCGCGCCCCGGGCAGTTCGCAATGATCGGCGTGTCGGGATTCCCGCTTCGAAGGCCTCTTGCGATCTGCAAGTCGGAAGGGGAGCGGTTCACCGTCTGCTACCGCTTAAAGGGCGAGGGGACGAGACGGCTCGCTTTTGACTATAAAATCGGCGAAAAGCTCTCGGTGCTTCTTCCGCTCGGGAACGGATTTTTCGTCGGGGAAGAGGAGAAAAAGGTCGCCGTGGTCGGCGGGGGCGCGGGCGTCTTTCCGCTCATCTCCGCCATCCGTGAGTACGCGCAGAGCAAGGAAATCTACGCCTATATGGGCTTTGCGTCCGCGGACGCCGTCTGCATGGAGTACGAAATGCGGCGGGCGAAGTCGCTCTCGGTCGCGACGGACGACGGCTCGATGGGCTTTCACGGCACGGCGGTGCAGGCGCTGCTCTCGGAGATCGGCGAGGTAAAACCCGACGTGATTTTGAGCTGCGGACCGCTTCCGATGCTCCGCGCGCTGAAAGAAGCCGTTGCGGGAAAGAACATTCCGACTTATGTTTCTTTGGAAGAGCGGATGGGCTGCGGCATCGGGGCTTGTCTTGTGTGCGTCTGCGACAAGACGGACGGCAAACATGCGCGGGTCTGCAAGGACGGACCTGTATTCGAGATCTCGGAGATCTCGTTATAATTGAAAAAAGAAGTTATGGTCGATTTAAGCGTAAAAATTTGCGGCGTGGAATTCAAAAATCCCGTCATTCCCGCGTCGGGGACGTTTGGATTCGGCAGGGAATTTGCCGAGATCTACGACATCTCCTGTTTGGGCGCGGTGGCGACGAAGGGGCTCACCCTCGAAGAGCGGCTGGGCAATCCCGTCCCCCGTATTGCGGAGAGCCGCGGCGTGATCCTCAACGCCGTGGGACTGCAAAACCCCGGGGTCGAGCACTTTATCAAAGAGGACCTCGCCTTTTTGAAGGCGCGGACGCGCGTCATCGCCAATGTCGCGGGCAGCAGTTTGAGCGACTATGAGAAGATCTGCGCGCGGCTCGACGGGCTCGTCGATTTCATCGAGCTCAACATCTCCTGTCCCAACGTCAAATGCGGCGGCATGGCGTTCGGGATCAAGCCCGAGAGCGTCAAAGAGGTCACCCGTATCGCAAAAAGCGCGCTCAAAACGACGCCGCTCATCGTCAAACTCTCGCCCAACGTCGAGAGCATTTCCAAAAACGCGCAGGCGGCGGAAGAAGGCGGCGCGGATTGTCTGTCCCTCATCAATACTTTGACGGGCATGGCGATCGACGTGGAGACGCGGCGGCCCGTCCTCTTCAACAACACGGGCGGGGTCTCGGGCGCGGGGGTCAAGCCCATCGCCCTCCGCATGGTCTATGAGGCGAGCCATGCGACGAGCCTTCCCGTCATCGGCATGGGCGGGATCTGCTGCGGCAGAGACGTCGTCGAGTTCCTGCTCGCGGGCGCGGCCGCCGTCCAGGTCGGAACGCACAACTTTTCGGATACCCTCGCCTGCCCCAAGATCATCGAGCAGCTCCGCCGATTCATGGAGACGCACGGCGTGGAGCATGTCACGGAGCTCACGGGCGCGCTCAAACTCAATTAAAAACCTTTTTCGAAGGAGAGACCAATGCAGGAATACAAGAGAAGTTTTATCAAATTCATGGTGGAAAACGAAGTGCTGCTCTTCGGGGATTTTACCCTCAAAAGCGGCAGGAAAGCGCCCTATTTCATCAATGCGGGCAAATATCGCACGGGCGCGCAGATCGCAAGGCTCGGCGAGTACTACGCCAATTGCTATCTCGATCACGGCGTGAAGGCAAAGACCCTCGTAGGCCCTGCCTATAAGGGCATTCCGCTCGCCGTCGCGACCGCCTACGCCCTCTCCCAAAACCACGGCGTGGACGTCGGGTTCTGCTTCGACCGCAAGGAGGTCAAGGACCACGGCGAAGGCGGCATGTTCGTGGGACAGACCCTTCAAGAGGGGGACGAAGTCTGTATCATCGAGGACGTGATGACCTCGGGCAAGGCGCTCCGCGAGATCTTGCCCAAGATCAGACAGGAGGCAAACGTCCATGTCGGGTCGATGATCATCTCGGTCGACCGCCAGGAAAAGGGCACGGGCGAAAAGTCCGCGGTCAAAGAGGCGTTCGACGAGTTCGGCGTCTCGGTCTATCCCATCGTCACGATGGAAGAGATCCTGGAAGCCATCGAAAACGGCGACATCGGCGGCGCGGAATACCTCGGCGCGCTCAAAGAGTACAGAAAACAATACGGCGCATAAACGGCGCATTGAAAAGAAAGGGCTTGCAAGGCAAGCCCTTTTTCGCGTTTCGGAATTTGTTGCGGTCGTACGGCTGCGCTGTTTTTAAGCCTCGGTCAAGACGGCGGAGGCGAGTTCCAAGAGACGGTTGTTCTCATGAGCGCGGCGAAGGGTTTCCGCGGTGACGCGCTCTCCCGCGGACAAGAGCCCGCCGATCTCCCGCTGCGCCTGCTTGCCGAGAAGGTCGGTTCGGTATTTGACCGTGTTTTGGGGGCGGTCGTCCTGCAAAGAGGGAAGGGGCGCGGGGGCGCGGTCGTCCTTGGAGACGGGACGGGGCTTTGAGGGGGATTTTTTGACCTTTTGGGGGCGGCTTCCGCGGACGATGACGCACTCGCCCGCGGAGATCTTCTTTGCGGGGTACTGTTTTTCGCCGAATGCGCCGACGACGGTCAAAACGCCGCAAGGACCGTCGGTCAAGGCGCTTGCCGCGCCGAGAAATGCGCCGTCTTCGTCATAGACCGCCTTTCCGACGGGACAGGGCACGCCCGAGGGGGATTGCTTTTTGAAGGCTTCGACGACGATCGCGTCGCCGATGCGTTTGATTGCGGTCGCGGGCAGATAAAATTCCTCTTCTTCCGCGTCCGCGCAGGCGAGAAAGAGCAGAGAGGAGAGGTCCTCGCTCAAAAGCAGTCCCCTCACATAGCCTTGCACCGCGCCGCTCTCGCTTAAAAGCGGCTTTGAAATGAGCATTGAATATTCCATGATCGTTACCTCTTGCCCTACTTTACGCGCCGAGGCGTAAAAACTTTTTTGGGAAAAACGGGGAACGGCGGCGCATTTTGTCGGAGAAAAAATTTCATCGAAGGAAAACGGTCGGAAACGAAGAAAAGGAAGGCAAAAACATTGACTTGTTTTCCGAAATGTGCTAAAATGGCAAAAGACAGAAAAGGCGCAAAGAGAATGCACCAAAATCGGAGGTTTATGGAAACATGGCAAACGTAAGAGTAGCGATCAACGGCTTCGGCAGGATCGGACGGCTCGCCTTCCGCCAGATGTTCGGCGCAGAGGGGTATGAGATCGTCGCGATCAACGACTTGACAAGTCCGAGTATGCTCGCCCATCTACTCAAATACGATTCGGCGCAGGGAAGATACGAACACGCCGACAGCGTCACGAGCGACGATGAGGCGGGAACGATCACCGTCCTCAACAAGACCATCACGATCTACAAGGAAAAGGAAGCGCAGAATCTTCCTTGGGGAGAGATCGGGGTGGACGTCGTACTCGAATGCACGGGATTCTACTGCTCCAAGGAAAAAGCGCAGGCGCACATTGCGGCGGGCGCGAAGAAAGTCGTCATCTCCGCTCCCGCGGGGAAAGATCTCCCCACGATCGTGTTCGGGGTCAACGAAAACACGCTCAAAAAGACGGATACGGTCATCTCGGCAGCCTCTTGCACGACCAACTGCCTTGCGCCGATGGCGAACGCCCTTCATAAGACCTTCCCCATCCAATCGGGCATCATGACGACCGTTCACGCCTACACGGGCGATCAAATGATCCTCGACGGACCTCACCGCAAGGCAGACCTTCGCAGGGCGCGCGCCGCTGCGATCAACATCGTTCCCAACTCGACGGGCGCGGCAAAGGCGATCGGGCTCGTCATTCCCGAGCTCGACGGCAAGCTCATCGGCTCTGCGCAGCGCGTTCCCGTCGCGACGGGCTCGACGACCATTCTCGTCGCCGTCGTCAAGGGCAAGGACGTCACCGTCGCCGCCGTCAATGACGCGATGAAAAACGCCGCTTCCGCTTCCTTCGGCTATACCGAGGAACTGCTCGTCTCTTCGGACGTGATCGGCATGAGGTACGGCTCGCTCTTCGACGCCACCCAGACGATGGTCGCCAAGATCGACGAGGAGACCTATCAAGTTCAGGTCGTCGCTTGGTACGACAACGAAAATTCTTACACCAGCCAAATGGTCCGCACGATCAAATACTTCGCGGAACTTTAAGCGCAAAGAGAAAATTTCGCCGCTCCCGAAAAACGGGAGCGGCGTTTTGCGTTTGCCGAACTTTTTTATTTTTTCCCGCGCCCGCGCATACAATAGAGGGATATGGAACTTTTCAAAGAAATTTCGAGATCGCTCAAAGCGGAGACGGGCGCGGGCGTCTCTTTTACCGTCCTCGAAGGGGGCGGATATTTTCAAAACGTCAAGCGCATCGAGGAGTTTTCGAGCGAAACCATCCTGCTGCGCGGGAAAAAGGGGAAGGTGCGGCTCATCGGCAGAGATCTGTCCCTTTCCAAATATTATGCGGGCGACGTTGCGGTGCTCGGCGAGATCTTGAAAGTGGAGAGGGAATGAAGATGAATTTTGGAAAAGTTGCCTTCACCGTGACGTCTTTGAGCTGCGGACGGGTGATGGATAAGCTCGCAAAAGAGGGAATTGCGGTATTTTCCGTCCGAAAACGCGGAAAAAATACAATAAGTTTTTGCGTTGCCGCAAAAGACCGTGAAAAAGTTTTTGCAATTTTGCGCGGTTCATGCTATAATATCGATAAGGTGCGCGGGCGCGGGCTTAATTTGTTCTATGAAAAATGCAAAAACGCTATGGGGCTTTTGCTCGGCGCACTGCTCTTTTGCCTGATCGTCTTATATAGCGAGACGCGGGTCCTTAAAATCGACGTTGTCGGCAGCGGCGCGTATTTCGAGCCGCGCATTTTGGAGCTTTTGGAAGAGAGCGGGGTGAAGCGGTTCTCGCGCGTTCCCGCGGACTGTGCCGCGATCTCTTCGAGCATCCTCGCGCTCCCGCGGGTGAGCTATTGCTCGATCGGCGCAAAGGGCGGGGTCCTCACCGTGGAAGTAAGGGTGAGCGAAGAGTCGGAAACGGCGCTGAGCGGTCCGCTGCGTTCGCCCGCGACGGGAACGGTCGAGGAGATCTTCGTCCTTCGCGGCACGGCGGCAGTTAAGGTCGGCGACGAAGTGGAAGAGGGACAGGTCCTCGTCGAAAACTTTTCTCTGTTCGGGGAAGAAAAGCGGGAAGTGCTCGTCATTGCGCGGGTGACGGTCTCGTTCCCCGTCAGCGAGACGTTCGAGGGGAGCGAAGAACAGGCAAAACTTTCCGCATATCTCAAATACGGAACGATCGAAGGGATCAAAACGGAGGCGGCGGAAGGGGGATTTCTCGTAACGGGGAAAGCCTATCAAAGGGCAGCCGTCAATTTAAGCTGAAAAACGGAGGGAAACATGGTCAAAACGGTCGCGGCGGAGACGGGAAGCGCGGACAGCTTACAGCGCGTTCTCGGGATCTTCGACGAAAATCTCAGCGTCATCTCGCGCGAGCTGGCGCTCACCGCGCGGGTCGACGGCACGAAGATCGTCTTTGAGGGGGAAAACGCCGAGCTCGGCGCGGAGACCGTCAAGGGACTTCTGTCCATCGTCGAGGCGGGGGAGACGATCGACCGAGGAAATTTGCTCTACTGTATCGAACTTGCAAGAGAGGGCAGGGCGGAGGACGTGAAGGACATGCTGTCGAACGTCATCGCGGTCACTTCGCGCGGAAAGCCCGTCAAATGCAAGACGGTCGGGCAAAAGGACTATGTCAACGGCATCAAAAAGAATACGATCACCTTCGGCGTCGGACCTGCGGGCACGGGAAAGACCTACCTTGCGGTCTGTCTCGCCGTGGCGGCCTATAAGAATAAGGAGACGGAGAAGATCATTTTGACCCGTCCCGCGGTGGAGGCGGGCGAAAAGCTCGGGTTTCTTCCGGGGGACTTGCAGACCAAGGTCGATCCCTATCTCCGCCCCCTGTACGACGCTTTGCAGGAGATGTTCGGTTTGGAGACGTATGCAAAGCTCATGGAGAAGGGGGCGATCGAAGTCGCGCCGCTTGCGTATATGCGGGGCAGGACGCTTTCGAACGCGTTCGTCATCTTAGACGAGGCGCAGAACGCGACCCGCGAGCAAATGAAGATGTTTTTGACCCGTCTCGGCGACGGCAGCAAGATGGTCGTCACGGGCGATCTCACTCAGACCGATCTCCCCGACGGAAAGACGAGCGGGCTCAAACATGCCGTCACCGTTTTGAGAGGAGTCGAGGACATTGCGATCTGCACGCTCACCGAAAAGGACGTCGTGCGCCATCCGCTCGTCATGCGCATCGTGCGCGCGTATGAGCGGAGCGAACGCGAGGCAATGTCGAACGCCAGAAAAAGCAGAGGAGAAAGAAAATGAAATACAGCGAAGAAGTGAAGAATAAGCGGATGAAACTCTTGAAGAGTGCGCTCTATTTTGCTCTCTGTTATGTCATCTTTTTGATCTTTATCTGCTTCATGATCTTCATCAACGATCCGCACAGTTGGGTGGGGTATTTCAAAAACGACTACACCCGCTTTTTGTCGCTCTGCATTTGCGTGCTGCTACTCTTTGCGGTGGTCTATTTTTACTTCTATTTCGAGAGCCGAGACTTCCTCACGAGCCCCAAGAACATCTTTCTCATCTTTTCGCTCATGATGCTCTCGCTGCTCATCTGCTATCTTTTCGGCAGATTCATCAGCGTCTTTTCCCGCCCCATGGCGCTTTTGGCGCTGCTTGCGCTCTTTCTCTTCAACCGCAGACAGGCGATCCTGCTCAATTTTGTCTTTTCGCTTTTGATCTTCGTCACCGACACCTATACGGGGAATTTTACGGCGACGGACGGGGGCTTTGCGACCCTTCCCGCAATGGCGGACGTCGTGGGCGCGAGCGACGTGTATTTTTCGCTCATGCTCGGCTTTGTCAGCGGCACGTTTGCGGTCCTCACGGCGGGGAACACCAAGACGCGCGGCTCGCTGCTTCTGCTCGGGACGTTCTTATCCGTCCCGACCATTCTCATCATTTTGCTCTTGGAACTGCCCGTTTTGAGTTCGACGGGCAATTGGATCGCATACAGCGCGTCCGCGGGCTTCGGCGTGATGGGGTGCTTTTTGTCGACGGCGCTCGCGCTCTGCTTCATGCCGCTCTTCGAGACGGTATTCGGACGGCTCACCGTCTTTCGTTTGAGAGAGCTCACGAGCCCGAACATGCCGCTCATCCAGCAGCTTCGCACCGAAGCGCCCGGGACGTTCAACCATTCCCTGATCGTGGCGCAGCTTGCGGAGACCTGCGCGATCGCGATCGGCGAAAATGCCGAACTCGCCCGTGCGGCGGCGTATTATCACGACGTCGGGAAGTTGAAAGAGCCCGACTGCTTCACCGAAAACCAGCAGGGATACAACTTGCACGACGAGCTCACGCCTGAGCTCTCCGCGGACATCATCCGTTCGCATGCCAAGGACGGCTATGAGCTCTTGATGAACGCGCGGCTTCCCAAGGAGATCGCGGACGTTGCGCTCGAACACCACGGGACGCTGCCCATCAAGTATTTCTATGACAAGGCGATGCGCCTTTCGGGCGGCGACTCGCGCATCGAGGACTATTCGTATTTAGGACCTACCCCGCGGAGCAAGATCTCTGCGATCATCATGATCGCGGACGCTTCCGAGGCGGCGGCGCGGAGCTTGAAAGACCGTTCGCCCGAGAACGTCGAGCGGGTCGTCCGCACCATCATCGAGGAGAGAATGGACCTCGACCAATTCTCCGACTGCGACGTGACCATGCGCGATCTTTCGGTCATCAAGGGCAGTCTTGTGGACGCGCTTTCGGGCGTGCACCATCACAGGGTGAAATATCCGTCCATCCGCTTCAACCGCGCGCGGCAGGCGGTCAAGGACGAGGAGGAGAGCCATGCCGAAAGCTGAGTTTTTCGCCGACTGCGAGGGGCTCTCGGAAGAGGAGACGGGGCGGCTTTGCGGCGCGCTGTCGGGCATTTGCGAGGCGGACGCCCCCCTTTTGTTCGAGCTCGTCTTTGTCGGGGGCGAGGAGATCCGCGCCCTCAATCAAGCGCAGCGCGGCGTCGATCAAGTGACGGACGTATTGAGTTTTCCCACCATGGACGGGATCTTCAATCAGCCGATCAAGGCAGCCGAGCACGGCGAAGAGATCGACGAAGAGGGCAGAATTTTGATCGGCAGTATCGTCATCAACAAGGAGCGCGCAAGGGAGCAGGCGGAACTTTTCGGGCACTCCTTTGAACGGGAGCTTTACTATCTCGCCGTGCACGGGGTCTTGCACTGTTTGGGGTACGACCACGAGACGGACGCGGACAAGAAGGTCATGCGCGAAAAAGAGGAAGAGGTCATGGCAAAACTGCACCTTTCAAGGGGGGAAGAGGCATGAAGAGCGGAACGGTCGCCGTCATCGGCAAGGCGAACGCGGGCAAGAGCACCCTCGTCAACGTGCTTGTCGGGGAGAAGGTCGCCATCGTCTCGCCCAAGCCGCAGACGACGCGGGACAGGATCCTCGGGATCGTCAACAAAGAGGCGGGGCAGATCGTCTTTGCCGACACCCCGGGCATTTATCTGAGCCGCAACGAGCTCACGAGCCGCATGATGAAAACCACCGAGAACACGGGCAAAGAGGCGGACGCCATTTTATATGTTCTCGACGGGCACAACCCCTTGGACGAGAGCGATATAAAGCTCATCAAAAAATACCGTTCGATCGGGCTGCCCATGCTCATCGCCTATACCAAGATCGACATTTTGCCCGTCGAAAAGATCCCCGCGGACGTCAAGACGCTGTATGAGGCGGGGATCGACGCGGACGTCTGTCCCGTATCGGCGAGGAAGGGGAAGAATCTGAAAAAGCTCGAAGAGGCGATCTTCGACATGCTGCCCGAGGGCGAGCCGCTCTTTCCCGAGGACGTCGTGTCCGACAAGAGCGAAAAATTCATGATCGGCGAGATCATGCGAGAAAAGATCCTCTTAAAATACGAAAAGGAGATCCCGCACGGGGCGGCGATCGTCGTCAACACGTTTGAAACGCAGGAGAATGGGGTCGTCAAGATCGATCTCGACATTGTGTGCGAAAAGCGCAACCATAAGGCGATCCTGATCGGAAAACAGGGCGCGGCGCTCAAAGAGACCGCCTCGCTCGCAAGGCGGGACATGGAAAAATTCTTGGGAAAGAAGGTTTTTTTGACGGTCTATGTCAAAGTGCGCGAGGATTGGCGCGACCAAGGTCGGCTTCTGAGCGAACTCGGCTATTCCTTCGAGGGCGAATAAGGGAAGGAGCTCTCATAAAAAGCCCGCATAGAACGGGGCGGCTTCCTCATAATATAGAGTGAGGGGGGAACATGCGCGAGGAGATCAAGGAGAAAAAGGCGAAAGAAATCGCTTGGGAGATGTTCGAAAAGACGGGAAACGTCACCTATTACATGTTATACAATAAGTTAAAGGATTGAGATGGAGATCAAGACGGACGCGCTCGTTTTGCGGTGCGCGGACAGCGGCGAAAACGACAAAATGGTGACCCTTCTTACAGCGGAGCTTGGCAAGGTCGGCGCGATGATGAAGGGCGTGAAAAAGGTTGGGGCGAAACTGCGCGTTTTTGCCCAGCCTTTTTGTTTTGCCGAAGTCGTTCTCTTCGAAAAGGAAGGGCGGCGCAGGGTGATCTCCGCGTCCCTCCATGACGGGTTCTTTTCGCTCCTCGAAGATCTCGCCTCGTTCTATGGCGCGGCGGTCGTTGCAAGGGTGTGCGATACCCTCTCGTTCGAGGGCATGGAGAGCCGCCCGCTCCTCGTTTCCGCGGTCAAGGCATTGGAAGGGCTTTGCGCGGACAAAGAGCCGCTCTTTTCGCTCGTGCCGTTTTTTGTGGACGCGCTCGCCTTTGCGGGCTATCAAGTCTCGGCGGGGGCTTGCCCCTTCTGCGGGAAGGAACTGAAAGGGCGCATGCGCTTTGATTTGTCGTTTGGGGCGTTTGCCTGCCGAGATTGCGGGCAGGGCGTCGAAGCGAGCGAGACGACCTATCGGGCGGTGAAAGCGGCGGTCGCGGGGGAAAAGATCGGGGACAGAGACGGCGCGCTCCGCGCGTTTCGCCTGCTTTGCGCTTACTTTTTTGAAAAGACGGGCACGCAGCTTCGCGAAGCCGAGGAATTTCTCCGCGTCATTTGAACCGTTTTTCCAAATTTTGTGCATTCCCCGCAAAATTTCACACAGCTTCCGCACTTTTTCCGAAAAAAACACTTGCAAAATTTTTATCGATATGATATGATAAATATATATCATAGTCTGCACCTTTATAAAGCCCAAAGAAAAGGTGCGGAAATAGACGATAACAGGAGGAAACAGCAATGAAAGCGAAAAGATTCTGGCTTGTTCTGCTTGCGATTCTTTCCGTGCTTTGCATGTCGCTTGCGATCGCAGGCTGCGGAGAAGAAGCGGAAGTTACGCCCAATCTCGACGATTTTACGAGACCCAAGCATGAGCATACCTTCTCCGAATGGGAGATCGTAACGCCCGTTCAACAGTGCAGCGAGGAAGACGGCCTGAGAAGACGTCGTTGCACCGACCCCGAGTGCACCACCGAGGGCGGTTTTGTCGAAGAGGAAGTGATTCCCGCGATCGGACACGACAAGGAGATCGTTAACAGAAAAGAGCCCACTTGCATCGATGGCGGTTGGAACGAATATTGGAAATGCAAAAAGTGCGGCGCGTCCGACTATGAGGACCAGAAGATCGGTCCGCTCGGTCACGATTGGAGAACGATCGAGGCGCAAGAGGCGACCTGCTATCAAGAGGGCTGGGAGGAGCACGAAGAGTGCTACCGTTGCCATAAGACGCAGGGCAACTTCACCATTCATCCCATCACAGCTCATGATTATTCGATCGAGAGAGACGGTTTCCACTACTGCTCGATGTGCGGTCAGCCTCAACTCGACGAGACCCCGAACCTCACTTATCGTGTCGCGGAGGACGGAAAGTCTTACATCGTCACGGGTTATCAGAAGAAGGACGGAAAGATCCTCGACGAGACTGGCAAAGTCTATGAATATCAAGATGCCACGCTCGAAGCGGACGAGAATTGCAATCTCTATGTGGTAAACGGCGATCAAAGGGAGCAGATCGATTATCACAGGATGATGTCGCTCGTCATTCCCGACAAGCATAAAGAAGGCAATTTGGAGCTTCCCGTCTCGGCGATCGATGGGGAAGCATTCAAGGAATGCAAATTCATCACCCGCGTTGTGACGGGCACCAATGTCACGACGATCGGCAGAGAGGCGTTCACGCAGTGCAACAACCTCACCGAGATCACGCTCGGACCGAACACCACGACGATCGATTCGTCCGCATTCAGCTATTCGAATGTGGAATCGATTAACTTCCCGAGAAAAGTCAACTCGATCGGGATGATGCCGTTTGCATACTGCCCGAGGTTTACGAAGATCACGGTCGATTCCAAGAACAACACCTACATCTGCGAAGGCAACTGCGTCATCAGCAGAGCATCCGATACGATCGTCCTCGGCTGCGGCGGAAGCGTCATTCCCGAGAGTGCGAAATACATCGGTACTTGGGCGTTCGGCATGTGCCCGAGCCTGAAAAAGATCGATACAAAGAACGTCGAGCAAATTTATCCTCAGGCATTCATGCTCGATTCGAATCTTGAAGAGGTCGTCATCTCCGACAAATGCGAATTTATCGACGCGAATGCATTCTACGGTTGTGCAAGTCTTTTCAATCTCGAACTCGGGGCCGGGCTTACGAGAATCGGCAACGCCGCATTTGCAAACTGCAAAAAGCTGAAAGTGGTCAAATACAACGGCACGCAAACGCAGTTCCTCGACGGAACGCATTTCATGCGCGGCGAGCACTGGGACTTCGACGACGGACTTGTCGATGAGGACGGCAATTACAATGAAGACGGGCAGGCGAAGTGGACGCGCCGTACCTATCTCGTCCAATTGAAAAACGCGCAGTACTTGATGGCGAGCGCAGACGGATACGAGTCTTGCACCAAGGAACAGGCGGAAGCGTTCCTGGCGCAGATCGAGAGCAAAGATCCCGAGCAGTCTGAGGATACGGGTTCTGAAAACGAAGGCGGCGGGGAACAAGGATCGGAAGATACGGGTTCCGAGGCATAAAAGATTGCCGCTGAAAGGATAGCGGTGGATTCGCCGCCGACGGCTGAGCCGTCGGCGGCGTTGTTTCAAATATAAAAAACGGAGAGGAAAAGATGGTTTTTGAAAAAGTAAAGAAAAATTTCGGGTTCGGCTGCATGCGGCTGCCGATGAAGGACGGCGAGGTGGACAAAGCGGAGTTCTGCCGCATGACGGACGCCTTTTTGGAAGCGGGGTTCAACTATTTTGACACGGCGCACGGGTATCTCGACGGCAAGAGCGAGAAAGCGATCCGAAAGTGCGTGACTTCCCGCTACCCGCGCGAGAGCTACACGCTCACGAACAAGCTCACGTCCATGTTCTTCCATACGCAAGAGGACATCCGTCCGCTCTTTTTCGATCAACTCAAAATTTGCGGCGTGGAGTATTTCGATTTCTATCTCATGCACGCGCAAAATTCTGTGTTCTTCGAAAAATACAAGTGCCAAAAGGCATACGAGACGGCGTTCCGTCTCAAAGAAGAGGGCTATATCGGACACGTCGGCATTTCCTTCCACGACAAAGCGGAAGTGCTCGACAAGATCTTGACCGAATACCCCGAGATCGAGCTCGTCCAGATTCAATTCAACTACATCGACCTTGAAAACCCGAGCGTCGAATCGCGGCTTTGCTATGAAGTATGCCGAAAGCACCAAAAGCCCATTGTCGTGATGGAGCCCGTCAAAGGCGGCATGCTCGTGGGGCTTCCCCCCGCCGCGGACAAGATCTTGAAGGATTTGGGCGGCGGCTCGAACGCGAGCTATGCGCTCCGTTTCGGCGCGGGCTTCGAAGGCGTGTTCATGACCCTCTCGGGCATGAGCAATTTGGCGCAAATGCAGGATAATTTGCAGACCATGTCCAATTTTACCCCGCTTTCAAGCGCGGAACGCGAAGCGATCGAGCAGGTGCGAAGGATACTTCTCAGCGGCGACGAGATCGCCTGCACGGGCTGCCGCTATTGCGTGAGCGGATGCCCCAAGCACATCCCGATCCCCGAGCTCTTCTCGTGCATGAACCAAAATAAACGGTATTTTGGTCGCGATTGGAACAGCACGGTCTATTATAATACCTATACCAAGACGCGCGGCAAGGCGGGGGATTGCGTTGAATGCGGCAAGTGCGAGTCGGTTTGCCCGCAGCATTTGCCCATCCGAAAGCTCCTCAAAGACGTCGCCGCCCACTTCGAGACCAAATAATATTATTTAAAGGAGAACATTATGGAAAAAACCATTCAAAAGACGATCGTCTGCAAGACTTGGAAAACCAAGACCGTGGCGGGATTGATCGCGCTGTGTGCCGCGGTCGCTCTGCCGCAGGTCTTTCACCTGTTGGGCATGGCGTTTCATGCGGGCTCGGCGCTCGGCGAGATGTTTTTGCCCATGCACCTTGCGATCTTTTTCGTCGGGTATCTCGCGGGCGCGTTCGCAGGCGGGTTTGCGGGGGTATTCGCGCCGCTTGTCAGTTACCTTTTGACGGGACTTTGGGGCTCGCCCATGCCCGCCCTGCCCATGTTGCCGTACATGATGATCGAGCTGTGCGTCTACGGGCTCGTCACGGGACTGTTCGCGCAAAAGGCGAGCAAAGTGCCCGTCATTTTGAGCCTGCTCATCGCCCAGATCGCGGGCAGAGCCGTCCGCGCGCTTGCGATCGTCATCGGTTTTTACGCCTTTTCGTCGGCAGTGCCCGTCTCGGCGATCTGGACGAGCATTTCCGCGGGGATTGCGGGACTTGTTTTGCAATGGGTCTTGATCCCCTTGACGATGTTCCTCATCGGAAGAAAACAACGCCGTGACGAAAATGAATGACTTGGACCGCGCGAAAGCGCTTTTGAAGGCAGACCAAACGCGCACCTGCGCTTTTGTCTGCGGGAAGGAAGAACTGACGGATACCCGCCGCGGGGTCGCTCCGCTTCTCGATCTGATCGACTCGGGCAAGGATTTTTCCGCCTTTTCCGCTGCCGATAAGGTCGTCGGACGCGGCGCTGCGCTCCTGTACGCCTATCTCAAAATCAAGTGCCTTTACGCGTCGGTTTTGAGCAAGAGCGCCCTCGAAGTTCTCAGTTATCACAAGATTTCTTGTGAATATGATACTTTGGCGGAGGGGATCATGAATCGGGCGCATGACGGGCCTTGTCCGATGGAGCGGGCTACTGAGGGGGTGTTTGACCCCCGCGAGGCTTTGAAGTTGATACGACGGGCGCTCTTTTCATAAACTTCGCAGGTGGTCGGTCTTATAGCCGTCGAAATACTGTGTCGCGTTGCGGCAACCCTCAGTCATTTACGTCTTTGTAAACTCCCTCGGGTTTTCCTCACGCTCCTTGTCTTTCTCGGCTCTAAAACGACCACCTTCGGGGAATTCTTCTTGATTGTATTCCCTTCAAGTTTTCCGCGCGCTCCTCGATCTGCTCGTTTCTGAAAAGAGTAACGGTTGCGAGCTTGAAATAAGGTGGGCGCAATGCGCTTTTTATGCCACCCCTTTCGGCGCAAAGCAACGCGCCACTTTCCCCTCAAAGGGGACAGCAAGGAGAGCCGTAATGCTCATCCCACCCCCCTTGGCTCCCCCTTTGAGGGGGAGCTGGCGCGAAGCGCCTGAGGGGGTGTCATTACAAATCAACGGCGCGAAGCAGAATCGCCATTCTGCATTGCGCTTGCAGCGGGGGCGACCGCCGCAAGGCTAAGCGAAACGCCTGAGGAGGTGTTGCCTTATCATCTTGGCTTCCCCTCGGACGCTGTGGAAGGCGTGTTCAGTCACAACAATAACCGCATTTTTGCACTCATTTTCAATAAAATAAACAAAATCTCAAATCTTTCCATTTAAGGAAAAATATTTCTCACGATCGAAATTTCACAATTTCGGTCGTTTTTTGTCTTTTCTGCCACGAAATATGGGGTCGAATTATGATAAATACCCCAATATTATGAGTTTCGTGACGATTTTGTGAAAAGTATAAGGATTTTTTATGAAGCGTTTAAGAAAAAGTTATGATATTTTCTTTTGAAGAAGTATTGACAGAAAGGCCCGAAATGACTTATAATAAAGAAAATATTAAAGTGAAGGAGTGTAATATGAAACGGAAAGTATGGATTACATTGCTACTTGTCCTTACAGCCGCTCTCGGCTTGGTAGCATTTACTTCATGCAAACCCAAAGACAACCCCGTCAATGTCACTGACATTGAAGGTGCAGAGTCCGGGACTTATTACTTCGATGTTTCGAGCGAAGAAGAGTATGATCTATCGCTCAGCAACGGGAATAAGTTCACTTTGCTCATGCGGGATGTCACCCGAGCTGGCGAATACACGCTGGACGGGGAAAAGCTCACGCTCAATTTCAGCGAGCCGTACACCCAAACGGTGGAAGCGACTTACCGAAATGGCGAGATCACGCTTACATATAACAATCTCACGATGAGATTCATCAAGAAGATCTACTTCACCGTCAGCTTCGATACGCATGGCGGCAGTAGCGTCTCTTCGATAAGTGTGGTCAACGGCAGATCGATCGGCAAGGTCACCGATCCCGAAAGAGAAGGATACACGTTCCTCGGCTGGTACACGGACGAGGCTTATTCGACGTCTTTCGCATTCGATTCGCAGCCTGTCACGGGGGACATCACCCTGCATGCGCGTTGGCAGGCAGCGGCTGCGGGCGCGGGCTTCAAGGTCAGCTTCGACTTGAACTACGACAATGCTCCCACCCTTGACCCTGTCACGACGGTCGGCGGCAAGATCCTCGATCTTCAAGACCCGAGACGCGAGGGCTTCCTCTTCGCGGGCTGGTATGTCAGCCAATACGGCAGCAAGGATCAGCTCTCCTATGCGGTCGATTCGAACACGGTGATCAAGGAAAACGTCACGCTCTATGCGACATGGGAAGAGCCCGGCAACAGCGGCAAGCTTCAAATGCCGCGCGTCGGCGTGACCGAGCAGGGACTTTCCTGGAACGCGGTCGGTGCGAACACCTACGTTATCACGGTGAAAGGTCCTGCGGGCTTTGTTGAAGTCAACGAATCGACGACTTCGACGAGCTTCCCGATCGAGTTTGCGACCGCACCCGCGGGCGAGTATACCATTACCGTCCAAGGCACGGCGTCGAACACGGCGAACAATTCGAACGTTGTCACGCTCCGCTACAAGAACAAGGCGCTTGCGCGCGTTTCCCTCTTCGAGGTCGTTTCGCCCGCAACCTTGCTCTTCAATGCCGTCGATCATGCACGGGAATATCTCATTTCCATCGATTGCGGCAACAAGAAGCATGTACATACCGCAGTCAGCAACGGCAATTCCACCTATTATAACTTTGCGAATTGCTCCATGCAGAAGGGCGGCATCAAGTTCCGCGTCACGGCGCGGGCAAACGGCTATGTCGAATCCGTCTCCGAGGAATTTGCCTATGAGCGGAATCTTGACGCCGTAACGAACGTTCGCGTTGACGACAACCAGCTCCTTTCGTGGGATGCGGTCCAAGGCGCGACAAACTACATCTTGTCCATTACCTGCTCGAACGGCGCGCACGAACACAGCCGCGTCGACGTCGGCAATGCGACGAGTTACAGCCTCAAAGAATGCGGCAAGGGCGAAGTCAAAGTCACCATCACGGCGACGACGAAGGGCTACAATGCCGCAGATCCCGTCGAGTACAGCTACAATAAGGCGACGATCGCGTCTCCTTCGCACTTCCTTTTGAAGGGCACGACCCTTTCTTGGGACGCCGTCGAGGGTGCATCGACCTATACGCTCCGCATTGCGGGCAAGACCTACACGACCGATAAGAATAGCTTTGATTTTGCTACGATTAAGGACATCTCGTGGTCGAGCGAGGAGGATTATCAAGCGAGCGTACAGGCGCTCACGGGCAACGATCCTTCGTCCAACTCGCTGTTCAGCGAGGGCGTTGACATGCGCTATTACGCATTGTATTCGTCCCTTGACTACAACCGCAGCACGCTTTCTTGGCGGCACGTTATCGGCGTGACGAAATACGAAGTCAGCCTCAACGGCACTACGCTCGGCACTGTCGAAAACGGCGAAAACTTCTACAACATCAAGTTCACCAAAGCGGGCGAGAACACCCTTTCCGTTCGTTTCTTCGACGATGAATCGAACCTCGAAGGCTCCGATTGGGTCTCGATCGACGTGTTCGCCTACACCATCGAATTCGATACGCGCGGCGGCGGGGAAGTCGATTCGATCTATGTCGCATACGGCGACAAGCTCGAACTTCCGACGACCGAACGCCTCGGCTATGTGTTCGACGCTTGGTACAATGTTCCAGGCGGCGCAGAGAAGAACGGCGCGCCGTTTGACAGCGAGTACTATCTCGAAGCGACGGACATCCGTCTCTATGCAAGCTACGATTCCAAGGAATACACCGTCAAATACGTCTACGGCGACAGCCGCGACGAGGAATCGAACCCTGCGAAGAAAGAGGGCAAGGTGCTCTACGGCAAGCAGTACACGCTCGATGTTCCCGCTGCACCCGACCAGACCGTCGTGTTCCTCGGCTGGTTCAGCAAGGCAGACGGCCGCGGCGTCCGTTATACGGATGAAAAGGGCAACAGCCTCCGCACGTGGGCGATCGCAGACAACGGCACGGAAGTCTTTGCTTACTTTGCGAAGACTTTGAGCTACACGCTCGTGAATAACGAGTATTACAGTGTTTCGGCAGGTCCCGGTCTTGTTCTTTTGGACGAGGTCACGATCCCCAAGGAATATAATGACCTTCCCGTCAAGGCGATCCCCGGTTTTGCATTCCTCAATGCGACGACGTTGAAGAGGATTCACATCCCCGATTGCATCAACAATCTCAACCTTGACGCATTCAAGGGCTGCACGAAGATCGAAGAATTTGATATTTACGATGCAGGCACGGCGGCCTCGGACGTCATGTTCAGGTCGAACAGCGGCGTCATTTCCATCAAGGAAAACAATACTTGGACGCTTTACCTCTATCCCGTTGCGAGATCGGGCGATTTCATCATTCCCGATGACATCACCGCAATCGCGCCCGGGTTCTTCTCGGGCTCGCGGATCACGAAGCTCACCGTCCCCGCAGGGGTCAACGACGTTTCGTTGGAAACCTTCAAGGATTGCCTCTATTTGAGAGAAGTCGTCTTTGAAGATTCGTCGGAAGAAGGCGCAGAGCTTTCGATCTACACGGGTGCATTCACAAACTGCCCTGCGCTTCGCACGGTCACGTTCCCGAAGCAGCTCAAAACGTTCGGCGCAGTCAGCGGCGACGATCAGACGGGCGTCAACACAGGGAAAGCGGGCGTATTTGTCAACTGCAACCGTTTGGAGAATGTCTTGATGAGCGGCGCGGGCAACTACGGATTCACCGTTGTAGACGGCATGCTCATATATGAGCGCAACCTGATCTTCATCCCTGCGACGAAGGTCAGCGAGACCTTCACCGTTCCCTCGGGCATTACGGGGCTCGGCGACTACTTGTTCGAAAGAGCAGCGTATCCTTACAATGTAGAGATCCCCGCATGGGTCACCTACATCGGCAAGGACGCATTCCATGGCAACACAGGGCTTCAAACGGTCATCTTCAAGGCATCGTCGAGCGGTCTTGCGGCAAAGCTTGAAATCGGTGAAGAGGCATTCTTCAACTGCGCAGCTTTGACGGAGATGACGTTCGAAGACGGCTGCGGCGTTCAGACGCTTGGAAAGCGCGCGCTCTATCAGTGCGACGCGCTCACGGCGCTCGAACTTCCGAACTCGCTCGAAGTCGTTGAAGACGAGGCATTCGGCTCTTGCAACGCGCTTGCAAGCATTAAGTTCAGAGAAGGCAGCGCGAAGCTCGAAATCGGCATGAGCATTTTCACCGACTGCACGTCTCTTGCGAAGATCGAACTTCCTTCGAGCATTTCCAAGATCGAATACGGCTCGTTCGAAGGCGCAAACACGAATGAGATCGAAATCGCGCCTGGCGGCAAGTACTACGTAAGTGAGAAAAACGTCGTCTACGGCTTGAAAGACGGCGATGGCCACACGAAATACGACCTCGTTTACTATCCGAAGAACCTCGATATGAAGGGCATCGATCTTCCCGAGACGCTTGAAAAGATCGGCGCGTTCGTATTCAGAGGCAACACGCAATTGACGGAGATCAAGATCCCCAAGAATGTCAATTGGATCGGTTGGGAGGCATTCAGCGGCGCGACCAACCTCAAGAAGGTCACCTTCGATGGCAAGGAAACGGTCGCAAAGATCGAGTTTGCGGTCGCGGAATATACGGATCGGTCAGGAAATGCCATCGAGATGAGCTATGCGTTCCGCAACTGCACGTCGCTCAGCGAACTTGCACTTCCCAATAGCTTGGAAGTGATCCCGGGCGGCTTCCTGTACATGGATGTAAAGGGCGCATCGTCGCTCAGCGAGTTCACGATTCCCGAATCGGTGAAGACGATCGGCAACCAGGCGTTCTATCACTCGAACATCGAGGCCGTTGATATTACGGCGAAGGTTGAAACGATCGGCGATGAGGCGTTCTATGACGGCAACATCACGTCGTTGGTGTTCGCAGGCGAGTCCTCGAACGCACCCGGCAGCGGGGAGGAATTTGTTCCCGTGGGCGATGACGGTGTTGCAGGCGCGCTTCAAAGCATCGGCGACCGCGCATTCTATGCTGCAAAGATCACGGCTTTGGATCTTCCCGACAGCTTGACGAAGATCGGCAGCAGCGCATTCCAGAATACGAGAATCAACCGCCTTACCCTCGGCAAGGGCGTTGAAGAGATCGGCGACAGCGCATTCCAGGGCTGCACGGCGCTCTACGCTGTGACGATCAGCTCCGACATCGAAAAGATGGGTAGCAACGTATTCGGAAGCTGCTCTTCGCTCATTCAAATGAACTTCGGTGACGGCGTGAAAGTCATCCCGTCAGGGCTTATCAGCTATGAAATGGCAATCAGCAGAGTCCACATTGCGGCGTCCGTTGAGAGGATCGCGAGGGGCGCTTTGAGTTCGTATCGGATCACGCAGGTTGACATTGACGATAACAGCAGCTTAACAACGATCGAGGACGGCGCGTTTGGAAGCAAAAGCGAAATGGGTGGTGGTAGCGGCGCTGGCATCAGTACATTGAAAGTACCTGAAAAAGTCACGACCATCGGCAATTACGCATTCTCGAATTGTTCGAGTCTTAGAACCGTCACGCTCCCGCTGTCCTTGACGAGTATCGGCGACAGCGCATTCGAGAGTTGCTGGCAGCTTACAACTGTCAACTTCACGGGCGGCACGGAAGCGGCGGATGGTCTTACCCTCGGTTCGTATGTGTTCAAGAGCTGCAGTAGCCTTACTACGATCACCCTTCCCAAGACGGTAAATGAGATCGGCGATAACCTTTTCGAGGAATCGGGCGTCACGAGTCTCACGTTCGCGGAAGGCAGCGACGGTCGTTTCCAAGTGGATAGCGGCATCGTTTATGACAAAGACAAGAAGACGCTCTACTTCGCGCTTCCTCAAACGTCGGGCAGCGTGCAGATCCCTGCCAGCGTCGAGTACATCAACGACCATGCCTTCACGGGTACGCAGGTCTCGACTGTCACGTTCGACAGCAATGGAAGCAATAGCGTCCTTCACATCGGCAGCAAGGCGACGATCGAAGATAACGGTTCGTTCAAGGGCGACAGCGAGCACGGCGCGTTCCAGCAAGCATATAGCCTCAGCTCGGTCACTTTCCCGACGGGCCGCGAAGTTTGGATCGGCGGCTACGCATTCAGCAACAGCGGCCTTTCGACCGTAACACTTGGCGGGACCAAGCACATCGGTAATAACGCATTCCAGAGCTCGAGTTTGACGAAAATCGAGCTTCCCGAAGGGTTGGAAGATCTCGGCGACTATGCGCTTGCAAACCTCTCTTCTCTCAGCAGCGACGATGGCAAGCTTGAATTCCCTGCAAGCCTGAAAAAGCTTGGTAAGAATGTATTCGAATCCGCTAATTTTAAGAGTGTCAAGTTCGCCGAGAATGGCCAGTTGACTGTGATCAACGAGGGGGCATTCGCTACCGCATTCGGCAACTTGGGGTCTTCAACTCCAAAGGTCGACGAGATTGTGATCCCCGATTATGTCACGAGAATCGAAAAGGATGCATTCCATGGGGCAGCAGTCAAAAAGTTCGTGATCGGCAAGAATGTAGATGAGATCGGAGAAAGTGCATTCAATTACTGCCTTGCAACGGAAGAGATCGAGTTCGAGAAAGATAACACCGCACTGAAAACGATCGGCGTGAGCGCATTCCGTGAGGCAAAGGGCATCAAGACGATTTCGAATGTTCCCAAGAGCGTGACGAAGATCGGCGACAATGCATTCAGAGGCTGCTCTAAACTCGTAACGCTCGAGTTTGAAAAAGACGGCACGGATGCGCTTATCATCGGCGATCCGAATAGCACTGCGCAGAGCAAGTGGAATGTGTTTGAAGGCTGTACGTCCTTGACGGAAGTCGAGCTTCCTTCGCGCGTTACCACCATCACGCCGTACCTCTTCTCGGGCTGCACAAAGCTTCAAAAGGTGACTTTGCCCAATGCGCTCACCTTGATCCCCGAGTACACGTTCCTGAATTGCACTTCGCTTAAAGAAGTGGACTTCCCCGAAAACAGCGTGTTGACCGAGATCGGCGAACAGGCATTCATGAACAACAAGCTCACGAGCTTCAAACTTCCCAAGACCGTTACGAAGATCGGGTATCAGGCGTTCTACGGCTTCGGCGGTGATGGGCTCGAGTTCGAGATCGAAGTGGACGAAAAGACCAACAAGAGCGACCTTGAGACGATCGAAAAAGAGGCGTTTGCGAGTTCGAAGATCCAGGAGTTTGACTTCTCCAAGACGAAGGTCAAGACTTTCGAATCGGGAACGTTTGCGGATTGCGCGCAGTTGAAGACGATCAATCTCGAAGGGCTCAACTTTGTCCCGCAACAGGCATTCAGAAACTGCCAGCAGCTTTCCGAAATCACTTGGGGTACGACCATTACCTCCATTGAAAACGGTGCGTTCTGGAACTGCAAGGCGATCACGGAATTGGATCTTCCCGCACAGATCGAAGCCGTCGGCTCTTTCAGCAGCAGCGCACAGATGGAGAGCTACTACGGCGAGGGAAAGGAGCACTATGTCGGCGCGTTCGAAATGACGGGCATCACGAGCGTTGACTTCTCGCATGCCGACGCACTCAAAACCATCGGCAGCGGCGCGTTCTACGGAACGCAGCTCGAAGGCGAAATCGAACTTTCCGATCACTTGGAGCGTCTTTGCCCCTTCGCGTTCGGGAACACGAAGATCACCAAGCTCGATCTTCCGTCCACGTTGCAAGCCGTAAGCTATCAGGTGACGAGCGGAACCGCTTATGTCTATATCTCAAACAGCACGTTGAGTATCCCGACCCTTGAAGAGATCAATATCAGAGAAGGGGAAGGCAGTTACTCCTCGATCGACGGCGTGCTCTATTATAGCAGCGCGAATAGCGATAGCAAAGTCCTTATGGTATGGCCTGTTGCAAAGGATGCGACCCTCGACGAGACGGAAGTTAAGAAGTACTTCGATGGCGTCACGCAGGTCTACGACTACGCGTTCTATAAGAATGCGGGCCTTGAAGACAAGGAAGTCGACCTTTCGGGTACGGAAGTCACGCGGTTCGGCACGAACTCCATTGCAGAAACGGGCGTGAAGAGCCTCAAGCTTCCCGGGGCGACCCTTAGCGAATATGCGTTTGCCAATAACACGAAGCTCGAAAAGGTTGAATTTGTCGACGGCGACGGAACGGAGACCTTCGCACAGAGTCCCTTCTCTGCGGACAACAGGAACATCGGCGGAGCGAGAAATAGCGGCTGCCCTGCATTGACGGAGATCAAACTTCCCGAAGATCTTACGGCGATCCCCGCTTCCTTCCTGAGCGGCACGAAGGTCGAGTCCATCGACGTTCCCGCAAATGTCACCTCGATCGGCAATTACGCATTTGCGATCGCATCGCTTACAAAAGTCAACTTTGCGAATGAAGAAGACAGACAGGAAGGCGCGCAGCTCGTATTGGGCAATTACGTCTTCCAGAACTCCTCGATCACGGAGATCACGCTTCCCGAGCGCACGACCTTCGCGATCAACAGCAGCAGCACCTACCCCTATGAAGGGAACGGCGTGTTCCAGGGCTGCAAGTCACTTACAAAAGTAACGCTCCCTGAGAGCATCCCTTACCTCAACGGCAACTTCTTTAAGGATTGCGAAAAGCTCACGACGATCGTTGGGCTTGAAAAGTTGGATCTCGATTGGATCGAGAACGGTGTGTTCGAGGGCTGCACTATGCTCGTAACGGGCAAGGAAAAGGCAGAAGGCGGAGAGAGCACAGAGGACGACGATTGGATGGTCCTCAACGTTGCAGAGTTGAAAGACGGCATTATAATCAGTAAGAACTCCATGTTCGCGAACTCGGGCATCAAGAAGTTGAAGTTCACTTCGAAGCTCACATTGATCGATTCTTACCAGCTCAGCGTGAATACCGCGCTCGAAGAAGTCGATATGAGCGCAGCGACCAATGTCCATATCAGCTGTGATATCTTCAACGGCGACTCGAATCTGAAATCCGTCAAATTCCCGAAGGGCGACGTCGAATGGGTAACGTTCCCGAGTCAGTCGACGATCGGCAGCGCGGCGAACCTCGAAACCGTCGAAATCGGCGCAAACGTCACGACCCTTCCCGACTACTTCACGGACGAAAACGGCACGCCGAAACTCAAAGAAGTAAAGATTCAAACGGGAGAAGGCGAGACTTCGCAGCTTCGTACCATCGGCGCGTATGCGCTCCAAGGCATGAGAGCGGAGGAGGGTATCGAAAGCTTCACCCTTCCCGCAACCGTTGAAACGCTCGGCGAAGGCGCGTTCAGCGGAAGCGCTATCAAGAAGATCGAGTTCGAAGAAGGCAGCAAGCTTCGCGACATCGGCAAGCAGGCATTCAGCGGAATGCCGATCACCGAGTTCAACATTCCCGACACGGTCAGCGCGCTCGGCGACGGCGTGTTCAAGGATTGCACGGCGCTTACGAAAGTCACGGGCTGCAAGAAGATCGACTCCATCCCTGCGGAAATGTTCAGCGGCTGCGAGGCGTTGACGGAGATTCCCGATGAGTTTATCAAGAACGCGAAGAGCGTCGGTAACAGCGCATTCAGCGGCTGCAAGGCGTGGACGACTGCGTTTGAATTCGAAAACGCGGACATCGTCGGTACGTTCGCATTCCAGGATTGCGTAGCGATTACGAGCGTGAAACTGCCCAAGGCGACTGCGATCCCCGAAGGCTGCTTCTCGGGCTGCAAGGTGCTCACGACGATCAAGTTTGCGGATAACATCGCAAGCGTCGGTGCAAGCGCATTCGAAGGCTGCGAGGCGATTACGAGTGTTGAGGTTGGCAGCGCAACGACGATTGCCGCGAACACGTTCAAGAACTGCGCGAAGTTGGCAAGCATCACCCTGAATAAGGTGAATGCGATCGGCGAGAGCGCATTCGAAGGCTGCACCGTGCTTGAAAAGATCACGATGCAAGAGGGCTGCAAGATCGAAACCATCGGTATGCGCGCATTCTTCGGCTGCGAAAAGCTCGGCGAGTTCACCTTGGCAGAAGGTTTGTTGGATATCGGCGACGAGGCGTTCGCAAACTGCTCGACGCTGAAATCGCTCAGCATTCCTGCAAGCGTCACCTCGATCGGCAACGGCGCATTCCGCGGCATCGAGGGTCTCAGCTGCTCGGCTCAAAACACGACCTTCAAGGTAGTAGACGGCGCATTGTACGATAAAGACGTCAAGACGCTCATCTCCTACAACGGCGAGAAGGACTACACTGTGCCCGCAACGGTTGAGAGCATTCGTCCTTACGCATTCGCAGACAGCAAGGTCGAGAAGATCGGATTCGCAAGTGGCAGCACGATCTCGTCGATCGGCAACTTCGCATTCGCAGACGCAAAGAGCCTTTCGGAGCTTGACTTCACGAACGCGACGAACCTTAATGAGCTCGGCGAATACAGCAGCTATGCTCCCAGCGATAACGACACCAAATATTTGACCGTAGGCAGATTGTTCAAGGGCACGGCTTTGAAGCACATCACCATCCCTTCAACTGTCTGGTCGCTTGGCGCTTACATCTTTGCGGATAGCTCGATCACGCAGGTCACCTTCGAAAATAATAACCTTTCGAGCCTTCCCAACTACGCGTTCTACGGCAACACGGCGCTCACCGAGTTCACGATCCCCGAGAACATCCAATATCTCAACGAGGGTGCGTTCATGAACTGCACGAATCTCGTCAAGATCGACGGCGGTCAGAAAGTCTATTCGTTGGGCGAAAGCCTCTTCAACGGATGCGTAAAACTCAAAGAGATCAGCAGTGAACTTTTGGACAACATTAGTTACATCTATGCTGATGCGTTCAGGGGCTGCGCGGAGCTCACGAATGAGACGTTCAAGGGTCATTTTACGAAAGTCAACGGCATGAATGGAGAGGGCATCTTCGCGGGCACGGGTATCACCGACCTTAGCTGGTTGCCTACCAGGATAACGAGCCTTGGCAACAAGTGGTTCGAGAACTGCACGAAACTTACCAAAGTAACGATCCCTGACCAGATCTCGAGCCTTGGCCAAGACATGTTCGCAGGGGTTCCGCTTGTTGAGTTCACGATTGCGGATGATAATAAGAATACCTACATAATGGGTTCTCCGACGAGATTGTTCGCAGGACTTGTCGCGAATGATGACAAGGAGCTTAAACTGACAATCAAATTGCCCAAGAAATTATATAGCTTGGACTTGAATGCACAGCAGATGTTCGCAGAGGTCAAGGCGCAGAAGTTCACGATCGAGATAGACAAAGACATCACATCGATCAAGGGTTCGAATTTGTTTGCAAGTGCGGAGATCGAAGAACTTGTGATCCATGGCGGCAACAAGCTCACCGCGTTGGGAACCGGCGCGCTCTTCAGCAGCGGCAACCAGTTGAAGAAACTCGACTTGCCGAAGACCATCACGGCGTTGAGTGCATCCATGCTCAGCGGTTGCTCGAACTTGGAAGATCTCAAATTCGGCGGCAAGAGCGCGGTGACGACTGATGAAGCGGGCGTAAAGACCTTCACGATTCCCGACACCATCACGAGTATCGCAGCGGATGCATTCAGCGGTGTGAACCTTGGCAACATGGTGATCCCCGAAAGAGAAGAGAAGAATCCCCTGACCCTTAGCGAGTATGCATTGAGAGGCTATGGTTCGGGTTCGTCTCGGACGACGATCAAGGTCATGGATGAGAATCCTTTGGAGACGTACACTTACAATCAATTGTGGTGCGCGACGGCGACCGTGGTTGACAAGGACGGCAATCCCTTGTGGGCCTAATGTAAGGCAAATATCGGAAACGGTATTCCCTTGCGGGTTTCCTAATGTAAGGCAAATATCGGAAACGGTATCCCCTTAGAATGAAGCGAGGAGCGGCAGGAATTTTCCTGCCGCTCTTTCTTTTGCTGTCCCCTTGAGGAGTGGGGCTTTTTCGCTTTTTTTCTCTCTTGCTGTCCCCTTGAGGGGTGGAGCATTGCACTTCGCCAATGGTTGATAACCATTGGCGCAATGCGACAGGAGTGAGCGCATCTGAGGCGCGAACGGTGACCGAACACGGGTTTCTACCCGTGTGAGACCGTGGCGCGCGAACGCGCGCCGAAAGGGGTGTATCG
Organism: uncultured Clostridia bacterium; assembly: GCA_947631465.1. GTDB lineage: Bacteria > Bacillota > Clostridia > Christensenellales > Borkfalkiaceae > Gallimonas. The sequence continues at coordinate 67,489 of CANRLK010000003.1, forward strand.
CGGACGAGCTTGCACATAAGGAGACACCCCCTCAGTCTCGGCTTCGCCTCGCCAGCTCCCCCTATTCCAGAGGGGGAGCCAAGGTGTGGGAGGCGCTCCGCTTCCTTGCTGTCCCCTTAAGGGGTGGAGCTTTTTCGCTTTTTTCTCTCTTGCTGTCCCCTTGAGGGGAAAGTGGCGCGCGAACGCGCGCCGAAAGGGGTGTGCAACATGTCACCTCATTTTCACCTCATTTTTTCTCCGTTTTTCCGCATATTAACGGTAAAAACACCCTCGCATGAGAAATCATCAAATATAATGAAAAAATCAGCAAAAATTTCCTTTGTGAAAATTTTTACAATCACAACATAAACGATTGACAACCAATCGCGCAAGGTGATAAAATATCGTTATGAGAATGGAATCTTTATAAGGATACGTCTCATTCTCTGAAATTCGAAAACCGCCGTACTTCAAAAATTCGGCGAAAGGAGTAATCATGGAAACCAAGAAGCTATTCGAGAAGTATTATGCTCGGCTTAGAACAGCGGGAATCATCAAGTCGTTGATCCTCTCGGGCATCATCGGCTTTGCCGTCATGTTCGGGATCGCGGTCATGCTGTG
>CANRLK010000004.1 GCA_947631465.1 uncultured Clostridia bacterium
GCGTGTGGGATTACCGTTGCAATCTTACTCGATAGAGATGCGGGCGTATTCGAATGTCCGCACTGCGGCGAGCGGTTCGTTCCGACCGCAACCGCATATGTGTTTGCAATGCACGGGATCACTTGGAGAAGATTGCGCTGTCCCAAATGCCACAAAAAGGGTTTTTGCAGGAAAAAATTGAGCCGAGAAAATGAAGAATGAAAAATAGGAAAAACCGCCAAGGAGTGCAATGCTCCGCCCCTCCACGGGACAGCAAGGGGGTAATTCGCACCCCACCCCTTCCCCTTGGCGTCCCCTTTGGGTGGAACGGCACAAATTCCGTTCGACAGCACGGTGTGCTACGAACTGTGCCGTTCCAGCCGAGCAGGTAGCGAGGTGGGGTTTTGCGGAGATACCCGCATCGCTTGATTTTCATATGGGTTTATGGTATAATAAAAATATGACATACAAGATTCGTAAGGGAGATTAGTACATGGAAAAAATGGATGAAATATATATGCACTTTGATAACTGTCTTGTTCAAGATATGGGCTACCTGTTTCAGGAGAAATAATATGAGATTTTTCGCCTCATTTCAATGCGCGGTAAATTTGTTAAAAACAAAATATAAGGCTAAGGAAATTTCGCTTAACGAAATTATAAAGTTGTTCCCTTGTTGCGGATATGAAAACGGGGAAATCGTTGAATTATCGGCGGAAGAACAAACGATAACCTTGTATACCGAAGAAGAAATCACCGTTCCGAACTTCAAATGTTATTTGATGGACGATAAAGAGGTGATCAGACGCTATACAGATACCGAAAAAACCGCAGGCGTAATACCTGAAAGAGTTTTAACAGTGTTAGGGTTAAATTCGCAAGGGGATAAAACGTTACAGTTATATACTTGCTTTGGAAACGGGTTTCAGTGGTATAATGATTTAATGGAGTTAAGCAATTATTAACACTGTATATATAAAATAAAACAGCAAGGGAAAAACCGCATAACAAAAAGTTAATCAATTTGTTTGGGTGTGAATCCTGCGGAGCAGGCGTCCAAATTGTTTTAAGGAGTTTCCAATACGCCGAGGGATCGATACTCGGTCACAATAGCTTTCATCCACGATCGACGCACTCTCGGGGAATTCTCCCCTATATACTTCGCGATCATGCAGCTGCAAATAGAGTTCGGAAGCAGAATAACATTCGCAAAGCAGGCTGACCCCTGCGATCTTTAAGATCGCGGAGACAAACTCTACGCAAGTATATGAATCGCGCGCATATGCCTTTTTATGTATCGGGACGAGCATGGCGGAGAACAAATTATATAGGTACGCGTCCCGCTGCTGTTCCATGTTTTTAATCCGACTGCGCACTTTTTCCACGCCTTCTTCCCCGACCTCAATGCCGCAAATGGAAATATCGGCGGTGCGCTCTTTCAGTCTGTATCGTTCCGCTCCTTCATGGACAAAGCCGCCGCAAAACGGAGTATCGCGTTTGAGCCTTGCGAACGAGTACATCTCGGAGAGGTCCTCATTGAGCGCAACCGAAACGTGGTTATACATTCCGTGCGTAACCGCGCGGATAAAGCTCCCCATTTTACAGGGAGTATTGGAAAAGACGATGTAGAGATACCCATTCCGATTTTCTTCCACGTGAAGCCCCTCTGAAAACTAAATGATCCCAAATAAAACCAGTCCGACGGTATTGATCCCTAAATTCGCGAACAAATGAATGATCCAAGACGGATAAATGGAATCGACCCCATCATCAATGCGATCAAATATCATGCCACCGACCGCAAGTCCTACGATCATCAGCACAAAAATGAACGGCGAAAACCAACCATTCATGATCGCAACATGATAGACGGCAAACGTCAAAGCCGAAAACGGGTATGCAATACGCCGTGATACAGCTCCTCCGAGCGCGCCAAACGCCAACCCCCGAAAAATCAACTCCTCGCAAAATGAATTGACAAATGATATATACAAAGCCACATAGACAAAATTTTCGCGCGTTACCCCTTCCCCATTGATCAGCGAGTTGGTGATCCCCGAAAAATCAATGACCCCGCGAAGGAGAAAATATCCGCCCACGATGACTCCGTAAACGCATATTCCGATCGCGAAGGCGAGAATAATCCGCTTTTTGCTTGGTTTCAAACATTTGCGGAAACGGTCGTCACGGGAGCATATCATGTAGATGATCGGAACGGCGACAAAACAAACGAGTTTGATCGCGGATTTCATGATATACGGCGGCTGAATGATGCCGTCAACAATCGCCATAACTGCGCAAGCAAACAAAACAATCAGGCTTATCACGAGGGCACGTTTTCGGTTTGACATGATTTTTCCTTTTGGTATATGATCCATTATACCACCATGTGCAATCGTTGTCAACAAATGACACTCCGAACACGTCGTTATAATTTTTCAAAAACTTTTATGTTCAATACTCACTTCTTCCGCACAAAACGTCCATCGATACGCCGAAGAAATCGGCGATCAACCATAAAAACGTGAGCGTCGGCTCAGTGCTCTTTTGCTCCCACTCGCTCACGCATTGCTGCGTCACCCCGATCGCCTTCCCCAGCCCTGCTTGCGAGATCTTCCTCTCCCCCCGCAAATTCCTTAGATTTTCCGCAAATCTATTCTCCATATTCCCATATTTTACAATTATTCTTGTAATTTTACTTGACTCACAAGAATACTTGTGATATGATATAGGAAAAACAAAGGAGAAACAAAAACATGTATTGCAGAAATTGCGGCAAAGAGATCGACGACAAGGCGACGGCCTGCGCCTATTGCGGCGTCTCAACAAAACAAGAACAAAAAATTTACTATGTCTCGACGGAGAAAACCAACGCGATCGCGATCGTCGGCTTCGTTCTCTCTTTCTTCGTTGCGATCGCGGGGCTCATCTGTTGCATTCTCGCCTACAAACGTGCGCCCGAATATGGCGACAAGGGATTAGAGCTCTCTATCGCGGGAATTACCGTCAGTTCGGCTTTCATGGTAATCGGACTCATCTTTATCATTCTCGTCTCGGCGGGTGTTTCGATCATTTCATAAAAACCTAAAAACGCTTTCATCGTTTCAAAAAAAGCACGGAAATCAACCAGCTTCCGTGCTTTTGTATTTTTTCCCCTAATTTAGTTCAAAACGATGTCCTTCAAGCTCTCGTATTTCTTCAAGGCGGCGGCGCGGATCTCACTTTGGTTGAGTTGGCGCTCCATCGCCTCGTCCGAGAGCTTTTTCGCAAGAAAGATCACATCCGTATCGTATTTCAAATTTTTAATGTCGCTCAAAATCTTCCCGCTCTGCCGCGTGCCGAAAAAGTCCCCGCTCCCGCGCAGCTCCAAGTCCTTTTCCGAGAGCTTGAACCCGTCGCTCGTCGTTTTCAAAATGCCGAGCCGCTCCCGCGCCGTGTCGCTGTCGTTGCCGATGAGCAGAAAACAATAGCTCTGCACGCTCCCCCGCCCCACTCTGCCGCGCAATTGGTGCAGCTGCGAAAGCCCGAACCGCTCGGCATTGTAGATGACCATGATCGTCGCATCGGGCACGTCGATCCCCACTTCGATGACCGTCGTCGAAACAAGACAATCGTATTCCTTGCGCTTGAACGCCTCCATCACGTCCGCCTTTTCCTTGTCCTTCATGCGCCCGTGCAGAAGCGCGAACCTCACGCTCGGAAGCCGCAGACGAAGGGTCTCATAGAGCTCCGTGACCGAAGTCACCTGCCCCTCATCGTCGTCGATCTTGGCGCAGACAAAGTACGCCTGCCGCCCCGCCTTGGTCTCCCGCGCGATGTATGCGAGCATATCGTCATACTTTGCCTCGGGAATGATCGAGGTCTTGATCGGCATCCTGTCCTTGGGCTTGTCAAGAATGGTCGTGATGTCGAGATCGCCGTAAAAAATGAGCGAGAGCGTCCGCGGAATGGGCGTCGCCGACATGACGAGCACATCGACGAGCTCCCCTTTTTCGCTCAAAGTATTACGCTGGGAAACGCCGAAGCGGTGTTGTTCGTCGCAGACGCAAAAGGCGAGGTCGGAAAATGCGACGTCCTCTTGCAAAATGGCGTGCGTGCCGCAGAGAATGTCAATCTCCCCGCGCGAGAGTTTCGCCTTGATCTCGCGCTTCTCCTTTGCCGTCATGCCGCCTGCGAGATAGCCGACGGAACGGTCGGGAAAGATCTTTTGAAGCAAGGCAAAGTTCTGTGCGGCGAGAACTTCTGTCGGCGAGAGATACGCCGCCTGAAATCCGCTTTTGACCGCCATGAAGATGCCCGTGAGCGCGACCGCGGTCTTGCCGCTCCCGACGTCGCCCTGCAAGAGGCGGTTCATGCAGCACGGAGACGTGAGATCGGAATAGATCGCCTGCACTGCCGCCTGCTGTCCCGCGGTGAAGGCGAAGGGAAAGCGTTTTTCGAATGCGTTCACCTCTTCCATCGTCACCGAATATCGGTTTCGGCGCGCAGTGTTTTTATCCCCTTTGATAAGCTTGAATGCCGAGATCAGGGTGAAGTACTCTTCGAGCGCGATGCGGCGGGAAGCGGTGCGGAGCTGCTCGTGCGTTTCGGGAAGATGGACCTTTTCGTACGCCTCTTTCAAGGGCGGAAGAGCGTATTTTTTGCAGAGCGGCTCGGGGATGATCGTGGTGAGATCCTCGACTTTGAGGGCGGCGGCGACGCAGTCGCGCACGATGCGCTGGGTGAGCGCGCCTTTGAGCGGATAGACGGGCACGAGCCCCTTTAAGCGGTTGTTTTTTTCGAGCGGCTCGAAGGACGGGTTGACGAGCGTGACCTGCCCGTATTGGTTTTGCACTCTGCCGTAGAAGAGGTAGTCGCCCGCTTTGAGCTTTGCCGCAAGGTACGGCATATTGAAAAAGACGGCATAGAAGAGGTCGCCGTTTTGTTGAAGCCGAACGCGGAAGTAGCGCATTCTGCCCGAATAGCGGACGGGCTCGACGAAGACGAGACGGCAGGCGACGAGCGCGACGTCGTTATGGACGAGATCGCGGACGGAAGCGCGGCTCGTCATGTCGAGATACCCGCGCGGGAAATAGCGGACGAGCGCGGAAGAATTGAAGATATTGAGTTTTGCAAAGTCCTTTTCCCGTTTTTCGGTGACCCCGCGAAGATGTGAAAGCTGCATTTTTATAAAACTGAAATCAAATTTCTTGCCTTTTATTATAACCGTCCGATCGATCAAATGTCAAGGGATTTGAGAAAGATCTTCCCCTTGCTGTCTTTCGAGTCTTGCACCACTTGCTGTCCCCTCGGATGAAGCGGCGCGAAAGACCGCCCACCGCCCCTTGGCTCCCCCTTGAGGGGTGGAGCATTGCAAATTCTGCTCAACAGCCCAGTGGGCTGTGAGCTGCAATGCGACAGCCGAGCTGGTGGCGAGGCGGACTTGCGGCGGGGGCGACCGTCGCAAGGCGGCGAGCGAAGCGAGACTGAGGGGGTGTTGCCTGCACAAAAGCGGCGCGCCGATGTTTTTTCGGCGCGCCGCGTTCATGATCATCCTTATTCCAAAGACAGTAAATAGTAATAGACGGGCTGACCGCCGTTGTGGTAGTCCACGTCGCAGTCGGGGAACGCCTCGGTCACCTTTTCCGCAAGCGCGGCGGCGTCCTCTTCCGTCACGCCCTCGCCGTAATACAGGGTGATGACTTCATGCGAATCCTCTTTGAGTTTATCGAGGAGCGACAACACCGCATCGTCGATCGAGTTGGATTTGGACAAGATCTTTTTGTCGTCGAGCCCGATGATGTCCCCTTCCTTGATGTTGAAACCGTTGACATTGGTCGTGCGGACGGCGTGGGTCACGCCGCCTGCCTTGACGTTGTCGAGCGCGTGGATCATGTTGGTCTTGTTCTCTTCGAGGCTTGCCTCGGGCGCAAACGCGAGCGCCGCCGCAAAGCCCTGCGGGACGTTCTTTGTCGGGATAACGTGGATGGTCCTGTTCTCGACGAGCGCCTTTGCCTGCTCCGCCGCAAGAATGATGTTCTTGTTGTTGGGGAACACAAACACGTTGTCGGCGTTGATCTTCTGCACCGCCGTCGCGATGTCCGAAGCCGACGGGTTCATCGTCTGTCCGCCCTCGATCACGCGGTCCACGAAGAGGTCTTTGAAGATCTCCGCAATGCCCTCGCCCGTGCAGATCGCGAGCATCCCCTGCTCTTTCTTCTCCGCCGCGATCTTCGCCTTCAAGAGACGGTTCTGTTCGAGCATGTTCTCGATCTTGGGACGGTCGAGTTCCCCGAGCTCCAAGGCATAGGTGAGCGCAACGCCGGGGCAATTGGTATGGACATGGACTTTGACCATCTCCAAATCGCCGATACAAATGACCGAATCGCCGATGCCCATGAGATTTTCGCGAAGTTTGTCGATGTCCGCGAGGGTCGTGCTCTTTTTGAGGTTGATGATGAAGAACTCGGTGCAATAGGCGAATTGAATTTCGCCGAGGTCCATATTGATGATTTCGGAGTTGTCGCCGAAGTCGGAATCGATCGTCTGCGCCGCTTTGGCGGCTTCGGTCTGCACTTCGGAGACGATCTCATCGCCCATGATCGCCGCCTGGAAGCCGCGCATGATGGTCATGAGCCCCACGCCGCCCGAATCGACGACGCCCGCCTTTTTGAGCACGGGCAGAAGCTCGGGGGTCTTTGCGAGGGCTCTGTCGCCCTCCTGGATGATCTCGGGAATAAAGGTCTCGAACTCACGGAACTTGTTCGCGTTTTTGACGGCAAATTCGCTCATCATGCGGATGACCGTGAGGATCGTGCCCTCTTTCGGGATGGCGACGGCGTTGTAGGCGACTTTCGTGCCCGCTTCGAGCGCCTTGGCAAAGGCGCGGGTGTCGACCTCGGGCTTGCCGACGCGGAGGACCGAACAGATCCCGCGGAAAATTTGCGAGAGGATGACGCCCGAATTTCCGCGCGCGCCGCGAAGCGCGCCCTTGGTGACGACGTCGCACACTTCCATAAAGTTATTGGAAGAGGTGTTGGACAGTTCCTTGACCGCCGACTGCATCGTCAAGGACATGTTCGTGCCTGTGTCGCCGTCGGGGACGGGAAAGACGTTGAGCGCGTCGACCTTTGCCCGATTATTTTCAAGCATTTTTGCGCCGACCAGGACCATTTTTCGGAAGGTCGCGCAATTGATTGTTTTTTGCATAAGAACAGACTCCTTATACTCCGCATGAACTTGAAAAAATTCTCATTGGTGAAAAGGGACTTATAATTTCAAGCCCATGACGTTTACGTTCACGGTATCGACGATCATGCCCGTAAACCGTTCGACTTTGTACTTGATCGCTTCCTTTAAGGATTCCGCGACCGCTTCGATGGAGACGCCGTATTTGATGAGGACATAGACGTCGATGAAGATGCGGTTGCCCGACGTCATGACTTTGACGCCCTTTCCGCCTGCGTCTTTGCCGAGGAGCTCTGCGAGGGTATCGGTAAAACGGCGCGCGACGGTATCCACGATGCCATAGCTCTCCATCGCGGCTTGTTGGGCGACCTTTGCGATCGCAAGATCGGATATGGATATTTTGCCGTACGCGTTGCTGGTACTGACCGACATATCTCCCCTCCCGAGCGTAACTCAAATACTATTCTATCCTATTATGGCAAATTTTGCAAGCGATATTGTAAAATTTTCTTCGGAAAAAGAAAAAAAGCGGAAAATCGGGGCAAATTTAATTGCTTTTTTCCGCGAGAAATGGTATGATAAGGAAGATTTTGAGCCGAGCCTTATCTTTGAGGGCGGCGCGATACAAGAGAATTTTCCGTTTGGAGGTGAAGATATGTCGAGGGTATGCAGCATTTGCGGCAAGGGACGGACGTCTGGGAACAACGTCAGCCACTCCAACCGCAAGACGAAACGGGCGTTCAACGCCAACGTTCAGAAGGTAACGTACAAAGCGGAAGGCAAAGTCACGACGGACTATGTCTGCACGAGATGCTTGAAGAGCGATAAGATCGAGCGCGTATAACGACGCCATTGCAAACTGCATGAAAGAGCCGCCCTATCGGCGGTTTTCGTATGCAGAGAAGAAGCTGCCGAGAAAAGTTCGGCAAAAATCATTGGGTAAGATGTTTTTGGGGCTTTAATTTGAGGCTTTGAGGAACATTGACCCCGAGCGCCGAAGGAAATTTCGGCGAAGAGTGCTGGTGTAGCTCAGCAGGTAGAGCGCGTCCTTGGTAAGGACGAGGTCGGCGGTCCGAGTCCGCTCATCAGCTCCAAGAGACATCCCCGCGTAGAATGCGGGGATGTCTCTTGTTACATTTTGACCCTCGGACCGCCGACAAAGGGACTCCCGAAAAGTATTGCAAAGCAAGATTTTTTGGGAAGAGGAGCTGTCGTCTGCAAACAGAGCTTTTCGGAAGAAAAGCGTAAAAAGCAGACGCACAGCGACGAGGTCCGAGTCCGCTCATCAGCTCCAAAGAGAGATGAGGATCTTTTATGTTCTCATCTCTCTTTGTATTACATCAAGCAACACCCCCTCAGCCGCTCCGCGTTGCGTCGCGTCAGCTCCCCCTTCAAGGGGGCGCCAAGAATAGAGTGTTTCGCCCTTAAACACTTGTTGTCCCATAAGAGGAGAAAGTTGCGCGCATGCCCCCTTGGTTCATCTTGTGGAGAGGGGCGTTGCCTCGCCCTACTCCCTTGGCTCCCCCTATGAGGGGGAGCTGTCGAGGCGAAGCCGAGACTGAGGGGGTGTCATTATAAATCCAATGGTGCGAGGAAAATCACACTTTTCCGCTGCACGACTCAATTTGCGCGCCACCGCACGCAGGTTGTTTATCAAGGCAGCAACAGTGGCGGGCGACGAAAGTTACATGAAATCAACATAGCTGAATCCTCGCACGAAATATTTCAAGCGCAGCGCAGAAAGATTTCCTTCGAAAAAGAACTGCCTCCGCTAAGGAAACAGTTCTTTTTCGTTATGGTGTGAAGGGCTTAGTTGTTGTGGTCCATGACCCAATAGCCGCCTTCATGCTGCAAAGGCGGGAATCTCATGCCCTTTTCAAGATAGGTCGTTTCATCGTCATGGCTCTTGCCTTCTTTATCATATGCCTTGTAGCTACAAGTCATAGGAACGATCTCACCCGATCTGAATTTTTCCATTCTCTTCACCTCCGCAATTTAATTTGTGCAAAGGTCAAAACTTTATTCATTTCTCTTCGAATTTTTTTCCGCAAAGATAAACGCTTTTTACGTCCAGCCCCTCGCCAAGGAGCACGAGGTCGGCAAAATACCCTTCTTCGATCTTTCCGCGCCCCTTCAACCCAAGCGAGCGGCACGGCGCAGTGGACGCCGCATAAAACGCGTCCTCTTTCCTTACGCCGAACGATACGGCGCGGCACACGGCGTCCATCAAATGAACGGACGAGCCCGCAAGCGTGCCGTCCTTCAAGGTCGCCTTCCCCCCTTTCACAAACACTTCCTGCCCGCCAAGCTCGTAAACGCCGTCCGAAAGCCCCGCCGAACGCATGGAATCGGAGATCAAATTGATTTTTTCTCCGAATAAGGCAAACGCCATGCGAACCGTTGACGGATGCAGGTGCAGTCCGTCCGAGATGATCTCCACATCCGCGCCGCAGTCGAACGCCGCACCCAACACGGCAGGCGCACGGTGCAAAAAAGGCGGCATGGCGTTGAAAAGATGAGTCACTCTCCTCGCTCCCGCCTCAAAGGCGCGTTTTGCCGTCTCATAGTCCGCCTCGGTGTGTCCGATCGAGACCGTGCAGCTCTTCGAAGCCGCTTTGATGAGCGCCATCGCACCGTCCAGCTCGGGCGCGACGGTGAGCAGTTTCACGCGGTCGCCCGAAGCCTCACAGAGCGTTTCGAAAAGCCTTAAATCGGGCGTTTGAAGGAACTCTTTCGCCTGCGCGCCGCGCTTGTGTTCGGAGAGAAACGGCCCTTCCAAATGCAAGCCGAGGCACTTTGCGCCCGTCCCGCGGAACTCCTTGACCGCTCTGCACGCGGAAAGCAGCCTGTCTTTTGGCAAGGTCATCGTCGTCGCCAAAAAGCCCGTCACGCCGCCGCGCGCATAGTAGGAAGAAAGCGTTGAAAAGCCCTCCGTCCTGCCGTCCGAGAAGTCCTCGCCCACCCCGCCGTGGGTGTGCGCGTCGATGAGCCCCGGGATCAAATATCCCCCCTTCGCGTCCACCCTTATAACGTCTTTGGGAAGCTCCGCGCTGCCGACGGTCGGGAAAAAGAGCCTTTCGATCTTCTCGGAAAAGAGCACTGCGCCGCAGCGAAATCTCCTTCCGATCAAAATTTTCGCGTTTTCGATGAGCGTCATAAGAGCGTCTCACATTCCTTTAAGGCTTCCGCGTCCGCGATGAGGGTCGCAAACGGGTGCAATTGCAAAATCGATGCGGGAACTTTGGGCGTGATCGGACCGAAGAACGCCTCTTTGACGATCTTCGCCTTGTCCGCGCCGCTTGCAAGCACCAAAATGCGCCGCGCCTGCATGATCGGCAAAATGCCCATCGTGACCGCCTGCGTCGGAACGAGCTCGATCGAACCGAAAAAGCGGGCGTTCGCCTCGCGCGTGCGGCGGGAAAGGGTGACGACGTGGGTCGGCTTTACGACCGTCTCCGATGGCTCGTTGAAGCCGATGTGCCCGTTGTGCCCGATCCCGAGCAGTTGAAGATCCGTCCCCCCGAGCCGATGAATCAGATGATCGTACTCAAAACAGGTCTTTTCAAGGTCTGAGGCTTGTCCGTCGGGCACGAAGGTGTTCTCCCGCTTCACGTCTACATGGTCGAACAGGTTCTCTTGCATGAAAAAGCGATAGCTTTGGGGATCTTCGGGCGACAAGCCGACGTACTCGTCGAGGTTGACCGACTTCACGTCCCGAAAGGAGATCTCCCCTTTCTTTGTCATTTCGACGAGCTTCCGATACGTTCCGACGGGGGTCGAGCCCGTCGCAAGCCCCAAGAGCGCGTTTTTCTTTTCTTTGAGAAGGCTCGCAATGCGCTCTGCGGCGAGCAGGCTCATCTCGTCATAGTCCCTTGCTTTTACAATTTCCATACCGTTTTCTTTTGTCCTTTTATCCTAAATAATTTAATAGCTTGATGATAAGATCGACGCTTCCGACGTTATATCCCCCTGAGGCGTAGACCGCCGTCGGAAAGGGATGAAAGAGCAGGGCGATCGGAAAGCGGTCGGGCTCTAAATAGAGCGCGCGGGCAAGGCGTTCTGCCGTTTGCCTTTCCAGGTTGACCCGCCGCATGTTCGGAAATTTTTCGAGCGTCCGTTTGATCTTGCCGCTTGTTTCCTCGCCGCCCGCAAGCGCCAGCACGATTCGGCTTGAAAGGCGCTTGATCTCGCTCTCTTGGGTCAAAAGCTCCGAAAGCAAATGCTCTGTCGGCTCTTCCGCGGGACAAAGCAGGAGCAAAGCGCAGCTCTCCTCTTTCGAAAAACATTCCTTGAAAGAGGAAGAGAGAAAATCGAGCGGAACGGAAAAGAGCATGTCCGAAAGATCGGCTTGGGGGCGGATGGGCGAGAGCCGCTTCTGCTCACCCGCCCGAAGCGCAAACGTCGTCTGCACCGCAAGCGTGTTGCCGCTCGGCAGACGGTTCACGGCGATAAGGCGGTACATCCCGCACGGCAGCGACAACGCCTTTCCGCTTTCAAAGAGCTCGTTCGAAAGTTCGAGCTCGGTCTCCTCGTCCAAATTTACCCTCGAAAGAGAGAGATCCTTTCCAAAGCTCAGACCGCCCGAAAGATCAAGCGCAAGTTCGCCGCGCGGGCAATTATGAACGGTTTGAAACTTGCCGTTTGCAAAATACTCCGTTTCTCCCGTTTGCGCATTGAGGCGCGAAGGGATTCCGAGCGTCCTGCAAATCGCAACGAACAAGACGTCCTTCGACCGCCGATCTCCCCGCCCGAAGGTCAGCGCCGCAAGCGGAGATGTGATCAAGGCGGCGTAAGAACGCTCCTCGTCCTCGACGATCTTTTCTTCAATGTATTGATATATTTTTCGAGGATCGTCTTGGAACGCCTTCTGTTCCTCTTTCGTAAAATATGCCTCGAACGCCTTCCTATGCGGCGTCAAAACTTCGTTTGAAACCCGCGGGCAGGAGACAAAGCGATCAAAAAATTCCCCGTCCTTAAAATTCGCTCGATAAGGCTTCGCGCAGGCGAGCGCGTCGAGAAGAACTTCCTCTTTGAGCTCCTCGCGGTCCTTGTCGGATAGAACCGCATAGAGCCCCTCTTTTTCGGCGAGCGAAAAGGCGGGGTTTTCAAGAAATTTCGAGGTATTTTCAGCCGTTTGCGCCTCGCGCCGATCGAGTTTTTCTTGATAGCAACGCTTTGCCCGTTCGCGCTTTTGCTCCCAAAGCGCGAGTGTCTCTTTCCCGATCGCAAGATCGTTCTGCGTCGCCCCGCCCTTGGGCGCGAAAAAGCAGAATGCCTCGCTTTTCTCTTCGAAGAACTCCTTTTTTAAGGTAAGTTCGACAACGGCGCATTCCTCGACATTCACGATTTTTTCCGCGAAAAGTCCTCCGTGCCTTGCGCAGACATACAAGCTGCCCAAGCCGCAGGGAAACTCTGCGCAGCCGCCGTTGTCCGTTGTAAGCGCCAAGACGGGGCAAAAGCGGGCGTAATTCAAGATCTTTGCGGTCACTTTGGCATGACTAACGGGCGCGCCCGACTCGTCCTTTACGAGAATGCGCAGGGTCGTCTGCGCGGCATATTTTTTCAGCGCGTTTTCAAAGCGCACCATGCCGTGTTTTCCGATCGTCTCCCCATCTTGGGTATCGCAAAAACGGCGGGCATAGACGAACATCGCGCGGCTGGCGGCGGCGCAAAACCAGCCGTGGTCGAGCGTCTCTTCGGGCTCGCATGCGCCCAAGAACCGCCATTTTGTGCCGTCAAAGACCTCCACCCAAGCGTGGTTGTCGTCGCAGTGCGACCAGCGCGGGGCGTAGACCTGCCGCGCCGCAATGCCGCAGGCGCGTAGCGCGTTGACGCAGAAGGTCGATTCCTCTCCGCACCGCCCGAAGCCGCTTTCAAAAACCGAAAGCGCCGAGCGCGTCCTTTCATCCGTCGAGACATAGCGCACGTTTTCCGCGCAAAAATAGTTGATCTCCTTGACGGCTTCCTCAAACGAAAGCCCTTGAATGCGGTCCTTTAATAAATGATAGAAAAATGCGCGGCAGTCGGATAGTTCTTCGTCGTTGACGCGCGGGTGCAGGACATAGGCAAGGAATTTCTCCCCCGAAAGCCCCTGAACGTAGGGCGACTGCGCCAAAAGAACAGCGGCGTGCCTTGCGCAGCTTACAAACAGCGAAAAATCGTACATGGCGGCGTCCGAAAGCGGGCTGAAAAGATACTGCCACTCGACAAAAAACTTCTCGGTCGGAGAAAGTTCGTTCTCTTCCAAGCCCTTTTTGATCTTGTCGGAAAGTTTTTCGCCCGAGGCTTGCAAAAAGCGCGAAAACGCCTCGTCCGTCTCTTGAAAAAACGCCGAAAATCCTGTCATGCTTTCATCTCCCGCACAAGGCTCACGCACTTTGCGAGCTCCGCCTCGTCCGCTTGGTATTTTTCGTACTCCGAGACCCCCGCAAAGCCCATCGAAACTTCCGCGCGTTTGAAGGTCATTTCGCTTTCCGTCTTTTTTCGCGCGGACGTGTGAAAGGCGGTGATCCCCGTCCTTTCATGCAAGAACGCGAGGTTTGAACTTCTCACGCCCCCGCCCGCCATCAGACGGATCCGCCCGCCCGCTACCGTTTGCAGCGCTTTCAATAGCTCCGCGCCCTCTACCGCGCTGTTTCTCTGACCCGAGGTCAAGATCGTATCCACGCCGAGCGAGATCGCCGCTTCGAGCGTTTCGAAGGGGTCTTTGCTAACGTCGAAGGCGCGGTGCAAGGTCATGCCCACGCCCTTGGCGGATCGAAACAGTTCCTTCATCGCAGTTATATCGAGCGCGCCGTCTCTTTGAAGCGTTCCGACGACCACCCCGTCCGCGCCCGCGCGGGCGAAAAAGTCGATCTCGCGGCACATCTCCTCGATCTCCTCCCCGTCATAGAGAAAGTCGCCGAAGCGGGGACGGATCAATACGCGGACGGCGATCGGAATGCGCTCTTTCACCATTTGAAAGAGGGAAAAAGACGGGGTCACGCCGCCGATCACGAGCTGTCCGCAGAGCTCCACCCTGTCCGCGCCCGCACGGCTTGCCGCAAGACAGCTGAAAAAGCTGTCCGCGCAAACTTCGAGAAGCGGAGAGTTTGTATCATTCGTTGGTTTCATGTTCTTCATTGTATCATACAAAAGGCGAAAAAGTCAAATCTTATTCGTCGTCCGCCGCTTTTGAGACGGCTTTTTGCGGCGTTTCGCCCTTCAAACTGCTCTTTTCGATCTCCTCGTCAAAGCCTTTGAGCGCCGCAAAGGGCGCAAACTGCGCCGCGCGGTCGTTCATGCTCATCTTTTCATGCTTCGAGACAGGTCTTGAACGGGAGATGATGTCACTGTATTTTTCAATGCCCATCGGCTTCTCCTTATTTTTTATGCCCGCCGATCGTGTCGTTCCGCTCGATCGCCGTCGCATCCTCTTCCAAATTCATGCCCTTGACGAGGGCGTTGCTCCCGAACTTCTTTCGGATTTTTAGCACCGCTTCCTGCATTTTTCGCTCTTTTTCGAGGAACTCATCCTGCTTTTCCTTCGCCTCTTGCGCCTCTTTTGTCAAAGAGAAGAGATCGAGCTGTTCGGGCGAACCCTTTTCTGCCTCTTCCCGCCGTTTGACGCCCGCAAAACAGAGATACATCCGCCTTATTGTGAGCGTCGGGTCGGTCACCCTGCAAAACAGGCGCACGGCGGCGTCCACGAGCAGCTTTGTAGACGACGTATACTCTTTGAGCCGCTCCGTCCCGTGCCCGTGCCATGGAATCTCCCTGCCGTAGCGGTCGAAGGTCACTTCGCCGAAGTACGCATCCCGTTGCTCTTTGGTCTGTAAGTTCTCCCTGTCATAGCCGACCGTCAGCACCACCTGCCGCGTCGAGAGACCTTTTTCGAGAAGATCGAACACAAGCCCCTCTGCCATCTCTTTTAGGACGAGTTTCGCCTTCTCGAAGGGATATGGTTTTTTGAGCACCTGCCCTGCGCCGAGGCTGTTCTCGCTCGGGCGGTATTTCTTGATCGCCTCGATTGTGACGGGCTCAACCCCCCAAGCATGATCGATCAAGAGCTCCGCATTCACGCCGAACAAGCGGAAGAGATCGTCCTCTTCCGCGATCGAGCGCCTTGCGACGTCCCCCATCGTGAACATGCCGTTCGCTTCGAGCCGCCTTGCATACCCCCTTCCGACCCGCCAAAAGTCGGTGAGCGGACGGTGATCCCATAAGAGCCGCTTATAGCTCTCTTCGTCGAGTTCGGCGATCCGAACGCCGTTTTCGTCTGGCGGGGCATGTTTTGCGACGATGTCCATCGCCACTTTGGCAAGATAGAGATTGCTCCCGACCCCCGCCGTCGCGGTGATGCCCGTCGTCTCAAAGACCTCTTTGACGATCTTTGCCGCAAGCTCGAAAGCGGTCATTTGATAGAGCGAAAGATACGCCGTCACGTCCATGAACACTTCGTCGATGGAATAAACATGGATGTCCTCGGGCGCGACGAACGTTTGATAGATCTCAAAGATGCGCGCACTGTATTTCATATAGAGGGACATGCGCGGGGGCGCGACGATAAAATCGAGCGACAAAGATTGGTCGGAATTTAATAATTCGTCGTTGTACGATGTTCCCGAAAAGACACGGCTTAGCGCGTGCCGTTTGCGCTCGGCATTGATTTGTTTGACCTGTTCCTCGACCTCGAACAGTCTCGGGCGCGAAGAAACGCCCCGCGCCTTTAAGGGCGGCGAGACGGCGAGGCAGATCGTCTTGTTCGTGCGGGTCTCGTCGGCGACGACGAGATTGACCCGAAGCGGGTCGAGCCCGCGCTCCACGCACTCCACCGACGCATAAAAGGATTTGAGATCGATCGCAAGATACCGCTTGTCCATTCCTTACTTATTATACCATGAAAGAGGCGTTTGTTGTCAAGTTTTCACCTTGCTTTCGGCGAAGTTTTTCCGATTGTCACGGGCAGACAATTGACATGCGGAAAAAACTATGATAAAATAATTTCTGTACGTATTTTCGGCAGTCTTCGGGCGCGTTCGCGCTTTGAGCCCGCTGCCGCGCTTCCTTTTCATCAAACGGAGGAAATATGCTCTTCGGAAAGCATATCAACAAATTCTATTTGAAATTTATTTGGCTGTACATGATCGGCGTCGTGGGGCTTGTCGCGGTCGATTGGTTTCAGCTGTATATCCCCGAGAGCCTCGGCCAGATCGTCGATATGTTCAGCGGGGAGAACGTCGACCTTGCGCTCCTTTGGGACATCGTGAAGGACGTCATTCTCGTCGCCGTCGTGCTCTTTGTCGGAAGAATCGCCTGGCGGCTGTCCATCTTCGCCGCGTCCCAGCGGACGGAGGCGGGACTGAGAAAAATGATGTTCGCAAAGAGCGAGCGGCTGCCCCTTTCCTATTTCGGCAAGAACAAGGTCGGCACGGTCATGGCGTGGTTCACGACCGACCTCGAAACCATCGAAGAGTTCTTGGGCTGGGGCACGATCATGCTCTTCGACGCGGGCTTTTTGACCCTGCTCGTCATCGTCAAGATGATCCGCCTCGATTGGGCGCTTTCGCTCGTCGTGTTCGTTCCGCTCGTTTTGATCGCGATCTGGGGCGGGCTCGTCGAAAAATTTCAGGCGAAAAAGTGGAACGAGCGGCAGGAACAATTCGACAAACTCTATGACTATTCGCGCGAGAGCTTCACGGGCATCCGCGTCATCAAAGCGTTCGTCGCCGAGACCCGCCGTCTGCACGGCTGCGCCAAGATCATCCGCAAGAACAAGGACGTCAACCTCTCCTATGCGCGCATGACGGTCATCTTCGACTGCATTATCTCGCTCATCATTGCGCTCATCAACGCGATCATCTTGGGCGTGGGCGGATATTTCGTCTACTGCTCCATCCAGGGCATTCCGATCGCCCTCTTTTCGCACCCCGTCAACATGACGGCGGGCAATCTCATCACCTTCCTCGGCTATTTCGATACGATGGTCTGGCCCATGATGGCGCTCGGACAGATCGTCTCCATGCGCTCGCGGGCGAAGGCGTCCCTGCACCGCGTCTCGCGGTTTTTGAGCGCCGAAGAGGACGTCTCCCCCGAACAGACCCTTGAAAACGTCGAGGGCAAAGTCACCTTCAAAAACTTCACCTTCCATTATCCCGAGACCGAAGTTCCCGCCTTGAAAAACGTGGAGCTTGAAATCGACGCGGGCATGACCGTGGGGGTCGTGGGAAAGGTCGGGAGCGGCAAGAGCACCCTCGTCAACAGCCTTCTGAAACTCTATCCCGTCGAGCGCGGGACGGTCTTGATCGATGGAAAGGACATCATGGAATGCGACACGGAAAGCGTTCGGCGCGCCGTCGCCTGCGCTCCGCAGGACGGGTTCTTGTTCAGCGATACCCTCTCTTCCAACATCGGCTTTGCAAAGGACGGCTGCACGCGCGAGGAAGTCCTGAAAGCCGCGGACTTTGCGAGCATCACCGAGGACATCGAGGGCTTTAAGGACGGCTTTGACACGGTCTGCGGCGAACGGGGCGTGACGCTCTCGGGCGGGCAAAAACAGCGGGTCGCGATCGCAAGGGCGTACCTTGCCGACGCGCCCGTGCTCATCTTGGACGACAGCGTCTCGGCAGTGGACGTCAAGACCGAGAAAAAGATCCTCGAAAACATTGCGAAAGAGCGCAAGGGAAAGACGACAATCGTCGTCGCGTCCCGCGCAAGCACGGTCGCGCGGTTTGATAAGATCGTCGTGCTCAAAGACGGCGAAGTCGAGGCATTCGCCTCTCCCAAAGAGCTTTTGAAGATCTCCCCCACCTATCAAAAGATGGTGAGACTTCAAATGCTCGAAGAAGAGGCAAAGGAGGCGGGCGATGCAGGATGATCTTCTCTCGGGCGACAAGCCCATGCCCCTCTTTGTCACCTTAAAGCGGACGTTCCGATTCTTCAAGCCGCAGATGAAGCGGTTTATCTTCGCGATTCTGCTCGTCATATTGAACGTCGCCTTCGACATCGCCCTTCCCATGTTCGTGAGCGCGGTGACGGACAACTTAAAGTCGGACTCCATCGCCTTAAAGGTCATCATCGGCTTTGCGGTCGGCTATATCACCCTCGGCGCGGTCAACCAAGTCGTGCTCTATGCCCTCTCGATGCTGCTCCAAAAGGCGGGACAGAGCATTGTCGCGAACATCCGCATGGAGACCTATTGGCACATCCAAAGCCTTTCGCACGGTCAGCTCGACAACATGCCCGTGGGCTCGCTCGTCACCCGCGTTGCGTCGTACACCGCGTCCGTCTCCGACCTCTTCACGAACGTGCTCGTCAGCGTGATACGAAACGTTCTGACGATCGTCGGCGTGTACGGCATGATGCTCTTCATCAGCTGGAAGCTCGCGCTCGTGATGCTCGGGTTTATCGCGCTCGTCGCCGTCATCTCGTTCGTCTTTGCCAAAGTGATCGGCGCGCTCTTCCGCAAGGAACGGCAATACATCTCCGAGCTCAACACCTACCTCAACGAAAATCTCTCGGGCATGAAGCTCATCCACATCTTCAATCGGGAGCAATATAAACAGCTTGAATTTTTATTGAAGAACGAAAATTTGCGCAAGGCGCGCTATAAGGTCGTCATCGCATTCGGGATTTATCGCCCGCTCATCACCTTGATCTCGGTGCTTGCGACGGCAACGACCTTCTTTTTGGGGGTGCAGTTCCACCTCTCCTCGGCGATGATCGTAGCGTTTTATCTGTATCTCTCGCGATTCTTCAACCCCGTGCAGAACCTTGCCGACCAGCTCAACAACTTGCAAAAGGCGCTTACGGCTTCCGAGCGCATCTTCCGCCTGCTCGACATCGAGCCCGCGGTCAAGGACAAGGTCGGCGCGATCGACGTGAAGGAATTTCGCGGGGAAGTCGAGTTTCAACACGTCTGGTTTGCGTATGAAGGCGAGGATTGGATCTTGAAAGACGTGTCCTTCAAGGTGGAAGCGGGCAAGACGTGCGCGCTTGTCGGCGCAACGGGCGCGGGAAAGAGCACCATCCTTTCGCTCATCGTCCGAAATTACGAGATCCAAAAAGGGCGCATCCTCATCGACGGCAGGGACATTCAGGACATCAAGATCAAATCCCTACGGCGGGCGATTGGGCAAATGCTGCAAGACGTGTTTTTGTTCAGCGGCACGATCAAGAGCAATCTGACTCTTGACCGCACGGACTTTTCGGACGAGGAGATCCAAGCCGCCTGCAAGTATGTGAATGCGGACAGTTTTATCGAAAAAATGCCCGACGGGATCAATTCCGAGCTTTCTGAGCGCGGAGAAAACCTCTCGCAGGGACAGCGGCAGCTGCTCTCCTTTGCGCGGACGGTGCTTCATCAGCCGAGCATTCTCATTCTCGACGAGGCGACCGCGAACATCGACACGGAGACCGAAGCATTGATCAATGAGAGCCTTGAAAAGATGCGCAACATCGGCACGATGCTCATCTGCGCCCACCGTCTTTCGACCATCCGCCGCGCGGATGAAATTCTCGTGATGCAGCACGGCGAGATCGTCGAGCGCGGAAACCACGAAGCGCTTCTCTCCCAAAATGGCGTCTATGCCCGCCTCTATCGCCTGCAATCCGAAAAAGACTGAAAAAATATTCTCGTAAACATGGTGAAAAGGACCTTCCCAAGCGGAACGTCCTTTTATTTTTACTTAATGATTTCGTGGCTTTGAGCATCTTTTCGATGCA
The DNA here is from genome assembly GCA_947631465.1 of uncultured Clostridia bacterium. GTDB lineage: Bacteria > Bacillota > Clostridia > Christensenellales > Borkfalkiaceae > Gallimonas. The sequence continues at coordinate 19,849 of CANRLK010000004.1, forward strand.
GCGTTTGAATCTAATTGACAAGATCGGCTTGAAGCAGCTCTTTGAAGATCACTTTCTCGATCGGCTCCTCGGTGTCAAATGAGAGGAACGTGATTCCGCGGGAGGCACAGAAATTACTGATCCCCTCGATGGTCTCCTTCACAAGCTGACTGTATTCTTCGAGCATAGACCGAGAAATTTTCACCCTGATATTGCGGAAGTCGTCCGCGCGTGGCGACTCGGAATCGATGAGATTGAATCTTCCCGAATACAGCGGGTCGCGCTCTTCCTTCGTCATCACCTGCATCAAGAGCACTTGCCTGCGCTTATAGAGCAGGAAATTCACCCCGGGCTTCCAATCCGTCTCGGTCAAAAAGTCGGAGATGATGATGGACAAGCCGTCGTTCGTGCCCGTACGAGGCGTTTTGGGAATGGATGCGGCGAAATCCGCCTCGCCCTCGAATTTGATCTTTTCAAGCTGCCCGATCGCTCCGAAGAACTTATTTTTCCCGACGATGATCCCGAACGGGTCCTCTGCCTTTCCCTCTTTCAATAAATGGAAGGACACCTTGTCCATATTTCTGATCGCCAAAAACCCGAGCGCTGCGGCAAGGCTGACTGCATACCTCGCCTTTTCGGGGATCATACCCATCGAAGCGGAACAGTCGAGAAAGATCTGAATGTGCATTTGCCGCTCGTCGGTGTAGAGTTTGAGAAAGTATTTTTTGAGCCTCGCATACAAGTTCCAATCAATACGGCGGATGTCGTCGCCGAGTTCATAGTTTCGAAAATCGGCAAACTCCATGGTCTGTCCGTATTTTTTGATTTGATGTTTCCCGCCATAGTAGCCCGATAAATTTGCCTGTAAGTGCAATGCCAACGTTTCGAGGCGGCTGAAAAATGCGTCACTGAGATAAGAATTATTCATCGTCTCCCCCCCATTACCTTCCGAACTGCATTTTGCGCTGCCGATACGTCCTTATGAGTTCGTGCGGCCACTTGAACTTGAATTTGCGGATCGCAATATCCAAAAGTCCCAACACGAGCGCAAGGATCGCGAAAACAAGCTGCGGGTCATAGACGATATGCACGTCCGCAAAATAACTCAAAAGTTTCTCCGCGTCATAAACGAGTTTTTCGGTCGGATCGGCTTCCTCTTCTGTTTCACGGGTCGAGATCGAGACGAGCAGCTCTCTGCCGTCTGCAAAGGAATCGGCTCCCGCGTCATATTCTTTGGAATAGGAAAACGCCCTGTATGCACGGATCGAGCCGCTCACCTGAGAGTCGGGAATACCATTAAAACTATTTACGCTGTTGATATTGAAATTCTCGGGGACTTTCACGACGATGATTTCATAGACGCCCGGCGTTCTGTTCTCGAACGTAAAACGGTTTCCGCTCACGGAAAGATCCCGAAGGTCGAACTTTTCAATGTTCTTTTCGGGGCCTCTCACCATGGCGACGAGCTTTCTGTTTGTTTCCTCTTGCCCGTCGAACCCGTAAATACTCACCTGTGTCCTGTAATTATCTTCGAGGATCGCCGCACTGAAAATATTTTCGGAAACATCGGCAATTTGCGAGATCAAGTTCGTAACGACATTATGAATGATCGTACTCCCTTGATCGCTCCCCAAAAATTCCTTCGACCAATAGCCTTCGAGGTCGCACATAAAGCTGCCGACCTTCCCCTCTCCGTACTTCCACTGCGCATAGAGCGGCACATAGTCCGCCATCAGCGAAACTTCCACGTCTCCGTAGCCCTTCGCCTCCGTCGTAAAAAATCCCCCCATTGTGATCTTGTTAAGTTCAGTTTGGTTGACCCCATTCACGATCAAGGTATGGTTCATAATCGTCGGATGGTATTCACTCGGCACTGCGCCCGAAAGTTCGTCGAAGCCGAGATCGTCTTTGAGAATATCCGAAAACTTATCCACGTCCCCTGCCGAAATGTAGTACGCTTTGCCCCCGCCGTTATGCGCAAAATTCACCATTTCCTGGGTGAGCTGGCTTCCGATGGACATGACGGTTATTGTGATACCGTATTTTTCATGGTTCTCCTGCATGACAGAATTGTATTGGCTGAAACTATCTCCCGGATTTGAGTCAGACAAAAAGAGAATATGCTTTCTCTCCGCGCCCTGAATGGTATTGAGGGTCTTGCACGCCAAATCAATGGAAGGCGCGTATCTTGTTCCCTGCCCGCCGCCGTCGGCAATATGACGGATTGCACTGACAATCTTGGACTTCTGCTTCATGGAGGTCATATCAAGTCCCACACGGTAGCTATCTTCGAGCGACAAAACGCCTACTTGGTCGCGCGGAGAGAGTGCGTCGAGCGCGTCGATCGCACCTTTGATCGCAACGTCGAGCGGAGAGATCCCCATGCCCCCTCGATCCTCGTCCATAGAACCCGATCGGTCGATAATAATCGCAAGCGCAACGGGAGGCGTGTAGTCGACGGCATTGACGGGAAGCATTTTTTCAAACGTCGTCCCCGCCATGTCCTCTTTGTTATAGGAATGAGCCATGGGAACATCCTCTCCCGCGGGATTCTTCCCCATGACGACTTCGCCTTTTTCATTTTTCTCTACGCCGCCCACGGTAAAGAGTCCCCCGCCGTAGTCGTTCACATAGCTTTCAAGCAGATCCTCAAAGCCGTTTGGCATATCTTTATGGGCAATGTTCACCAAGACGACTTCGTCGTACATCGCGATCGACTCCATATTCTTGGGAAGTTCATTGCTTTCGATATTCACAACCTTGACGCTCAAATACTCCGCATCAATGGATTCTTTGATTTTCTCGACCAGCTGGTTCGATTCGCCGTCATACTTCTCCACGACCAGCATCGAGGTATATTCTTCGATTTCAAAGTAGGAATAGTACAAATTGTTCTCGGTGAGCGAGTCCCCCTCGCTCTCAATGGTAAACCTAAGATCGTGATGTCCCGGGGTCGAAAAGGCGTAGTTGAAATTGATGGTCTGCTCCCCGAGGACGAGGCTTAAATTCTCGTGCGCGTCGGACTGTTCGGAATATTCTCCGATGTCCGTAAATTTCAAGGAAACTTTCCCCTGATAGGTGCTCTTTAAGGTCACCTCAAACGAAACTTCCTCTCCGAGGGAATACTTGCGTTCGGGATAGCTGACGTTCGTGATCCAAACGTCACTCTTGAAAGAAGCGGGATAGAAAGACGTGTCGATCTGCACGCCGTCCATCGAGATCCGCTTTGCAACGCTCTGCGCGTCGCGGTCGGTTTCAAGTCCGTCCGAAATGAGCAAGATCTTCGCAGTATCGGGATAGTGGATGATCGCCTCATCCTCGCCGCCGCTCACATCGAGCGTGGGGTCCCAGACATAGGTTAAAGCTCCCGCAATATCCGTCGCGGTAATATCGGGACTCGGGGCTTCGAGGAATTTTTGATACGCCGATTCGGGACTGTGCTGTCCCATGGGCAGGACGACCTGTTGGTCATATCCGAACGTCACGATCGACACATTGCTCCGCCCCTCGTTCGCGGTCAGAACATCATGCACCAAGCTATTGACTCTGTCTTTGTAGTTTGCGCTGCTGTAAGAGGCGTCGACCAAGATGACAAGCTCATTCTCTTGATTGGGAAGATCATAGGAGAAATTGATCCCCGACAGAATGAGAATGCAGAGTGTCGATACGACGCAGTGAAGGATCAAGGAGATCACCTTGTTGCGGTTGCAGCGAAACCGTTTCGGCGAACGAAAAAAGAAGAAAAAAGCGATCAAGAAGGCGGGAATGATGAGAAGAAGCAGCCACCCGCTCACTGAAAAGTTGACTTTGAAATTCGACATACCTCTCCTCCTAAATCCCCTTGAACTGCAAGCACCACTCGACGGTAAACAGGACAAGCATCGCAATTGCAAAATACAGGAACAAGTCCTCGCCGAGCTCTTCCCAAACTTCCGTGTTGTCGAGTTTCATATTCATCGCTTCCACGTCGAAAAGACCGCTCTCGCTCGTCGGAATATGGACAAACGCCTTTCTGACTTCGGCTTCCTTTTCATAGGGAAATTCCGTCGTGAACGTATAAGTTCCAAGTTCCTCGAGCGTAACCGTCGCAGGAAATTCGGTTAAAGTATCCGCTTTCCCATTCGGGTCTGTCATGGTAACTGTCGTTCCCTTGCAGTTGACGTTCACTTCCTCGTCCGCCTCAAACTCATAATTGTCGAGGGTCAGCGGCATAAAGTATTGAATTAAATTGTAACAAAACTTGGTAAGATTTGTTCCCGCGGATAAATTCGACAGGTTGAGCGAGAAGGGCATGACGACGATGCGCTCGGTTTCCGTTTTCTTCACGAGCATCACGGGGTCGCCACCACAGAACAAGATCGGGACGAAACTCTCGTCATAGGACGTGATCCTTCGATACGCCGTCACGCCCATGGTATGGGGGTCGATGTATTGAAGGAGCGGGTGCGCATCCCCCGCCTCAAAGTATTTGAGACCGTTAAATGTGACGTTTTCCCCGAGTTCCACGCCGTATGCGGAGAGGTCGTTGGGGTCGCTGAAAAGAATCACCCCGTCCTTCGGCGCATTGCCGCTCTGAATGTCTTTCGGAAGGGTGTGCTCGAAAATATAGAAGTCGTGTCCCTCGTTTTGCACTTCACTTAAGGTGTAGGCACGATTAAACCCAATCTCGCGCGTTTTGCTCATGGGGTCGCGCAAATACTGAAAACTGAGATAGTAGAAGATATTTGGTTTCGAACTGTAATATTGGATTTTTACCTTATCCTTCACTCCGCCGTAGACCTTAAACTCGTTGTCCTCGTCGATGGAATCGTTGAGATCGACAAAGCCGATCGACGCCTCTGCATAGGAGGAAAAGTACCAATCCTCCTGACCGCCGATCTCGGGGTCGGTCATGCGGAGAGTAATGGTCTGAATGTCGGAATAATCCAAATTGTCCGAATTGACGTCAAAGGCGACTTTTTTATAGAGTTTGGGAAAGTCGAAGGTCTTGTCCTCTCCGTTTTCCGCGCCCTTGATCTCGATATAAAGGTTCTTTTCGAGGGACACTCTGCCGAACGCCCCCACCTCTACATGGAATACATACTCGCTCTCCTCGATCGCCACCGTGCAACCGAGGACGGCAATATTCCACTCATTTTGAATGTTGGCAAGATTTCTGACGGTCACGGCAGACCCGAGATTGCCCAAATCCGTTCCCGAATAGACGAAAATTTTTGCCGCAGGATTGATAAAGAGACGCTCCTCGGCAAGGTTCAAAGCCCCTTGGATATCCGCCGTACCATAGGAACATTTCAAGCCATCGAGGGCATGGACGACGTCCGTATATTCCTCTTTCGTGGCGTCGGTGAGGACGTACTCCGCCTCTTTTCCCGCGGTAATGATGGAAATTGTCCCGTCGTCGTCCATGAGCCATTCATCGATATGCGCCTTTACTTCCCGCACCGCTCTGTCGAAGCGGGAGAGCGAGGCAGGATCTCCCGCAGTATGGGCAAGCATACTCGCGGACGAATCGATGATGATGATCTTCTCGGTCTCGTCATTGACGAACCCCTCCGAGAATAGTTTCGGCTGCGCCATTAAAAGTGCAAGAGAAGTAAACGCCAAAGCCTGACACACGAATACCAAAATATTCCGTATCGGCTCAATGGGAAGTTTCTTCCGCTTACGCTTCAAAAGCTGCCGCCATAGGACAGTGCTTGTGATAAATCTCTGTTGGTACTTGGGTCTTATGATATAGATCAAGATGAGGACGAGAATCCCCAAAAGACCCAAAAGCCCAAGCGGCATTAACCATTTGATCATAAAAACTCCTTTCGCTGAAATTCTTCCAAGGGAATCATTTCAGCGAGGAAACTGACTTGTATGTTTTAACTTGCCCCGTCCTTACGGTCGCCTTGATTGACAACAAGCCGCAAGCTGGCAAATTGAGCCGTGCAGCGCAGGGAAACCCTGCTCGCACCATAAGATTTAGTACGAAGGTCGCCCTTTGTTCTAATAAATGCCCTTGTGCGCGTTGGGAAATCACAATTTTCCATAAGCGCCCCCTGTTTGCGAGCGGCTGCACGCTTAGTGTCTGACAGGGCGAACAAGAGGACCAAGCAAGTTAAGGCGCAAACGCCCATTTCCTCGAAGAAAATATTCCGCAGGAAGATTTTCTTCGAAACTTAATGTAGTCAGGGTTTCATCCCGTCCAAATATCCGCTGAGCGCGTCTTTAAGATCGGGCGGGAGCGTATCGTCGTTCTCCACGTTCTCTTTCTCAGTCTCATAATCGACCGCGTCGCTGTAATCCGTCTTTCCGTCGATCACGGTATTGTCGTCAAGCTGTCCGCTTGCAGATGCTCCGCCGCCGCCTTGAAGTTCTCCCTCGGGATCGCCCTCGGACTCTCCGCCTTGTCCGTCGCCATTTCCTTCTCCTTGGTTTTCGCCTTGACCGCCTTGTCCGTCACCTTCGCCTTGACTTTCTCCGCCGCCTTCACCTTCGCCTTGACCTTCGCCGCTGCCTTCTCCTTCGCCCTCTCCTTCGCCTTGACCTTCTCCCTCGCCTTCCCCTTCGCCTTCTCCTGCCGACGAATCAGTCTGATTTTTGAGGAAGATCGCCGTCACGGTCATATTGTCCATGACGTTCCAGTCCCAACGCTCGGCAGTCATCACGCCGTCGCTCCACTCAGCGAAAGAATAGCCCTCGTCCGCGACCGCCACAACCGCAGTCGCGTCCTTGCCCTTTTCAATGCGTTGATAGGTTTCACCCTGCACAGTGCCGCCCTCGGACGCCAAATAATTGATCTCCACATACTCCGTCTCATCCTCACTCGACGGATCGTCGGGGTTATTCGGATCGTTGGGACTTAAAATTTCATTCCCCGACTGAAACACGCCCGCCGCAGAAAGCGCGGATACCGTCGTCATGGAAATACCGAGTGTCGCGACCACGGCGATCAAAACGACCGCCGCCTTGGTAATTGGAAATCTGAATTGATGAGGACTGACAGACGATATTTTTTCCTTTGCGTCCTCCCGTTGAAGCTGCGCGATGTTGGAATCCTCATGCTCCATTTCGTACATGGTGATAACGCGCTCTTCGAGTCCGAGCTTATCGATCATTTGCGCGACCGACTTTGTCGTGGGTTTGAACCGCTTGAAGTACAAAATAAGTCCCACGGCGATCCCGCCAACAAGTCCCACGCCAAGCGAGAGCAGCAGCATTACCGCAACGCCGACATTGACAAACCACAAGATGAAAGCCATCACAAAATCAAGCGCAAATCCGAAAAATACTCCGCAAAGGATGGATTTTCTGAGCGCAAGCTGCTTCGCTTTTTTGGTATATTCTTGGATCAAACGTTCAATATCCATTGCTTACTCCCCCTGATATTCGTATTTTATCGGCATTACTTTTTCCTCACCTCGGATTTCCCCGAGCCAAAGACCGTGGATCCATATCTTCTTCCAATCCTCTTCGGTGCCTTTATAGCAAATCTCTTTTAAGGAATCGCAATCCTTGAACGTGTACATACCGATCGTTTTAATGTTCTTGCCGAGCACCACTTTGCTCAACGCTCTGCACCCGTCAAAGACGCCTCTCCCCATATCCTCTAACGAATCGGGCAGAACAATACTTTTAAGAGAAGTACAGTTCATAAACACTTGATCGGAAAAAGTTTTTATTTGGCAATTACCGAAATTGACTTCCGTTAACTTTTTGCAGCTATCAAACGCATCGAATCCAATGCTTTTGTTACTGTCGGAAAATGTGACTTTTTCCAAGGTATGACATCCGATGAACACACAGTTCGAAATATCTTCGAGATCGCTCGGGAAAGTAACTTCCGTTACAGGCTTATCGTGAAAATACAAATTATGCGCTACATAGAGCGGGTTTGATAACGTGCCATTGAATGAAATTTTACACCAAGCGTCAAGATCGGTTACGTTCACCCTTTTGAGTGAATTGCAATATATAAAGTTCATTGTGTCAAACGAATTTACGCTCTTGCCTACGGTAAGTTCGGTGAGCGCGCTGCACCCATAAAATACATAACGTCCTATGGTCGTTACTTTGTCGGGAATCGTGAGTTTTTGTAAGGCACGGCAGTTATAGAATGTTTTATAATAGATTGCTCCCAAGTTTTCAGGCAAGTGGATTTCTCTCAATGACGTACATTCCTCAAATGCCTGCGTGTCTACCAATGTTACGGAATCGGGAATTTTGATAGAAGTCAAAGATTTACAATTGGAGAACGCCGCATAGCCGATCGCTGTTACAGAATCGGGAATCGTGATACTGCTGATCGAACTGCCCGAAAAAGCATCATCGCCGATTTTTATGACAGGTAACGTTTTGTAAGTGCTCGGGATCACAACACTTCCCGAAGTTGACTTTCCCGCAGAAACAGAGTAACCTGGTGTATCCTGATCCAATGTCAGGGTATAGATCAACCCGTCTGCCCCTTGCTCGGGTTCTCCCTCTTCCCCGCCGGGGTTGTCGGGCGTATCGGGGTTGTCGGGATTGTCGGGATTGTCGGGATTGTCGGGATCATCGGGATTGTCGGGGTTGTCGGGGTTGTCGGGATTATCGGGAATCACGGGTTCATCGGGACTTACGGGACCGTCCTTGACATAGCCGCACAGCGTACACTTATTGTCGATATAGTTGTGTTCGGACTTTAATCCTATTTCAATATCACCGCAGGTTGCGATTCTCCAATGATAGTTTTCATCATAGAGCCAGCCGTCCGCATAGGCATGTTCATGCTCTTTGCAAGCCGTAAGAAACCCGAATGAGACCGCTGCCAAGGAAACGGCGACCAGCGCTTGCGTAAGTTTTCGGTTCATTCTTTTCCCCTCCTTATCAAAGATTCTTCTTGCTCGGAATTATTTTAACACATTTATTTCGTTTAGTCAAGATATGCATGAAAAAAAGCATAATAAACATATTGAATGCTCGGAATACAAAAAAGACACACGCTTTGGTATGTCTTTTATAAGTTTTCGAATTGTCATTCTCCGAGCATTTTCTCAATGCCGATGCCGTAACCTCTCGTCGGGTCGTTCAAAAACACGTGAGTCACCGCGCCGATGAGCTTGCCGTTTTGGATGATCGGGCTGCCGCTCATGCCCTGAACAATGCCGCCCGTCTGCTCGATGAGATTTTCGTCGGTGATCTTGATGACAAAATTTTTGTTGTCCCGATTCTCCGCATCCACCTTCGCGATCGCGATCTCGAACTTACAGGGCTTGATCCCGTTCACGGTCGAGTAAATAAACGCCTTTCCGATCGTCGCCTTGGCGATGGGCGCGATCTCGACGAGCTCGCTCTCCGAAAAATCATAGTCCTTTTCAAATGTCCCGAACAGCCCCGTGTCGGCGATCTTCTCGGCGCGGGCGATCGGTTTGTCGTTGAGGAACAATCCTTTCAGCTCCCCCGCCTTGCCGCGCGCTCCCTTCTTCACGCCGATCACGCTGCATAGGTAGACCTTTGGGTCGGAAATTTGAAGCGGCGTGCTGTTTTCGTCTGCGATCTTATGCCCGAGCGCGCCGAATTTCCCCGTCTTTTGTTCGATATAGGTGACCGTCCCGATCCCCGAAAGCGTATCTCTGATCAAGACGCCGATCTTATATTTCCCGCTCTTTTTCTCCTTGACGGGCACGATCGAGATCTCCGCCGTCGCGCCGCTGCGCCTCACGATGAGTTTGATCTCCTTCCCGCCGCTCCTCGACAGCGCATTGTTGAGATCCTGGATGTTCGAGATCTTCACGCCGTCTGCGGCACAAATGCAATCGCCCGCCTTGATGCCCGCGTCCCTTGCAGGCGCATGGACGCCGTCCTCCGCGGTAACTTCGCTCGTTTCGATGACTTCCGCGCCGCCCGCGCCGAGCAAAAAACCCGCCGTCATGCCGCCGACATAATATTTTCCATCCGCCGCGCTTGCCGTGTATTTCCCGTTTCCAAGCGGAAAAATACAAAAAAACAGCAGAAGCGCCGCGAGAAACGCTTTACTTCTTCGCATGTTACCTCCCGTCCGCCCATCAAAACAATAGGCTGAACGGAATTATTTTGCGTAGAACCTTCGTTTCTATGCGTCTGCCGCTTCTGCCGTCAAAGGGAATTTTTGTATTCGCGCGCTTCGCTCAACAGCTCCTCCGCATGTCGGAGCGAAACCTCGCTCGCACTGCCCGCAAGCAGCCGCGCCGTCTCATATACCCGCGCCTCGCCGTCCACCGTCTTGACCCGCGTATATGTCTTGTCCCCTTCCCCGACCTTCTCGATCAAAAACTGCCTGTCCGCACAGCATGCGATCTGCGCAAGGTGCGAAATCGCAATGATCTGCGTATCCTTCGCCATCTGACAGAACTTCTCCGCGACCGTCTTAGCCGTTCTGCCGCCGATGCCCGCGTCGATCTCGTCGAAAATATACGTTCCGACCCCCTCTCGTCCTTTGAGCTGCGCCTTCACCGCAAGCAAGAATCGGCTCATCTCGCCGCCGCTTATGATCTTATTGAACTCTTTGAGCGGCTCGCCCGCATTTGCCGAGAACAGAAACTTCACGCCGCCCAAACCGTCTGCCGTCGCATTTTGCACGTCCTCGCGCAACACTTCGCCGATCTCGATCTCAAATCGCGCCGCAGGCATATTGAGCGTTTTCAGTTCCTCCTCAATGCGCATCGACAACGCCTTTGCGGCGTTCACGCGGGCAGCGCGAAGGCGAAGGCAGGCGTCATAGAGCGCCTCGTCGCAGTCTACAAGGTCCTTTTGAAGCTGTTTTGCGATCTCCTCGCTGTTTTTCAAGCGGTCGTATTCCTCTTTCGCCTGCGATAAAAACCGCTCGACGTCCTCGATGGAAGGACCGTATTTTTTCTTGATGGTCTTGATCTCGTCGAGCCGCGCTTCGACCCGTTCCAAGCCGCCGTCGCCAAGATCGAAGTCCGACGCAAGCGACCCGACGCTCTCGCCCACGTCGCTCAGCTCGGACAGAACCGCATCGAGCCGTTCGGCAAGCGCGCCGTATTCGCCGAATTTGGCGATCTGGGAGAGCGCGCGATAGGCAGTGCGCACGGTATCGGCTGCGCCGCCGTCCATGAGGATCGCCTCACAGGCGGCGTTCAAGCCCGTCATGATCTTTTCCGCGTTGAGATATTTTTCTCGGAGCGAAATGAGCTCTTCCTCTTCGCCGCTCTTGATCGAAGCGCGTTCGATCTCTTCGATCTGGAAGCAGAGGATGTCCTCTCTGCGTTCGCGCTCGCCGTCCTCGCCGCCGAGATCGGAAAGCGCGGCAATGATCTCCCGCCTTTTTGAAACAAGCTCCGCCGTCTCGCGCTTGATGGGAAGAATGGTTTCCCCGTCGGAGCTGTCGAGAAGGCGCAACCTGTTGCTCTCTTTCAAAAGAGAAAAATGTTCGCTCTGACCGTGCACGTCCACAAGGCGGGAAGTGACCCGCCGCAACATTGCCGCGCTCACGGGGCAGCCGTTGATCTTCATGCTCCCCCGCCCGTCGAGATTGAGCTTGCGCGTTAAAATGAGCGTATCTTCCGCCTCGATTTCGAGTTCGGTCAAAATGTCTTTCAAGGCGGGATCGTCAACGGAAAACTCCGCCGAGACGAAGCAATCCGTCGCGTCGGAGCGTATCATGGACTTATCTGCCTTTGCGCCGAGAACGAAATCGATGGATTCGAGAATGACCGACTTTCCCGCGCCCGTCTCGCCCGATAGGACGTTGAGCCCCTCGGTAAAATCGATCTCGGCGTGATCGATCAAGGCAATATTTTGAATGGTAAGACTATTGAGCATTGGGATCAGATGGTTCCTACGATCTCGCGGAGCTTGTCCCGTGTCTTTTCGGCGTCCTCGGAGGTGTTGCAGAGGGAAAAGACCGTATCGTCCCCTGCGATACTGCCGACGACTTCCTCTAAGTTCAAAAGGTCGATGACCGCGCCCGCATTTGCGCCGTACCCCGCCATGGTCTTGGTGACGACGACGTTGCCGACGTTTTCGATCTTTTCGACGCCCGCCTCGAAGAGCGCGCGCATACGGTCGGGCAGGTCGCCTTGGCGCTTGCGTACCGCGGTATAGCGGTAGCGTTTTTGCACGCCCGAAATCTTGTAGAGCCCGAGCTCGCGCACATCGCGCGAAACCGTCGCCTGCGTGACTTTGAAGTCTGCGTTTTCGAGCTCTTTGCAAAGTTCTTCTTGTGTTTCGATCTCTTTCTCATTGATGAGTTCGAGGATCTTGTTTTGTCTTGCCTGCCTCAACATATTCTTTTCTCCTTATCAATTTATTTTCTCCGTCAGACGACGGAAAAGATCGTTGTGTTTTTTGGTCAAAAAGTCCGCGGATTTTTGAGACTTTCGGACATAGACAACTTCGCCTTCGCCGATCTCGCGCAAGAACCTGCCGTCGGCGCAGAGGATGATGGAACTCTTCTTCGGGAAGGAGAAGGTCAACACGCTCTTGTCGGAGCAGACGATGGGACGGCTCTTCAAAGAGATGGCGCAGACGGGCGTTAAGAGGAATACTTCGCAGTCTGGGGTGAAGATGCTTCCCCCCGCGGACAGGGAATAGCCCGTCGAGCCCGTCGGGGTGGCGACGATGAGCCCGTCCGCCGTGAACTCGCCCGCGGGGTCGTCGTTGATCTTTGCGAGGATCTTGACGACGCTCTCCCCCGCTTCGGGCGAAATGCGGCGCATGAGCGACAGTTCGTTGAGACAGGTATAGATCTCCCCGCCCACTTCGATTTCAAGCATGGAGCGGCGCAAAATTTTCGCGTTCTTGTTCAAGACGAGTTCGGCGAGGCGGTCGGCTTCGTCCCGTTCGAACTCGGCGAGGAAACCGATCGTGCCATAGTTGACTCCGACGATCGGAATGCCCGTTTGAGAGGCGACGTTTGCGGCGCGCAGGATCGACCCGTCGCCGCCGAGGACGACCAAGCGATCGACCCCGCAAATGTCCGACGCTTTTTGGAAGAGTTTGACCGCCGCGCCCCGCTGTTCGAAGGCTTTGGAAAAGCGTGCGACGTCGTCCGCACTCACTTTGGTTTGATGGTAATAAATTCCGATCATCATGTTTATGATACTATTATATACACAACTTTTCATAAAATCAAGCGTATTGAAGCAAATTTTTTCGTAAATTAAGTAAAATTTTTTTCTTTATGAATCACCCCCTCAGTCACGCCAAATGCGTGACAGCTCCCCCTCAAAGGGGGAGCCAAGAAATAAGAAACTTGCTGTCCCCTAAGAGGGGAAAGTGGCGCGCCTTTTGCGCCGAAAGGGGTGTCACCTCATTTCAAAATACGAAAAAGGACGGGAATGCCCCGTCCTTTTATCATCCTAAAAAATCACTTCGAAAGCTCGATGCCGCGGCGGATCGCCTTTTTGTTGAGCTCGACAAACTGCGGCTTGACGTTCTCCGCAAGAATGGTGTCCCAATCGATGTGCGCAAGGTCCATCGACCCGATGATCGTGCCGAGCAAGATCATATTCATGACCTTGGGCGAGCCGATCTTCTCCGCTTCCGCGTCCGCTTCGATGACCGTCGTGTCCGCGACCTTTTTCAGCTCTTCGATAATCCCCCGCGGGTACTCGGTCTGTCCAGACGTGATCGGAATGCCGGGGATCTCGAAATCATTGACAAACACTTTGCCGTCCTTTTTTAAGTAATCGAGATAGCGCAGCGCCTCCATCTTCTCAAATGCGACGAGCACGTCCGCCTGCCCGAGCTCGATGACGGGCGAATAGACCTTCTCCGTCGAATAGCGGATGTGCGACGTGACCGACCCGCCGCGCTGGCTCATGCCGTGGATCTCGCTCATCTTCACGTCCAAATTTGCCTTTTGAAGTCCAAGCGTCAAGATCTTGCTTGCAAGGATCGTCCCCTGCCCCCCAACGCCTACGAGAAGTATATTTTTCGTCATAACTGACCTCCTTTGATCGCCGCCTTCGGGCAAATTTGTTTGCAGACCGTGCACCCGACGCACATCGTGGGGTCGATCTCCGCCTTTTTGTCCTTGATATAGATCGCAGGGCAGCCGCTCTTCAAACAAGCCTTGCACCCGATGCAAAGCTCGCGGTCCACCGTGCACTTTTCCTTGTATGCCGTCGGAAATTCTTCCTTGTCATAGACGCTCATCTTCTTCAACACGCAGGGATAGCGCGTGATGATGACGCTCGGCTCATTGAGCGAGACCGCCCAATCGAGCGCTTCGCGCACCGCCTTGATGTCGTTGGGGTCGATGACGCGGATCTGCTCGATCCCGAGCGCTTTGACGATCGCTTCGATGTTGACCATCTTCGTCTCGTCCCCTTGCGCCGTATATCCCGTGCCTGGATTCTGCTGGTGTCCCGTCATGCCCGTGATACGGTTGTCGAGAATGACCGTGATCGCATTGCCGCGGTTATATACGATGTCGAGCAGCGAAGTCATGCCGCTATGGAAGAAGGTGGAATCGCCCAACACGCCCACGACGCGCTTTTTGTTCCCCTCGACCATATCGAGCGCCTTTTGGATACCGTTTGCCCCGCTCACCGACGCGCCCATGCAGCAGTTGCAGTCCATCGCGTTATAAGGAGAAGCATATCCCAAGGTATAGCACCCGATGTCGCCCGAAACGATGATGTCCTTGCGCTTGCCGAGCTCATAGAAGAATCCCCTGTGCGGGCAGCCTGCGCAGAGTGCGGGCGGACGCGCGACGATCTTCGTGCGGTCAAATTCCCTTGCGGGGATCTCCTCGCCCTTGATCGTGCGGCGCAATACGTCGGACGTGAGTTCGCCGTATGCGGGGAAGAAGTGCTTGCCCGTGGGGTCGAACTTGCCGAAGAGCCTTTCCCCCGCGCCGAGCATTTGAACGGCTTCCTCGATGATGGGGTCGTTCTCCTCGACGACATAGATCTTGTCAAGCCCTTCGATGAATTTCTTCATGAGCTTCATCGGAAGCGGGAAGCTGAACCCGATTTTGAGATAATTCGCGTCCGCGCCGAACACTTCCTTCGCATAATTGATCGCCATGCCGCTTGCGATGACGCCAATCTTCTTGCCGTTGTCCTCGATAAAGTTCCAAGGGCAGTCATTGGAGTATTCCTTCAAGGCGTCGAGCCGCTTTTCGACCTCTCTTCTTCTGACCCTTGCATTCGCGGGCACGCAGACGTATTTCTGCGCGTTCTTGACATAAGGGACGATGGGCACTTCCTTGCGGTCCTCGATCTCGACGAGGCTCTTGGAATGGCAGACGCGGGTCGTCACGCGGATGAGGACGGGCGTCTCGTACTTTTCGCTGAGCTCGAAGGCGAACTTCGTCATCGCCTTGCATTCGGCGGAATCCGAGGGTTCGAGCATGGGCACTTTGGCGTGGCGCGCATAGTTGCGGTTGTCCTGCTCGTTCTGGGAAGAGTGCTGTCCTGGTTCGTCCGCGGTGACGACGACGAGCCCCGCATTGCCGCCCGTATAGGCGACGGTGAAGAACGGGTCAGCCGCGACATTGAGCCCGACGTGCTTCATCGAAGCGAAGCTGCGCACCCCGCCGATCGACGCGCCGTAGGCGACTTCCAGGGCGACTTTTTCGTTCGGCGACCACTGCGCGGAAATTTCCCGATAGGACGAGATGTTTTCGAGGATCTCGGTGCTGGGCGTCCCGGGATACGCCGCCGCAAACCGCACGCCCGCTTCATACACGCCGCGCGCGATCGCCTCGTTCCCCGTCATGAGTTGTTTTTTCAACATTCTAACCTCCATGTCACTTGTTTCAAGGGATATTCCCGCTTCGGAATTTCCCTTTGCTTATTGTAACAAAAAATCTTTGTTCTGTCAACGAAATGAGAGAAAAAGAGCGCGTTTTTATGCGCCTTATGGAAGATGTTTTCAAATTTTGAGTTTTTTTGAAAGAATACAAAAAAATTCGGGGCGTTTGCCCCGAGCTCTTTTCCTTAAAGGTTCTTCAAATAATACACTTCTTTCGCGCTGAGCTTTCGGCACGCGCCGCGGTCGAGCCCCGAGACCGTGAGATCGCCAAGTCGGATGCGCTTCAAAAATTCGACGTCCTTGCCGATCACGGCGAACATCTTTCTGATCTCGCGGTTCTTGCCCTCGGTGAGCGTTACATGAAGTTTGGTGTACGATTGGTTGGTCTCGACGACATTGATCTTGCATTTTTTGGACACGACGCCCTTGTCGATCTCCACGCCCGCGCGAAGGCGGTTGAGCTGCTGCTGCGTGACCGTCCCGCCGATTCGGACGAGATAGGTCTTGGGGATCTCGCTCTTGGGCGACGTCAGGCGGAAGGAGAGATCGCCGTCGTTGGTGAGGATCAAGAGCCCCTCGGTGTCGTAGTCGAGCCGTCCCACGGGAAAGACCCGTCCCGCGCCCTGCGGCAAGAGATCGAGCACCGTCTTTCTCTCCTTTTCGTCCTTCACCGTGCAGACATACCCCTTGGGCTTGTTGAGAAGATAGTACTCAAATTGCACTTTATGGGACAAGAGCTTGCCGTCGAGGGTCACCTCATCCTCGAAGGACACGTCGTCGCCGAGCCCCGCCGTGCGCCCCCCGATCTTGACCCTGCCGCTTCTGATGAGCTCGTCCGCGCCCCGCCTCGACGCGACGCCTTGTTCCGCCAAAAATTTGTTGATCCGCATACCCGTCCTCCGCGCAAAGGCAGGTCATCCCCGCGCTTTGCGACAATTACATGATATACAAATTCTGCGAAAAAATCAAGCTGTTTTCAAGGTAAATCGAGAGCGTGCCCGCAAATTCCCCATGCTCTTTGGGAAGAACGGACAAAAGTTCTGTCTTATAAGCGAGTTTCTTCTTTTCCTCGTCCGAGAGCGGATAGCAAAAGTCCTCCATCACAAAGCAGTTTTCAAATGTCTGCCCCGCCTGCATGAGCGGATACAGCCGAAATTTTTCGAACGCGCCATTCAAAAGCTGCGCCGTGCGCTCGTACATCATGGGAGAATCGAGCACGACGCTCAAAAGTTTCATGCCGCCGCGCTCCGCGCTCGTGACAAGACACCGCCCCGCGCTCGTCGTAAAGCCCGTCTTGACGCCGATCGCGCCCTCGAACGTGAAGAGCATCTTATTCTTGTTTTGATAGTTTCTCGGCGCATAATATTTGGTGGAGACAATGGTGCGGAAAGTCTCATTCTCCATGGCATAGGCGGCGATGAGCGCGAGATCGCGCGCCGAAGTATAATGTCCCGCCGCGGGCAGTCCGTGGGGATTGCAAAAGCGGCTGTCGCGCGCGCCGAGATACGCCGCTTTTTCGTTCATCTTGTGCGCGAACGCCTCGATGCTCCCGCTGTGGGCAAGGGCGAGCGCGACGGCGCAGTCGTTCCCCGAGCGCAGCATCAAGCCGTATAAGAGTTCCTCGATTGAATAGATCTCCCCCGCCTTCAAATAGACGCTCGAACCCTCGACGCCCTGCGCCTGCAACGGAATTTCGATCTTCTTTGCAAGGTCGAGATCGTCGATGATCATGATCGCCGTCAAGATCTTGGTCGTGCTTGCCATGGGAAGTTTCGTGTTTGCGGCTTTCTCGTGCAAAATTCTGCGGGAAGAGACTTCGAGAACGCACTCCGCGCGGCTCTCGGGGATGTCCCCTTTTGCGCTTTCGGGCTTTTGGGGCACGGCGAAAGCCGACTTTTTGGGAAAAGTCGGCAGGAACACCGCCAAGACGGCGAAGATGAGGGAAAGCGTTAAGACGAGGGATTTTTTGAAGTTATTCATCGTCCTCGCCTTCCGACTGCTTATGGGCAAGGGAAGCGATGAGCTCGCTCGCCTTTTCGATGAGCCCGTCCAAGGGGTCGTCGGTGACCTTGACGAGGCGGCAGTGTTTTCCGTCGTCGATGAGGAAGCCCGCGGGTTTCAAGTTGATGACCGTACCCGCGCCGCCCGCAAAGGGAAAGCACTCGTCCTCTTTGATCGCCTTGACCTGACCGTACTCGCCGCCCCCCGAAAGGTAACCCATGGTGACTTTGGTGAAGGGAATGATCTGTGCGCCGCTTGCCGAGAAGAGCGGCTTGCCGATGACGGTATTGACGTCGATCAGGCTTGTGAGCTGCTCGGCTGTTTTTTCCATGATGCTGTCGATCTTTTTTTTCTGATCCACTTTAAGAATGCCTCCAATAATTTTTTTCCGATCGCGATCGAAAGGATGAGCCCGTTGAATACCGTCGCCGCTTGAAGGGTGATCTTGAAGGTCCGTTCCTCTCTTAAAAGGACGCCGTTTTTGAGGGAGAGGAAGGGATGCAAAGTCTGCATGACGGAGAAGGTCTGCCCGCTAAGGACTTGGAGCGCGGACGCAAAGAGTACGCCCGCGGGACTGCCCTCGCCGCCGCTTTCGACGATCTGGTGAAAGCGGGTGAGCTGGAAGCCCTTTGTGATCTCGAACTTCTTTCGCATGGGCGCGATCTGCCGATAGGGCAAGATGACCGCTTTTTTCTTTGTGAGATGAAAGACGATCCCCTCTTTTTTGAATTGCAGATAGCCGCCAAAGACTTTGAGGTATTTGAACAGGCTGAGCGAAAAGTAGCATTTATTCTCCGCAACGTCGGCGTAGGCGTCGAGATAGACGAAGATCGGGAACAGGAAGAGCAGCGTCCCGAAAAAGAGAGAATAAACAAAAAATTCGCCCATACCGATAATATGAGCGAATCGAGATTAAATTATTTATTTCGATCGAGTTATTACGCCATTATGCCATACCGCTTATTCCGATAATGACCGACCCCACAACGATCCACACGATCGCCCAAATCATAAGAGAGACGATCCCGAGCACCAACCCCGCGATGGCAAGCCCGTTGCAGGAGGTGCATTTCTTTCTGAAACACATTCCGACGATGCTCAGAACGAGCCCGACAACGGAGGCAATGCAAAAATACATTCCCAGCCAGAGCGATACAAGACTTACGACAAATCCCGCGATCCCGAGTCCGTTCACTTTCTTGGAAACGGTCGTTTCAACTTGCTGCCCCGAGGATACCTTTACGCCGCAATTCGGACAAACATAGGCATTGTCATCGATCTCTTTCCCACAATTGTTGCAAAACATTTTTTACTTCTCCTTTGTTTATGAGAAATATATTTCTCATTCTTCATGATTATAACGGAAATGGATTTCTTTGTCAAGCAATTTTGAGAAATATTTTTTACAATTGAGAAAAATATTTTTTGGAGAAAATGTATGAATCGAATCAAATCTTTACGGTTGGAAAAGGACATGAGCCAGCGGGAGCTATCGGAGAAGATCGGGTGCAGTCAGAAGTCGATCGACTATTGGGAAAAGGGCGAGGCAGACCCGACGGCGAAGTTCATATGTGCGCTTGCGGACTGTTTTGCGTGTTCGGCGGACTATTTGCTGGGGCGGTCGGACGATTTGGGGAACGTGAGCGTGATCGGAGAGCCCGACAAAGCGGAAAAGGCGGTCTTGCGTATTTTTCGGGAACTTTCGGAACGCGATCGGGCATTTGCGACGGAGTTTCTCGAATTTTTGCGCCTTCGCCGCGGCGGGAAAAAATAAATACCGTATCAAACAGATCTCGCAATATATTTTTAAGGAAAACGTTGAAAATTCAAAATTTTTTTCTTGCGGACGTCCCATTTTGTGTGTTACGATCGTTTATATATATAGAAAGACCAACGGAGCATAAGAAATGTACTCAACGATCAGCGACGACGAGATCAAGTCTGTCATGACAGAATACGGAAATTTGATATACCGATTGGCTTTGCATTACTTAAAGCGTCAAGCGGATGCGGAGGATATTGTCCAAGAAGTCATCTTGGCTTACTTATTGCATTACGGGAAACGCAAAGAGAAGAGCTGGTTTATCAAAGTTACCGTCAACAAATGTATGGATCTTCTCAAAAAGAGAAAGCGGATCGCGGATAAGGCGATCGACGGATATTTGGAAGCACCATCCCCTCTTGGCGACGACCTTTTTGAGGAGCTTCAAAAACTGACGCCGATCAATCGAAAAATTATCTACCTATATTATTATGAAGGTTATTCTTCGAAAGAAATCGGGAAAATGCTCCATAAGTCGGATACAGCCGTTCGGAAACAATTGGCTCGCGCGAAGGCTCAATTAAAAGTAATTTTGGAGGAAAATCATCATGATCAAATATGAAAATGCGGTTGGTTCAGCAACATTAAGCGACGCCGCACAACTCAGAATTTTTCAAAACGTAAAAGATGAACTTGAAAAACGGACGGAGAGACCTGCCCGCAGGATCTTCACAAAGCCTGTGATTGCAGTGCTTTTGTCGGCGGTTGTTCTCGTTGGGGTCGCAACGCCGATCGGAGTGGTTTTTCATGATCATACAGCAAGTGACAACTCCGTTTCAGGTGGTTTTATTATCACAGATAATTCTTTGCCCGAAGAATTGTCACCGTATTTTTGTGCGTACAAATTTGATACCAATATATTTGACCCAAATAACGTAGAGATAGAAATCTATTTGGGAATTAGCGAGAGCACCTTTGCGGAGTGCTACTCATATGATATGCAACGAATCGAAAGTTTTGGAAACATAATTGAACGTTCCATTATGCCAACAATAAAAAAATACAAATCTATCGATGCATATTTACGGAATGCATATTCATTGGAAAATGACATTGGATATACCGACAAATATATCGATTTTCTTAGGAATACACCATTATTAAAGTACGATCATGGACTCTATATTTGGGATAAAATTGTCTTTGATAAAATAGAAAATTTTCCATTTGAGAAATATAAAATGAACTCTTATAAAAAGAAGGATGTTTTCATAAGGGAATATTCATACTCTAAGCGCGTGACGATTCCCGAGGATTTTTTTGAAGAAGAATCAGGAGCCATATGTATTGATTTGGAAGAATATACGCGGTATGAAAACGGAGAATTATGGCTGCGTGCAGCGGTGAGCGACCTTTTAGTCGGATTTTCATATTATAAAAAAGGAGGTAAAATCTATGTCGAGAATGTTTGAAAGGAAAAGAGTGTAATGTACTAATACTTTTTATTCAAGATTGAAAAAGCGGCTTTGAGAGAATGCGGAGATAAAAATTTCTATTGGAACTTACAAATGAGATAGAAAACGCTTGCAATTTTCGCGGATTTAGGGTAAAATGGAAGTGTTGCAGAAATGGCGGAGCGGTTGAACGCGCACGATTCGAAATCGTGTTATGCAGGAATGTATACGGGGGTTCGAATCCCTCTTTCTGCGCCAAAGCGGGCGAGGCACGAAAAGTGCCTCGCCCGCTTTGGCGTGAGGCGCGGGAATGATGAAACCCCGCTGGGTTCGCGCGAGCCCGCAGGACGACGCTTTCGAGCGTAGCGAAGAAAATCCCTCACGCATCGGCGGAGTTCCTACGCTGATGCATCATTTCATAAAGCTCTCCCCTCTTGTGCCTCGCCCGCTTTGGCGCAAAGGAGAGAGAATGATGAAACCCCGCGGGGTTCGCGCGAGCCGCAAGGCGACGCTTTCGAGCGCAGCGAAGAAAATCCCTCACGCATCGGCGGAGTTACTACACCGATGCGTCATTTCATAAAGCTCTCCCCTCTTGTGCCTCGCCCGCTTTGGCGTGAGGCGCGGGAATGATGAAACCCCGCGGGGTTCGTGCGAGCTCGCAGTGCGACGCTTTCGAGCGCAGCGAAGAAAATCCCTCACGCATCGGCGGAGTTACTACGCCGATGCGTCATTTCATGAAGTTCCCCTCTTGTGCCTCGCCCGCTTTGGCGTAAAGGAGCGGGAATGATGAACTCCCGCGGGGTTCGCGCGAGCCCGCAGGGCGACGCTCTCGAGCGCAACGAAGAAAATCCCTCATTCGAGCAATTCACGGTCGCGCGGAGATCGCGCACCTTTCTTCTTGCTGTCCCATTGAAGGGAAAGTGCAAGAGCTTTTGCGCCCCTTCTTCCTGCTGTTCCCTTTTTGAGAGGGAAAGGGGTGTATAATGACCGAGCAAAAGATTGTATTTTTTTAAGATTTAAGTCGTGCCCCACTCAATTTGCCGCTCGCGGCTTAATGCAAAAAGGTTAAATTCTCAATGAGAATGAAAGATTCAGGCGAGCTCTTTTTGTTTCATTTAATTCTTCTTTTTATGCTAAAAAGAAGCAAAAAGGCTCGGGACACTTGCGATGTGTCCCGAACTCCGCAGCGCATTTTTGCGAACTTTTATGCTTTCATTTTCTGCGCCGCCGCAAAGTGAAACTCGCCGTAACCCAACGAGGGCGGCGCATCAAAAATCCCAGCCTCACCCGCCTTGCTTGGGTGTGCATGTCGCCCCGTGCTGCTGCCTCATTTTAAAGAGCTTATAAATAAGGAGACACCCCCTCAGTCTCGGCTTCGCCTCGCCAGCTCCCCCTCAAGGGGGAGCCAAGGAGTGGAGTGCGTTCGCATTGCCTTGCTGTCCCACTGTGAGGGCAACCAAGGGGTTGGGTGCGTTTGCGTTGCCTTGCTGTCGCCTCGAAGAGGGAGTCAAGAGCGTGGTATCCTGCTCCCCCCCCTCAAGGGGGCGCCAAGATTGGGGGCAGGGTATGCCGCTCCCCCATATAATAAGACAGAAAGAAAGAGGCAAGTTCGCTACGCCTCGCCGCCTTACGGCGGTTTGACACCCCCTCAGGCGCTGTGCGCCAGCTCCCCCTCTCCGTAGGGGGAGCCAAGAGATCGGATATGCCGCCCCCCCCTTCGTAGGGGGAGCCAAGGTGAAAAGAAAAAAGAAGCAGGACAACAAGCGTTGTCCTGCTTCTTTCAGTTGCACGTCAATGCTCTTCGCATTGGGTGGTCCATTTAATCACGCCCCCGTCTCAGTCGCCATCAACGGTGCCTGCCCCTTCGGGATCTTGAAGATCTTCAAGATCGACCTCTTCCGCATCCAACGTGTAGCTACCGTTGGATTCCGTGATCTTAATCTTCACAGCTGCAACGTTCTGCATGTTCTCATCGAGGCTGTAAATGATCGTGAACTCCTTCGCACTCTCATCATACGTCCAATCGAGGAGCTGCACCTGCGTGTAGTCAGTGCCCGTACCCTTCACGGAGAGAACCAACGGGATGAATCCGTCATAGGTAGGCTTGCCGTTTTCGCCCTCGACAATCAATGCTTGAAGCTGGAACTTGTTATTGCTATCCGTAACCGTCTCCTGCTTCGCTTCTCTGTAATGGCCCTTTTCGACGTGTCCGTTGTCGTCCAAGTCGAACCAAACCACATAGAATGCAGGATGATTTTCGTCAGAAGTCGTAGGCGCTTCGGGCGTACCTTCGTCCGCTTGCGCGTCGCTGTCTTCGTCCTTCTCGGGAGCATGGTATTCCGCGATCGCGACGTTCACGTCCCAAATGTTGACGGTGTAGTTCTCCAAAAGGTTGACTTTCTTCGACTCTTCGCCTTCTTCTCCGTCGCCGTCGACCAAGATCTCGCAGGTCACAACGCCGAGGTTCGGGATCTGCTCTCCCATCAAGGACGTTCTGTACGATGCGATGAACTGCTCCACAACATAAGTCTCACCGCTATCACCTTCGGGTTCAAGCACATTGTAGACGCAGATCGAATACGGCAAGAACACATAATAGCCTTCGTTCGTCACAACGTCGAGGTTGAGCGAATAGGTCACGCCATCCGCACCCGTCGTCAAAATACGGTAGATCGGGATGTTGTTGAAGGTGGCGTCTGCGCCGATCAGCGTCTTTTCGGTGAATGCATCCTTGTAGTTCATTTGAACGGTGAGATATTGTCCGCTCACGTCGAAGATGTTGAATCTGCCCGAAAGAAGGTACTCGACCTCGCTGTTCCATTTGGAGACGGGCCATCTCTTCGCGCCGATCGTGTAGTTCGAACCCGCATAGAGCGTGCCGTAGCTGTAACCGCCGTATGCATCGTGCACATAGTCGATGAACGGCGTCTCGTTCGTCACTGCCGCATGCAGCGTGAAGGTGCTGTTTTCATTCTTCGTTTCATTATCAGCAGCCTCGATGTCAAGGCGAAGTTCGAGTTCGTCGAATACGAGATATGCAAAGTGCAACGTCCCCGAGGAAGTGCGAGGGAACTGCATCTCGACTCTGTAGCCCTTAATGTCTTCCGACTCACTGTTGTGCTTGAACTTCAAGGTCGCAGGTGCGTTGAGTGCGGACGTTCCGTCGGGCGTGAAGGTGATCTCCATCCCTTCCCACTTGCCGCTCTCGCTTTCGTCGGTCTTCGCTTCTTTCTTATTGAAGTAATCGAATACGAGCGAACCCTTCATGGTGAAGGTTTGATTCTTCTCCCAACGATAGTAGGTGACTTTCTGTTCCCCTTCTTGACCTTCGCCGAAGGTGATCTCATAGGTCTGATCATTCTTATAATTATAAGGAATCGAATCGGACTTATCGTATGCACCTGTCTCTTGATTCAACGTGTAGTAGACGGGTTTATCGCCTTCGTAGAACCAATAAGCGACCGCCTGACCGTTGATACGGAGTATTTCGCCGAACTCGACCGCCGTGAAGTCGGGCGCGTAGTAGGTGACGTACTTGCTCGTATCCTTGTTGACAACGGAGAACGTCCAATCGCTCTTCTCGAACTTGATGACAAAGACTTCCATATTGTCATCCTCGAATACGATGTAATCATCGTCGAGGTAGAGATAATCGCCGTCGGTGCGGAAGCCTTCCTTGTCGACAAGGAAGCCCGCGCCGAAGCCGTCAAGATAGAACACCGTGTTGTCAGCCGCAAGGTAAGAGCCCGCCGTTTCCGCATCCTGCAACATGCAGTAAGGGGTCTGCTGCTGGTAAATACCAAGCTGCACGGTATAGGTGCGATGCCCAAGACTATTGTCATCAAAGACCGCATTCACAAGGTATCTGCCCTCTTCTGCGAGTGCATCGTAGTTCCCCGTGCCGACCTGAGCGCCCGTATAGTAGTCGTAGATCTTGACTTCCTTGCCGTCGAATGCGATATAGAACACATTTTCGCCAAACGGCGTGTTGTACGAGGAGTCGACCATGAGCCAGCCGTTCGCCTGCAATTCCATGGTGACAGCCGACAAATTCTTCTGTGCGTCGTAGGTGAAGTACATGCTCGGGACAACGCCGCCCTGCTGGTTGGTGTTGTTCGGGTCGTAGATGATGAGGAAGTTGTTGTCATCGCCCGTCTCGTAGTAGTACAAGCCCTCCGTGACGTTGCCGAAGTTATCGGTATAGACCGCGCGCGAACCGTAGCCGTCAAGTTGGAGATGACCGCCGTTCGTCACCGCATAGTCGCCCTCGGGCCATTCCTCGCACTCCATGTTGTAGCTCTCTTCGAGCATCGAGTTGAGCACGAAGTTGAAGCTCATCTCATTGGAGTTGAAGGAATAGAGCGCTTCGCTCACTCCTCCGATCGTGATCCAAGACACAAAGCTGTAATCGCCTTTAATGCCGTTTTGATGGCTTTGCGCATTCTCTCTTGCTTGATAGTAGACCGCTTTGCCGTTCCCGTCGAGACGAAGGCTTGCAAAGCCCTCGGAGAGCGATTGTTCAACGGAGACGTTGGTGAGCGCTTTCGTCAAGAATCTCGGCGCATCCTGCAAGAACTCAAACTTCACATCTTGCCCAGCTTCGCCGTGTGTTGCGATATACATATTGGCAAGTGTAAGATCGGCGTTGGTATATTGGAAGAGCAGGTACTGCGTCACGCCAAATTCTGAGGGATCTTGACCGTTGGTCTTATAAACGCTGACGCCGCCTTCCATATAACCCGTATCGGTGATATAGAACGAGCCCTTGCCGTCCATGCCGTAGTTTTCCGCCGCATTGAACGCACCGATGACAAGCGTGTTACTCGTGCCCTCTTCGGTGTAGGTCAAGTAATCTTGTTGTTCGACCTCTTTCCCATCTTTATCTTTGGTCTTGATCGTGCCGTAGGTGTAGAAGATGTTGCCGTACGGGGATTGATCGGACGTGTGGAACTTAAATTCGTTGTCCTTGTAGGGCAGCGCGTCTTTGAGTTCATCATTCTTGCCGCTCTCTTGTTCGCCGCCTTCGACCGTTCCCTTGAAGTCGCCGACTGCCTTGAACTTTGAGAACGGCTCGGTCGTGGACTGCGTGTTGTCCTCGACATAGCCCTCGTAGAGCAGGACGGGCTTTTCGGTCGCATCCGTGCCCGATGCAATGCTCATATCATAATAAAGGTAAGCCTTCTTAGCCCCGTCGGGGATCTTTTCGTCTGTGCTTTCTTCGTTCTTGAACGCTTCTTCATCGACGACGAGCACATACGCGGTAAAGACGTTTTGACCGCTCGAAGAATCCATCGCGATCATGCGATACGAGGTGAACGCGGTGATTTTCTCAAAGGTGTATTCTTTGCTCTCTCCCGTGCCGCGCGTCAAGACGAACGCGTAAGAGGTCATGCCAGAGCCAGACGGGTCGGCAACGGTGACGTGAGCGACCGTGCCGCGGATGGTATCCTCGACGTAGTACTCGCAAGGGGTCGCCGTGCCGTCCTTCGGCGTGTAGTAGCTCTCTTCCATGCCGTTGTAGCCGTCGAGATAGAGCGTTCCACCGTCCGTGCTCTTGTATTCGCCTGCGTGTTCTTGGTTCTTGATGATACCGATGTTGCCGTTGCCGACGTTGCCGTAGACCAAGAACTCGGATTCATCCTCGCCTGCGAAGTGCATGGTGATCGGGAACACTTCATTGCTGGTGTCGGGCTTTTTATACGAGCCCGTCGTTCTCGAACCGTTGATGCGGTGTTCACGGATGACCGTGCCCGCGCCGTCAAGGGTATAGATATAATCGTAGCCGTACATCATTTCGGAGACGGTGCGCTGATAGACAGTGTAAGTACCCGCCTCGATGCCGATATAGAGGAATACGTTTTCATTGCCATTCTTGCTCAGAAGAATGTTGCTTTCTTTGCCGCCGACGGAGAGCGTGTAGCAGCCCGCCTGCGCGTTGTACGCGATCGAGCCCGTCGCACCCGACGAAAGGGTCACGCCGTAGTAGCCGTCGATCGTAAGCGTTTCGTTCCCTGCCGTATCTCCATAATAGCCGCTGTACAGGGTATAGGTCGTATTGCGGGCTTCGGAGTAGAATGCGAAGCGTTCGCCGAGGATCTTCGCTTTCAAGTTCTCGGAGAAGGTCGCGATGGACGTTGCGCGGTCGTAAGTTCCATCGATGGAATAATTTCCGCGCATGAGAATGACCTTTTCGGGCGTGAGGCGCGGGAAGTAGATGTAGTCCGTCCCGCCGAACATGTCGCCGTAGCCCTTATCCCAAATCGCATAGAGGGTGCAGCTTCCGTTTTCGAGCGTCGCGCCAGGCTGATACTTGATCGAGCCGCTGCGGTCCTGCGACCAACCTGCGAAGAGGTAGCCCTCGATCGTGAAGCCGTTTTCGAAAGCCGCTGCCGTCTCGCCATAGACAAAGCGCTGGTCCGCCATTCTGCCGATGACGTTCACGCCCTGCGGCGCGTTCGAATCGTAGATGATGGTGTAGGCCTCTCTGTCGCAGTAGAGCGTGAATTTGTTGAGAGACGAATCCTCAGCGATGTCGAGCTCTTCGACCGTCTTGGCTTCCCCTGCGCTGTAATTATGCAAGATCGTATAATTGGGGATTGCGCGGGAAGCAAGGCTCAAATGCGTACCGACGTACTCATAGTCCTTAAAGGAAAGCTCGGAATTTTCCTCGTATTCCCGAACATTGGGAGCTTTCTGCGTAAAGACCGTGACGGTATACTCCGCCTTGTATTTGGCGGTGAGCTCGATATCACGCGCGGGCATGACGTCGGAGCTTGTGATTTCCCGATCTCCTTCGAACCAAGCGCCGAATTGGAGACTGCCCTTCGAGGCAGAATGTCCGTTCAGATATTCGAGAATATTGCCGCCCTCGGGAACGAGCACCGAATCGCCGCCCGAGATCGTTCCGCCGATGTCGGGGTTCAAAGAGACGGTGTAGCCTTTCGCCCAACGAGCATAATAGGTCGTATCCTTTTCGGGCGCGGTAAGTTTTCCTTCGTACTTTGTTCCTGTGAAATTGCTGTTATCGTACCAGCCTTGGAAGAAGTATCCGTCGCGTTCATGACCGGCGGGGATTTGGACTTCTTCGCCAGGAGCAACTTCGACCTTTGCGACCTGACCGTCTCCCCAATCGAAGGAGAGCGAGACCTTGCTTCCGCCGCAAGCGACCGCAAAGAGCCCGATCGCGAGCGAGAAAACGGCGACAAAGATCAAGAGCATGCTTTTCCGAAGTTTTTTCATGGTTGTCCTCCTGTTTATAGTTTGCCTATTTTTAGACAATTCTATTTTAGCACAAAAGATATTTCCAATGCAAGTGTTTGCATGTGAATCCTTTGTGAAAAAACAAATTTTTTGTGAAAGAGAGAAAGAGACGCCCCTTTTGAGGCGAATTTTAATAAGGAGACACCCCTTTCGACGCGAATTGTAATAAGGAGACACCCCCTCAGTCACGCGAATGCGTGACAGCTCCCCCTCGTAGGGGGCGCCAAGAAAAAACTTGCTGTCCCCGTCGAGGGGAAAGTGGCGCGTTGCTTCGCGCCAAAAGGGGTGGGTCGCAGATGAGCCATGTGCATAAGGAGACACCCCCTCAGTCACGCGAATGCGTGACAGCTCCCCCTCGTAGGGGGCGCCAAGGAGTGGGGATAGGTTCGCCGCCGCTCAACCCCTCTGAGGGGGATCTGGCGAGGCAGAGCCGAGACTGAGGGGGTGTCTCCTTGTGACTGCCCGTCACCGTCACTCTTTTCAGAAGCAAGCAAGACAAGGAGAGCGCGGATTTCCCGACGGGGATGCAACCAGGAAAGATTCCCCGAAGGTGGTCGTTTTAGAGCCGAGAAAGACAAGGAGCGTGCCCCGCCTTCCTACTGTCACAATTCCTTAGGCGGCACGAGCGCGTAGCGCGAAGTAGGAAAAACCGAGGGAGTTTACCAAGACGTAAATGACCGAGGGTTGCCGCAAGCGCGCCCCGCCTTTCTACTGCACTTCCTTGGGCGGCACGAGCCCAAGGGCGAAGTACACAGTATTTCGACGGCTATAAGACGAACCACCTGCGCCGCTTATGGAAAGAGCACATGTATAAACGCAAAAGCATAGAAAAAGAGAGCGGCATGTGCCGCTCCCTCTTTTTAAGTTCTCTTTGGCTTATTCGCCGTCGCCACCGTCGTCAGGGGTCGTCGTCGTACCCTCATCACCGTCGTCGGGTTTCGTCACACCAGGGTATTCAACTTCCATATCAAGAGTGTACTTCTCGCCTTCTTCCGCTTCGTCGTTCACCGTAAGCGTGACATTTGCATGATAAGGCGTCTCAAATTCGAAGGTCCACTTGTTTTCTTCGTTCTCGACCTTCTGACCCGTGGTCTGTTCCGCTCTCTTCTCGGCGTTCGGCAAATACTCGGTCTGGTTATCCGTCACAGCGCCCGTCTCATCTTTCGTTTTATTATGTTCGATGCCGTTGCAAAGATAGGTCCCAGTAACCTTATCCTCATTATCCCTTACGATGAAGAACGAGACATTATACCATATATTCTCATTCGTCGTCTCGTCTTTGAGAATCACAAACTCAACGTTCGTGGTATGGCTTGCACCTATTACCAAACGATCATCATCATACTTGAACTCGAT
This sequence comes from uncultured Clostridia bacterium, assembly GCA_947631465.1. Classification (GTDB taxonomy): domain Bacteria; phylum Bacillota; class Clostridia; order Christensenellales; family Borkfalkiaceae; genus Gallimonas. The sequence goes on from CANRLK010000004.1 coordinate 49,390, forward strand.
CATGATCATGTCGTCGAGGTTATCCTTCTCGGACTCACCTTCGCCTTCGCTGTCGCCTTCCGCGGTCGTAGCGGGTTCGTCGCCCTCGTCGGGAGTCGTCGCGGTCTTGTCGTCCTCGTACAATTTCAGCGGCAAGCCCGTATCCAAGTTCGCATGATACATGATGACAACATTGTCGTACCATCTCGCGCCGTCATAGCCCTGCAAAATGCTCTCGCGGACTTCTTTGCCGTCCTTCTGAGTAACTTTCTCCACATCGAGGGTGTAGAGCGAACGCTGGACAAAGTTCGCATAGTACGCGCCGCAGTACAGCCATGCGCGGTAGACATAATGCTCTCCGTCTTTGCTTTCTTCGGCAACCGTCGCAGCGCCGCTGCCCGTTTGGCCTTCCGCGGGCTTCGTCGGGTCGTACTCTTGATAGATGCTGACCGCATAGATGATCGTGCTCCAATTGCCGTAGCTGTCGGAAAGTTTTTCAAGCCAGACCGAATAGGTGAGTCCGTCTCCGCCCTTGACAAGCAATTCGTAGACGGGCCAATCGCTGACCGAGCCGCCGCGGAGCGCCGCCATCGTCGCATCGTGCGAGATGACCTTCTCCTCATCGACCTTCGCGACCTTGCTGTCATCCTTGTATTCGTTGCCGAAGATGTCCTCATAGAACGCGCTGAACGTCAACAAGTTGCCCTCTCCGTCGGGCGTGTAAACGACGCCGGAGATCAACATGTTGTTGTCAACGTCGTATTCGCTACCGTCATCTGAAATCCATTCGCTGAACTTCCAGGACTTCGGACCGATGGAGACCGTCGAGCCGCTCGTGATTCTGCCGTAGTTGTAGAACACATAGTCGGGAAGTTCGGTTGCAAGGTAGTCGCTCCACAAAATGTCGCCGCCACCCGCATGAAGCACGAAGGTTGCCTTTTCGGGCTCATCGTGATCATATTTGAGGTCAAGATGGAACGGCACATCGTTGTACCATGCGTCCACCACAAGATACCCTGCCGCGCTCTGATAGGTCGACGCATGCGACAAGATGACCGTGTAATGAAGATCTTCTTCCTTTCCGTCGAAATCCTTGAAGTGAAGCGTTGCAGGCGCATTCAAAAGCGCCGTTCCGTCAGGCTTGAACTCCAACTTCAAATCCGTAATTTCGGTCTTTTGAGCGCCGTCTTTCAAGTCGTCTCTGCCTTCAAAGACGTCGATCACAACTTTACCCGTGAACTCGAAGCTCTTCTCGGGGTTGTAACGATAGTAAATTCTGTTCGCATCGTCGGGGCTAATGAACTCATCGTCGGGGTCACTGAAATCGGGTGCAACATAGCGGTTGCCCGAAAGTTCGACAAAGCCGATCTCCCAGTCAAACTCATAGATCAAGAGTTCGCCCTCATCATCGAGGAACCAATAGCCGATCATGGAGTTGTCGATCGCAAAGACCTGGCAGAACTCGACCGCGCCGAAGTCCTCTGCATAGTAGGTGACCCAACCGCCGTCGGGACGGTTCGTGATCTCGAAGGTGTGAGTTTCGGTATCGAAGCGGTTTGCATACAGGAGTTCGGGATCGCCTTCCACGCCGCCGAACGCGCCGTAGTAGTACCGTCCGTTCTTCTGGCTGCCCATGAGCTGATGCACGCCGTCAAAACGGTTGCCCTCTGCGTCGATATAGCAGCCTTCGCCCCAACCGTCAAGGTAGTAGACGTTGTTGTCCTCATCCACATACGAGCCGTAGACGTTCTCCGCATCCATCACGAAGCAGTAGCCGCCGTCTTCGATGCGGACGCGCCATTTCACGTTCTGCGCCTCGGGATCTTGGGTCGCCCAATTGAAGGTGCTAAGCGTGAGGTCGTAGATCCTGTCTTCCTCGTCCACGACGACATACTTGCCGACCGCATAGACCTTATACTGGTCGTATTCGAGCTCGCCCTGCGTCCACCAAATATATTCGCCGATCTGCGTGATCCTGACTTCGCCCGTCTTTGCGTCGAAGAGGATCGCCGCCTGAGGCATATCCGTGGGGAATACGCCCGCGGAATTGAAGAGCACGAAATATGCCTGCTTCTCTTCCTCACTCTGTCCTCTCACGGTGTTCTCACCCGTGATCTCAAAGACAAGGTCGAGCGAAATGCCCGTTGCGCTCGTCGGATGATAGGTCGCAAGGCGCTGGTGATCGTCATCCTCGAAGATGAAGCCGCCCTCGTGCTGAACGCCGTACTTGTCGGTGTACAATGCATAAGTGCCGAAGCCGTCAAGTTCGAGCGTACCGCCGCCCTCCACACTGTATGTCTTGTCAAAGTCGGGATTGTAGACGTGGAAGTAGTACTGCTCTCTTCTCGGACCTGCGCCCGGGTTGAAGCACTCGACCGAGAACTCAAATTCCGTACTATTGTCCTCACCCTTGAAGTTGTAAACGGGATAGCCGTTCATCTCGCTGATATATTCGACCTTGCCCTTGTCAGGCTTGCTACCCGAGGCTTGGAACTTTTCAACGGAGTCGTAGTAGTATGCGGTCTCGCCGTCGTCGGCGATGATCAAGCCGTCATAGCCCTGCGAGAAAGACCCGCCCGCCATTTCATATTTGAAATCCTGCAAGAACATGGGACGATTTTCAACAACATGGAAGATCGCGCCCCAGCCTCGGTACTCGATCTCGCCGTCCTCGCCCTCGACTTCTTTCGCTGCGTCCATCGTGATCGCAAAGTAGATCGTAACGAGCTGCGTACGATCTTCGGGATCGCGATAGGTAAAGCCCGCATAGCTGTCAACGCCCAAAATCTGTGATTCGACCTGGAACATGTCGAAGATGTCGACGCTGCCTTCGAGGACCTCGCCGTCCTCATTCACATAATAGCTGCCGATGCCTTCCATGCCCGTGCCGTATGCCGTGGTGTCTTGGAACTGCGTATTCCAAAGAAGGAATCCGCCTTCGTAACGCTTTTCATATGCGTCTTTATCCCACTCTTTACTATCTCTTTCCCAGAAGCTGTAAATCGTGGAGATATTCATAGCGCCTTCAATGGCTTTACCACTACCGTCGATCTGTTTATAGCTGTCCAGGAGGTAATAGAACATCGGACCGACCGAATAATCGGTGTTCGTGCCATAGAGGAAGTCGGTGTAGAACGCGTTCTTGCGCCCGTCGATCCAGCTCATCGCCTTGAATGCGGGAAGTTTTTGTTTCGACTCGTAAGTGTATCCCTTATAGACGAGGTCGTAATTCCCGTTGCGGTTGAGCATGTAAACTTCCGCACGCTTTGCGTCCTTCGGGATCTCGTTCTCGTCGCTATTCTCTTCGACCTTGTACTTGACTTGGTCCTTGCCCTCTTCACCCTCGGGGGTATCGGGGGTCTCCGTAAGAGTCTCATAATCTTCGTCGTAGAGCGCGAGCCAAACATCGCCGAGGTAGTTATAGCTGCCGTTGCTTGCAAAGAGTTGGTACACATCGACGCTGCCCTTAGACTCGGAGAAGGTGTGATTGGTTACATCGACCTTGACCTTCATGACTTCGGTGTCAAACCCTTCGACGAGGTAGATGAACATGCCGAGCATGTTGCGTTCGACGTAGTAGTCGTATTCGTGCGTGCCGTCATCATCGGTCAAAACTGCGCTGTCGCGGAACGAGCCGATACCGTCAAACTTGATGGTTCTTTCGTCTCCATCATCCTCGCTCTTGAACTCATGGTCCATGAGGTCGTCATCCATTTGGATGCAGTTGTCCTGTCCCGACGATGCGGACAGCGGGTTGAGGCAGATATAGATGTTGAACTCGTCGAAGTGCAATTTCGCGACGGGAACGGGGTCGTTCATGTCGACGGGCTCATACGTGCCGATCTGGTCCTGGTAGCCCTCGACGCGGCGGATGACGTTGCCATAGCCGTCGAGCAGGAAGGTCTGCGTGCCGAGATAGTAGCTGCCGCCGATCCCAACGCGGATGAACTGCGCATAGTCGCCCTTTTCTCTCCCGAGATAGGAGAAGAACTTCTGCTCGCCCTTCATGCCGAAGGTGAAGTATTTGTCGGAGTTGCCGCGGATCTTCAAGACGAACTCTTTCGCTTCGGGATCGAATTCGTAAGTGCCGGGCTTCGACGTGCCGTTCTCAACGAGCGTCGCCGTGTTGAAGCTGTCGAGCGTCAACGTGGTATTTTTGTCATAGTGGTCGCCGTTGCCTTCCTTCCAATAGCCGTCATAGAAGGTATAAGTGCCGACGCGGTTCTCATAGTAGAGGGAGAAGAAGTCGCCCATGATCTTGGCGATGAAGCTGTCGTCTCTGAACGAGACAAACGTGCCCGCCGAATTGAGGGTGAAGTGCATCTGCGCGTCAACGTCGCCGCGATAGCCCGTGAATTCATAGCCGCCGCGGACGAGGATCGCCTCAGCTTCGCCTGCGCGGTTGGGGAAATAGATGTAGTCGGTGCTGCCGAATACGTCCTTGATGCCCTTATCCCAAACGGCGTACAGGACGAGGTTGCCCTCGGTGACTTCGCCGCCTGCGCGGTATTGGATGACATTGCCCGAGCTCTGGGTCGTCCAGCCCGCGAAACGGTAGCCCGTGATCGCGAACATGTTCTTTGCAACGTAGGCCGTCTCACCATAGACGTAGGTCGTGTCCCCCATCTTGCCCGTGTATTCGAGCCCGCTTTGAGGAAGATTGACATTATAAGTGATCTTGAACGTCGCTCTGTCGCAATAGACGCGGAATGCGTTCTTGCTTGCGTCTTCTTGAAGGTCAAGGCGGGAAATTGTCGGGAGCTCTTCGCTCTCATAGTTGGGATTGACGACATAGTTCACGAACGCGTGGTCCTTGATGTCCACCGTCTTTCCGAGATAGTCGCTGTCCGTATAAGAGAGCTGATCGTTCTTTTCGTACTCCGTCCCATAGGGCGCGGTCTGCGCATACACTTCAACGGTGTAGCCGACCTTAAAGCCCGCTTTGAGGGTGAGATCGCTCGACGGCATGACGTCAGTCTCGGTGACCTCGGTCTCGTCGGATCTGAGCCATGCGCCGAACGCAAGAGACCCGCGCTGCGGCGTACCGCCTGCAGTCTTGCCGATCCATTCGAGCAGTTTCCCCGTTTCGGGAACGAGAACGGTCTGCGCCTCGGTCTTACCGCCGATCGAGCCGCCGTTGAGCTCCAACGTGAGGTTGTAGCCTTTGAGCCAGCGCGCATAATAGGTGGTATCCTTTTCGGGCGCCGTCATCGAGCCCTCGTGCCCTTCGCCCGTGAATTGGGCGTTCTCATACCAGCCGCCGAAGAAATATCCCTCGCGTTCGGGAGCGGGAAGCCCCATCTCCGTGCCGGGATTGACTTCGTTCGTCCACGCCGTGCCGTCGCCAAGGTCGTACGACACGGTGATCTTGCTTCCGCCGCAAGCAGCCGCAAAGAGACCGATCGCAAGCGAGAAAACAGCGACGAATACGAGCAGTATGCTTTTCCGAAGTGTTTTCATTTATGATCCTCCTGTTTTAGTTTCGTTTAGACTTACCGATAATAAGTCTATTTTATTGTATCATGAAATATCGCCTTCGTCAACTGTTTGAACATGAACGTCTTGTGAAAGTTTTTGAAGATTTTTATTAGTTTCCTTGATTTCCGCTTGCTTTATTCTTAAAATTTCACAAAATTTTCTTATTTTGAACATTTTTTCGCTCCGTCCTGCGGACCGTTTTCACACCCCTTTCGGCGCGCATCCGCGCGCCACTTTCCCCTTAGAGGGGACAGCAAGTTTTTTTCTTTCTTGGCTCCCCCTTCGAGGGGGAGCTGTCGAGCGAAGCGAGACTGAGGGGGTGTCTCCTTATCCTTATTATATAAAAGGAAAACCGCCCCGATCGCGGGACGGTCATTCCGAATCTCTTATTTCTCTTTGTCGCCCGGAAGCTCCATGAGCTCCTCAAAAATTTTGGTGATCACGCCGTTGCCGCCGAGCGCGTGGTATGCCTCATAGCTCTTGCGGGCGGCTTCCTTTACATAGATGGGACATACCCCCTTCTCGGTATACTTCTCATAGTAATCGATGAGCTTGCCCTTCAAGAGGTTCTTGACCCCTTCCATGAGCGCGCGCTCCCGTTTGAGTCCCCCTTTGAACCGCGCGAGCACGAAGGCGACCGCTCCCGATACGAGACATGAGACCATGCTCGTCAAGACCATCGTCAATACGTCCACTCCGTTCCTCCTTTTTCGCTTTGCAAGGCGCGAAGATAGCTCTCCTGCCGATGCGCGTCGATCATGCCGACTTTCAAATCTTTCCCGATCTGCACCGTCTTTCCGACGTGCCGAAACAAGAACAACGCGGGCGGAAGGTGGGTGACGAGATCGTTCTTGCACCGCACGACCGTGAAATTTTCGAACCGTTTTTTGACGCTCTTTTTCAACATCCCCCACACGACGCGCGGACAGCCGAACCCGAATCCGAAGATCTTATCTTTGAGATCGGGACGGTGGAACACGCAAAATTCATGGCACAAGAGCGCGAGCGCCGCGCCGTGAGAATAACCCGAAATGATAATTTTTTTGACGTCCTCTCGAACGATCTCGGGCAGGATCTTTTCCTCGACGGCGGAAAAGACGCGCAAAAATCCGCGGTGGCAAAACCACAGTTCGCCCATTTTTTTGTACGGTTTTGCGGGAAAATCGAGGTTGTTCTTCCAATCGAGCGCGCCGCTGCTCTTTTCGAAGAAGAAATAGAGGGTGCTGCCCTTGCGTTCGATGCGATAGGACGCCGCCTCGTCGGTCTCCTCGTATTTTCCGTGGATCGTCCTGAAAAAAAGCGAATAAAGTTTATAGTTCATCTCTCTCCCCCTTGCCTTGCAAGGGTATTGTATGACAAAATCCAAGCGATTTTCGATCTAACTGCCTTAAAATTTCCCAAAATCCCTTGAAATTTTTTTCGCGCCGTCGTATAATAAAAATTCAAGGAGATCCCATGCCCCGAAAGAAAAAGAGCGCCTCGCAGGAGAGTGCGGAGCGCGTCCTTCAACGTACAAAAGAATATATCGAGGAGACGCGCGCGGAGCTTCATGCCGAGAACGACGGCTTCTACGGCGGCATCCAAGAGGCTTTTTCGCACCGTCCCGAACATGACGCAAACCCCCAACGCAAAAAGGGAAAAGGCGTTCTTGCCGCGCTGTACGACGCGGCGGTCGTCTCCCTTTTATTTGCGAGCTTTCTGATCAACCTGTTGGGGCTCATCGGGGTCATCGAGATCGAAGAGGGCGGGTTCTTCTATGCCGATCTCTCCCTCACCGTCTTTTTTTGGACGGAATATCTCCTGCGCTTTTTCCTCGCCCGCAACAAGCGCAAATTCTTCGAGCGGAACATCTTCGAGCTCATCTCCATTCTCCCCTTCTCGCCCGTGTTCGGGGTGATGCACATCGTGCGCTTTTTGCACATTCTCGGCGTGTTCGAAAAGATCGCCTTCACCGCGCTCTGGCAAAAGATCAAGCACAGCCGCCTTTCGCGCTTTCTCTCGCGGACGAGCCGAAAGCTCTCGCTCCTGCTCCATGCGCACAAATTTCTCATCGGGCTGTACGGCTTTTTGCTCCTCTTTCTCACCCTCGCCTATGTCTTGAAATTTGTCGAGGATGCGCCGTACTTTTCGAGCGTTTTGTCGCTTCTTTCGGGCACGGCGACCCTTTGCCTTGCGCATGCGCCCGTAAGTTTGTTCGGGCAGATCGTTTCGGGGGCGCTGTTCTCGCTCTTGATTGCGCTGCTCGTTTGGCTGATTTTCGCCTGCGTATCGACGCGGCGGCGGGTCTTGCGCTATCGAAGGGCGTTTTGCGGAATAAAATCTCAAAAGAAGGGAAAACATTTCCTTCGAAGAGTTGACAAATAAAAGTGCAAATGGTAAAATTTGTTAAAAAGAAAAAAGGAGTGTGAAGAAAATGATCAAAAAATGTGTTGCGGAATTTATCGGCACGATGGTCCTTGTTCTGTTCGGATGCGGCGTTGCGGCAGCGACGGGTTGCAGCGACAACGCGGGGATCGTCGCGACCGCCCTCGCCTTCGGGCTTGCCATCGTCGCGATGGCGTACTCAATCGGAAACGTCTCGGGCTGCCATGTCAACCCCGCCGTCTCGTTCGGCATGCTCATCTCCAAGAAGATGAGCGGCAAGGAGTTTTGCGCCTACGTCCTCTCGCAGATCTTGGGCGCGCTTGTGGGCTCGTTCATCCTCTATCTCATCTTCGGCGCAGGCAATCACGGTGCAGAACGTCGTCCAACCCGCGCTCACCGCGTCCTACTCCGAAACGGGCGCGCTGTTTTTAGGACTGCTCGTCGAGATCATTTTGACCTGCGTCTTTGTGTTCGTCATCCTCTATGTGACGAGCAAAGCCGAGAACAAGACGATCTCGGGACTTCTCATCGGGCTGACGCTCACGTTTGTGCACCTTTTGGGCATACGCTTGACGGGCACGTCGGTCAACCCCGCCCGCTCGCTTGCGCCCGCCATTTGGAATATGCTTTCAAGCGCCCCGACGGCGTTTACCGCCATCAAGCAGATTTGGATCTTCCTCTTAGGACCGCTGCTCGGTGCGGCAGCCGCGGCGCTTCTCTTCAAGTACTTCGAAGGCAAGAAAGAGGCAAAGCAGGCAAAAGCGTCCGCGCCCGAAGAAAAGACCTCTTCGGAACAGTAATCGGTTTCATCGTAAGCACGTTTTCCGCCGCTCGGTTTTGCGCGGCGGAAATTTTTTGAATCTTTGAAATGGGAGAAACGGACATGGACGAACGGGTGCAAATTCTTCTTCAAAGGGCAAAGGGCATTGAAAAGAGCCGAAAAAAGAGCCCGCTGAGCGAAGTCAATCTCTTCTCCGTATTGAATATGGAGCACAAGGAAGTCTCGGCGCACTCTGCGGTTCTCTATTATATCTTTTGCCCCTTCGAGGACGAAAACGGGTTTCGGGACGATCAAAACCTTCGCATTTTACTCAAAAATTTCGGGGAAGAAATCGCAAAGGACGTGCGGCTCGATCTCTTTCGGGAGGTTTGGACGGACTTCGGAAGATTGGATTTTTTGATCGCGGCAGGCGTAGAAAGGTATGTTTTGGAGCTGAAAATTTGGGCGGGCGAACAGCCGATGCAGCTTTCCCGCTATGCGCAGTATTTGAAGCGCGAAGGCGGGAAGGAAGAGAACATCTTCTTCTTAACGCCCGAGGAGCGAACGCCTTTAACGGGCAATGCAAGGTGCGTGACGCTCAAAGACGAGGTCGCAAAGAGCCTTAAAGAAATTCTCGCCCTTCGGCGAGACAAGAAGAGCTACTGCGAAATGATCGGACAATACCTGAAAGTCATCGAAAATATTACGGGAGGACACACCATGAAAGCGGAATGCGGCATGATCACATCTTCGGAAGAACTGCTCATCGTCAACAGCTTGGTCGACGAGCAAACGGCAATATTGACAAGGCTATTGCGCGAATTTTTCGCTGCGATGGAAGAGCGGCTCGGCGAGGAGATCGCGATCGAGGGTTTTCCCAAGGCGAAAAAAGTCCCCTACGAATACGGCACTTGGGCGATCGGCGAGTACTACAGCGGCGGCAAGCGCACTTATCCCGCGATCGCGTACCGCATCGAGGGCAAGGACGTCGGTGAAACGGGACTGTACTTTTTCCTCGAAATTTCGAGCGCGCTCTATGCGGGGATCACGCCGCGAAAGAAGGAAGCGGACGGCGGGTTCTCCTGCGTCTCGACGCATGAAGAGCGTTTCCAGCCTTTTCTCGGGAAGCGTCCCTCCAAGTTCTTCTTGGATTGGGACTATGTTGAAAACAACGGCGGGGCGCTCGATTTTACGCGGACGGCGGACAAGGACAGCTTTTGCCGAAAGCTCCTTCGAAAGGACAGCCTCACTTTCGACGAAAAAAAGCTCGACGAGGTCGCGGCGGCAGTCCTTTGGCTCTACAAAGGTGCGTGCCGTCGGGTCTTCAAACTTTCGGAAAATTAAAAGAGTAGAATTTCGCGCGCTTGTAAATAAGGTAACACCCCCTCAGTCTCGGCTTCGCCTCGCCGCCTTGCGGCGGTCGCCCCCGCCGCAAGTCCGCCTCGCCACCAGCTCGGCTGGCGCGGCGCAGTTCGCAGCCCACTGGGCTGGCGCAAGAAATTGCAATGCTCCATCCTTCTCAGGGGGAGCCAAGAGGGGGGGAAAATAGGCGGCAACCGAGATCAGAGCGATGGTGTGCCGTATATCGGTCAAAGCAATTCTCAAAAATAAAAATCCACCCGCATAGCGGGTGGTATTTCATTTTCGGGCATAGCCCTAATCGTTACAGGCGGCGCACAAG
>CANRLK010000005.1 GCA_947631465.1 uncultured Clostridia bacterium
CGGAAATATTTTACACTTTTTTTTGGGGGAAGTCAAGTGAAAAAGACGGGCAAGCGGCGGTTGCGGGCAAGAATAATCATCCAGCCGCAGGAAGGGGTGGAGCGGCGCAATTTCTGTTCGACAGCGCGGGGCGCTGCGAACTGTGCCGCGACAGGAGCGCTGGCAAGCGCGCCCCGCCTTTCTACTGTCATGATTCCTTGGGCGGCACGAGCGCGAAGCGCGAAGTACGGGCTTTGGGCGGTCCCTGCCGCCCAAAGGGAGCTGTCACGCATTGCGTGACTGAGGGGGTGTCTCCTTATTAAAATTGTGCAGTCGCGACGATTGCCTCTGATTCTTTGCAGACAAAAGCGGAAGCGGCATTTTGCGCTTCCGCCGTCCGATTTTACGGCATAAAATGCCGCCGCCCGGTTGATTGAAATGAAAGCGGTTTTACGGACATAAACATTATGCGCCGTTTTTCCTCTTTTAAGCAAAAACGGGAAATCAAAAAGCGGTAAATAAATCTCCGCGTTCGGCATACAATAAGTTTGTGAGCGAGATCACCGTGACGGAGCGGCTCGAAAAGAGCGCCTATATCACCTATCTATATAATACCCTTGCGGAGGAGATCTTCCGCTCGGGCGGGAAGTGCGAGCTGATGTTTTCCGATGCGCGCACCGCGCTCCGCATTCATGTCGACGACCGCGAACCCCTCGAAGACGTCCTCCTCGATCGGCTGACCGAAGTCATCGGCATCGGATACAAGTATACCTTTCTCGGAAAAAAGCTCAACGTGTCCCTGCCACGGCGGGAAAAGCGGCTCATGTCGGCGGCGCTCATCGCCGCGGACTTCGAGGGCGACAAGACCTATATCAAGCGCAAATTGAAGGGCGCGGAGGAGTACAGCATCGACGGATTCTATAACTTCCGCCTCGTGACCCTCCGCGACAAGTGGGAGAAGATCGTCGAGTATGTGCCCGAGAGCTTCTCTTCGCCCGATCTCAAACGGTTTTGCGAGTTTCTCGTCGGCGAGAGCAGGCGCAAGATCTATCTCAAAGACGGACAGGTCTACGGCGAGAATTTCGCCCCGCTCAAACGAAGCCGCCTCACGGGCAGCGAGGACGTCGAGACCGAGATCATGCTCTCCGACGCGGGCTTTGTGTACTGCCTCGGGGACGTCGACGCTTCCACCGAGGATTTTCTCAGGAAATATTACGCCGAGCGCGCTGTTTTCTCTTGACAGCACGCCGTTTTTAAGCTATAATACCTATAACGAAAGACAAGTAGCGTTTGTCAACTTTTTCCAGAGAGCAGACCCTTTGGCTGAAAGGTCCGCAAAAGGGGACAGACAAGTCGAAACCGCTTTCGCATTTTTTTGACCTTTCATCTCAAAAAGCGGCTGAAACATTTTTCGGCAATTAAGGTGGAACCGCGCAAAATACCGACTTTTGCGTCCTTAAAAGTCTCCCTCTCAGGGGATTTTTAAGGACGTTCTTCATTTTTCGGCGTTTTGCATAGTACTATGTCTGACATAGTACTGAATAATATTCAATATGATAACATAAAAAGGAGAGAAGAGGTATGAACATTGTTTTGAAGAACGGGGACAAGCTCGAAGTTACGGACGGGTCGAGCTGTCTTGCGGCGGCGAAGGCGATCTCCGAGGGGCTTGCCCGCGCGGCGGTCGCGGCGAAGATCAACGGGGAGCTTTGTGATCTTTCGGCAAAGCTCAAAGAGGGGGACGCGCTCGAAATCGTGACCTTGAAGGACAAAGAGGGGCTTTCGGTCTATCGGCACACCTGCGCGCACGTCTTGGCGCAGGCGATCAAGACCATCTATCCCACTTCCAAGCTCGCGATCGGACCTGTCATCGAGAACGGGTATTACTATGACGTGGATTTCAAGACGCCCATTTCGCTCGAGGATTTCGAGAAGATCGAAGCGGAGATGAAGAAGATCATCAAGAGCAACTTGCCCATCCAGCGGTTCACGCTGCCGCGGGACGAGGCGATCGCGTTCATGGAAAATCTCGACGAAAACTACAAGGTGGAGCTCATCCGCGACCTTCCCGAGGACACCGTGCTTTCGTTTTACAAGCAGGGGGATTTTGTCGATCTTTGCCGCGGACCGCACCTTCCTTCGACGGGCAAGATCAAGGCGTTCAAGCTCGTGTCGATCGCGGGGGCGTATTGGCGCGGGGACGAAAAGAAGAAGATGCTCACCCGAATTTATGGTACGGCGTTCGAGAAGAAAGAGGAGATGGACGCGTATTTCACGATGCTCGAAGAGGCGAAGAAGCGCGATCATATCAAGCTCGGCAAGGAGCTCAAAATTTTCGCACTGCTCGGCGAGGGCAAGGGGTTTCCCTTCTTCCTGCCCAACGGGATGGTCATCAAGAACCAATTGGTGGACTATTGGCGGCAGCTGCACCGTCGGGAGGGGTATGTCGAGGTGCAGACGCCCATCATTCTCACCCGTTCGCTTTGGGAAAATTCGGGGCATTGGGATCATTATAAGGACAACATGTACACGACCAAGATCGACGGCGAGGATTGCGCGGTCAAGCCCATGAATTGTCCCGGCGGCATGCTCGTGTACAAGCTGTATCCGAAGAGCTATAAAGATCTGCCCATCCGGATGGGGGAACTCGGCATTGTCCACCGCCATGAGAAGAGCGGGCAGCTCCACGGGCTCATGCGGGTGCGTTGTTTCACGCAGGACGACGCACACATCTTCATGCTGCCCGAGCAGATCACGAGCGAGATCAAGGGGGTCGTGCGGCTCATCGACGAAGTGTATTCGCTGTTCGGCTTCCAATATCATGTGGAGCTTTCGACCAAGCCCGAAAACAGCATGGGTACGGACGAGGAGTGGGACGCTGCGACGAACGCGCTCAAAGAGGCGCTCGAAGAGATGAAGCTTCCCTATGTCATCAACGAGGGAGACGGGGCGTTCTACGGACCGAAGATCGACTTCCATCTGCGGGATTCCATCGGTCGGACGTGGCAGTGCGGGACGATCCAGCTTGATTTCCAAATGCCGCAGCGTTTTGATCTTGAATATGTGGGCGAGGACGGACAGAAGCACCGTCCGATCATGATCCACCGCGTGGCGTTCGGGTCGATCGAACGGTTCATCGGCATTTTGATCGAGCATTTCGCGGGCAAATTCCCCGTTTGGCTGTCTCCCGTGCAGGTGAAGGTGTTGCCGATCACGGACAGAGCCGCCGAGTACGCGCAACAGCTCGTGAAGGAGATGTCGGCGATGGGATTGAGAGCGGAAGCGGACCTGAGGAAGGAGAAGATCGGCAGGAAGATCTTGGACGCGGAGAACGAGAAAGTGCCGTATAAGCTCGTCATCGGCGACAAGGAGATGGAAGAGGGCACGGTGTCGGTGCGCCGCCGCGGCGAGGGAGACATCGGGTCGATGCAGAAGGAGAAATTCTTCGAGATGGTGAAAGAGGAAAACGATACCAAAAAGATCTTTTGAGCGGAATTGAAGAAGATCTCAGGCGGCGCGCCCCGAAAAATTTCGGGGCGCGCGATATTTTTGTCGTTTTTACAAAAAAATTTGCGCTTCGGGCTTGACAAAACGCATAAAATGGGATAAAATATATTCTGTATAGGTACAAATGCCGGTCGGGCATTTTTGGAATTTATTGGAAACATTGGGAAACGTTAAGGGAGGGTAACGATGAGGTCGTTAAGAAAACTGAAAGGCAGGCGTGGGACGACGCTTGTTGAAGTTTTGCTCGTGGTAGCGTTGATTTCTGCGCTGCTTGGCATTGCCGCGCCCAATTTACTGTCGGAGCGGCGGGAGATCAAGCTCGCGGAGCTGAACGGCAACGCGCGGGCGGTCGCAGTGGCCGTGCAGAGCAAGCTCTACGGCATGAAGAGCGCGGGCACGGCAGAGGAGTCGTTCTATTACACTTTGACGAACAAAGCGTCCATTGCGGTCACAATTCAAGTGCAGGGCGAGGAGAAAGAACTCAGGCTCTTATCCAATTTTGCATGCCGCGCCGTAGAAAAAGAGGAAGAGAACCCGTCGGAGGGAAGCGGCAGCGGAGATGACGGGACGCCCGAAAGAGGCGACGATTATAAGCCGCTTGAATATACGGAAGAGCAGGCGTCGAAGGCGCGCGCGTTGGTGCTGTCGGGCGCGCTGACCGATATCGAGCTTTTGGAGAAGGGCAAGATCATTGTCGTATTTGATCCCGAGACGGCGAACGTCATCGAAGTTTTTTACGGCGAGAGCGAGTTTTACACGGAATATTTGATCCCCGAGGCGAACGATCCGTGGATGGAGCAGAACATGATCGGGTATTATCTCGGGCTCTACGCGCCCACGCCCGAACGCCGTCCCGCGCTTCCGCACTTCTCCTATGCTTGGAAGTACGACGACGAACTGTATTTGGAACTCAAAATGCTCGGGACTCCCGATCAAACGCTTCTCAACAAGCCCTTGGGTCTCGAAGTTTTTGCAAGAATCCCCAAAGTTAAAAAAGACGGAGAAAGCTCGGGCGCAGGCTCGGGCTCAGGCGGCGTACAAAAAGTTACGGAATGGGACGAGATTCTAATCTACGGCGAAGGCTACTTTGCAAGCGATTATGAAACAAAATACGCAGACGACGCATTCGGACAAAAGACGATTGAACCCGATTATAACGGCGGCAGCGGGCTGACCCTTATGAAGATCCAAGAAGGCGGCGGCAAACTCAAATTTGCGCTCGACAGCATGGTCATCGATAAGGCAAACTACGACAACAAGGATACGAAGTCGAAACTTCACCATAGCGCGAACCCCAAAAACATCTCCGTGACAGAGGACGTCTTGTACCCGCGCAACAGCCTTGCCGATTGGTTAAACCCTCGCCGCAATCCCTATCTCACCGTTGGGATGAGGGAATATTCCAGTGAGATTTCCCAAGAATTAACAAGTCTTATTACAAAAGAAGCTACAAATGGTGCAAACCCTACCGATTTTGTCAAAGTGACCCAGGGCATGAGCCTGCATATCAAGCTCCATGTGCTTTCGGACCAGCCGCGGGCTGCGGCGAGCGGTACGATAGGTGGGAGCAACGGGGCGCAGCTCTACGATTTCGACGATGAGCATTATGTTCCCTTCGAGGTAACGGCGCAGACGATCTCGCCCTATTTCTACGCGCTCAGCGATTCCGCCAATAAAGCGACCCTTTCTTCCATTCGGGACTTCAACAACTTAGCCTATGTGTTCCAATCGGAAAACAAAATTACCGAGGCGAACTTGGACGACGATATTTCGGGGCAAAAGTTTTATGAAAAGCTCACCTCTGTACGATATGCGTTGATCGACAAATACAAAGACGAAAGCATAAAGAGCGCTTGGGGGCATGGCGCCAACTGGGACGGCGTCGCTGTCCAGCAAATGTATATCGAGAACAAAAAGAGCGGTTTCACGCTCTCGGGGAAAAAACCCAATGGCGACGGCAATTATTCCATTATCGACATTGCAGGCGGCGGACGAAACTACGATCTTGGCGGATTTTTCGGCTATGCGGAAAACTGCACGTTCAAAGATCTCGACATCGTCAACCCTGTAATTTGGCGAAACAGTTATGAAACCACTTTTATCAAAACAGATGATGAAAGCGGAAAAATTTCCGAGCTCAACATCACAAAGTACCCGGGCGGCGCTTCGGGGGCGCTGGTCGGCGTTGCCGTCAACTGCACGTTTGAAAACGTCAAAGTCTATATCGACTCCTACCATACGACCAGCATAACAACGTACGAAGACAAACCTGAGCTGCGGACTTTACAGAATATCCCCCCCCACCGTGTCAGCGGTGTGGTTTCGGGCGGGATCGTCGGCATTGCGATCGGCGGCACGGACACGATAGATACTTCTTCTGTAAAGGCGACAGCTGAAACGAAGGGCTGCACGTTCAAAAATTGCGCCGTCTCCCATAATGTCAGCTCCGAATTTTACAACCCCGCGGGGAGCTGCGTTTACGCGGGCGGGTTCGTCGGCATTGCGATGGGGGACGTGACCATTCAAAACAGCTATGCTGCAAGCCAGGTCTACGGCTATTATGCGGGCGGGCTCGTCGGCGCGGCGGCAAACGGAAAGTGGAGCTATAAAGATAACGGGGAGAAAGAGCTCGGCAAGGGCGAAGCGAACGGCACACTGACGATCTCGGACAGCTTTGCGGCGGGCTATATCATGCACGGGGTGCACGTCGGCGCGGGGCTCATTGCCGAGGTTCAAGACAAAGAGAAAGTTAAGGTCACGGATTGCTATTCCACGGTAGGCTGGGACGCGTTCCCGCCCGTCGCTTACGGCACGTTCGAAGGGGACACGGCAAACTATTATGTCTTTCCCACGAAGATCAACCTTCCCTTGACGGTCAACGTTGAGGCGCACTTCACCTGCACGGGCGATATTTTCTCGCTCCAAAATGGGACGACGGAAGGAACGACAACGGGCAAATGCGGTATCGGCTGCACCGAAAAGGAACTGATCAAAAAATTGACGGAAGGTGAAAGCAAGGACAAATGGGAAAAAGACGCCACCCGCACGCAGCAATGGAAATGGCGTGAGTCGAAAGCACCGTTTTATTATGAAGATGGATACACAGGCGATGTGCACGAGGACTGGGGCTATCTGAAATCGGTCAAATATCCTTACCCGATGCCGAAGGGGAACGATAAGTTTTGGGGCAGCTGGATCGAGGAGACCTGCTGCGATAGCACGGACGAGGAAACGCCGACAGAGTTTTCTGCGACCTTCGACGGATATTTCATCACCTATTATGAGCGCAATGTCGCCGAATATGGAAGATTGGTCGATGCGGGAAATATTAAGACGGTCGATAAAATCGAATTAATAGACGGTAAGGCGATCATGGGCGGACAGCCGCTTAGCGAAACTTGGTGGGCAAAGACCGAGGGCTGGACGGAAACTTTCGGACAGGGCAAGGACGGCGCGACTGACGTTTCGCTCGACGGCAACGGCGACAACGGCAAGCTCAAATTCTTCGGTCCTGCGTTCTATATCAAGGATTTCGACCCCACGAAGGGCTATCAATTCTCCCCCATCACAGGGACAACAGCGGAGGGGACGACAGAGGGAATTAAACTTGGGGGCTCGCAGATTCTTTGGGATTTCTACGGTTTCTATTGCCTTGCCGATTGCGGTTCGTCTTCCAATATTGAGACGAAGTACTATTTCAAATTTGATAAAAATCAGGAAAAAGGCAAAGCAACAAAGGGCACAGAAGAACATTATGGCAAAATAACAAAAGTAGAAGAAAAACAAGAAGATGGTAAGATAGTTGAAAGGGAAGTAAAGGAAAAAATGTTCAAGGAAGTCGTCGTCAACGGCGATGAGTTCCGAGAAGCGGCTCATTGGGCGACCTTTGAATTTGATACAAGTAAGATAAAGATTGAATGGAAAGACGGACATTTTGCCGTTTCAGACGGCACGACGACGGGCGGCACGGAGTTCAAAGCTTCGACGGCGGGCACGGACAGTTCTGAGGGGGTGGGCGCATGAAGAACGCAGCGTTTCGGAAACTGAGCGGCAAGCGCGGGGCGTCGGTGCTCATCGCGCTCTTGATCTTCTTCCTCGCCGCGCTCTCGGGGACGATCGTCCTCACGATGGCAACGTCCAATGCGGGGCGCTACACCCACGAGAAAGAGGACCAGCAGTCCTATCTCTCCGTCATCTCGGCAGCCAACTTGATTTTGAGCAAACTCGAAGGCATTGAGGTGTATTTTGAATCCACGCAACCCCAAAGCCCGCAAAATGATGGTGAGATCACCGTATCATTCCGTTCTTCCGCGGATCATAAGTCCTCGGTGAAAGAAGAGATGTTTCTTGGAGACGATACTTTTGAGAGTAACCTGAAAACCTTTTCCCGCGGCTCGACCGATGGGATTCAGAGCGTCGCGTTTACGCTGTCTCCGTCAAACGTTTCCGTTTCGCCGACCGCAGAAGGCGAATCGTCCAATGATCATACGGAAATCGGCGAAGTGTATGTCAAACTCACGATTGCGGGGACTGATCTCTTCTTTGAACTATATTACAAAGACGGGGAAAAAAAGGACTATCTACTGACATTGAAAGTGAATACGGATTTTGGCAATGAGGGACAATATACGAAAGACGAATCGTCGGGAAAATTCCATAGAACGATGACTTTTGATACTGCCAATGCGACTTATACGGTAGGCGAGTTTATCAATAAAACGGAAGAAGAAGGGGGAGCAGGAGCATGAAAACATTGAAGAAATTGAAATCCAAGACGGGCGAGACGCTCGCGGAGATCTTGGTCGCGATCCTCATTATCGCGCTCTCCGCAGGGCTCTTTGCAACCCTCTACGTCGCCGCAATGAACATCAACCTCTCCGCAAGAGAAGAGGACGAAAAACTCTTCGATTCGGTCGGCGAACTTGAAGAAAATATCCATGGGAATGGCAACGAGGACGGAAAAACGAGCGGCAAAGTCCAATATAAGCCCGAAGGTAGCACGGAAAGTGCGGGAAGCCAAATTGACGTCGATTTCTACACGAAGGACGGCATGACCGTCTATAAGGAAAGCACGACGGGCGCAGGCGGCGGCTCAGGCGGCGGCACAGGCGGCGGCACGGAAACGCCTGGAGCAGGGGGTTAAGCGATGAAAAAACTTGGCAGAAAGGGCTTTACGCTTGCGGAGCTTTTGATCGCGGTGCTGCTCCTGGGGTTTGTCTGCGTCATGGTGACGGTGATGACCTCGGCAATTTTGAGCACGACCGCCACCATGCAAGAGGTCGCGCAGGCGGAGATCCTCGGTTCGGAAGCCCTCGAAAATTTGCAGAACGAGCTCCGCTTCGGGCAGGGGATTGTGGTGAGCGAAAATTCGGTTACGCTGACGCGTCATAGCACAAATAAAAATAGCACAATCAAAATTGGGGACGACAAAGAAGAAGATAAGGAACTCAACGGACGGATCGTCGTGACGTTTGACAAGACTTCGAAGGGCGAAGGCGGAACTGACAAGACTGAGACGGTGACGGAGCTTCTCTTCGGCGGCACGTCGTACGGGAATTTGACGATCACGGACTTGAAGTTTGTAAAGGATATCGACGAGACAACAAAAAAGGAGACGGGGACGATCACGATTTCGCTTTCGGTGAAGTATGGGGACGATACGCTCTGGAGCGGGTCGGTTTCGGTGCGTCCGATCAACGGGTTGACAGCAGCCCCCAAATCGGCGTAAAGACCGTTTTGTTTTTTCGAAGAAGTCGGGAGCATTCGCCCCCGATTTCTTCTTGTATATTCGCAGGAGCAAAGCGTGACTTTTCTCTTTCTTGCTGTCCTCGATGAGGGGTGGGGGTGACGATGTTCACCCAAGCAAGGCGATGAGGCTGGGGTTATCGATGCGCCGCCCTCGTCGGGTTACGATTGACTTTCGCTTTGCGGCGGCGCAGGAAGTGATGGCGCATGAGTTTGAAAAAAAGCGCTGCGGGGTTCGGGACACATCGCAGGTGTCCCGAGCTTTTTTTGCTTCTTTTTTCAAGCGTGAAAAAAGAAGCACTAAATAAAACAAAAGAGCTCGCATGTATCTTTCATGCTGATTGAAATCCAACCTATTTTGCATTAAGCCGCGAGGCGGCAAATTGAGTAGGGCATGACTGCACCCTAACTATCATTAAATTTATATATTTCACCCTCTATCTCCCTGTAAGGGATAGACAAGCAAAAAGAGGCGACGATGTTCACCCAAGCAAGGCGATGAGACTGGGGTTTTCGATGCGCCGCCCTTGTCGGGTTGCGATTGACTTTCGCTTTGCGGCGGCGCAGGAAGTGATGGCGCATGAGTTTGAAAAAAAGCGCTGCGGGGTTCGGGACACATCGCAGGTGGAGCGGCGCAACTTCTGTTCGACAGCCCAGTGGGCTGCGAACTGCGCCGCGACATGAGCACTGGCTGTGCGAGGGGCTGCGGCGTTTTCCTTGCGCCGCAGCAGGCTCGTTTGCAAGTAATGACGGGTCGATAATAGGCTGGCTTCCGATTTTTTTTAGCATAAAAAAGAAGAATAAGAAAATACGAAATGTTTGCATGAAATTTTCATGCTTCTTAGAAGAACAAAATCTTTCGTTGTATTAAGCCGCAAGCGGCAAATTGAGTAGGGCATGACTGTGCCTCTAACTGCCATTAAAATTATATAATTCACGCCCTGCCCCCTGAAAGGGGGGATAAAGGCAAGGTCTTTTTCGACTCATTTGCGCCGAAAGGTGTGTGCAATGACTGTATTTGCGTCAAAAATAAGGCGACACCCCCTCAGTCTCGGCTTCGCCTCACCGCCTTGCGGCGGTCGCCCCCGCCGCAAGTCCGCCTCGCCACCAGCTCGGCTGGCGCATTGCAGCTCACAGCCCACTGGGCTGCTGAGCAGAATTTGCAATGCGCCACCCCTCAAAGGGGGCGCCAAGGGGTGGGGTTGCGGTGCGCCAATCCGAGAACGCCAAGGGGTGGGGTTGCGGTGCGTCAATCCGAGAACGCCAAGGGGTGGGGGATGAGGCTTCGCGTTGCCCTGCTCCACCCCTCAAAGGGGCAGCCATGGAAAGGGCGGAATCGATTTGATGGTCGCGGGAGAGCCGAAGGAATTCGACTCTCTTCGTTTTTGCATAATTGAAAAAACCAAGAAAATCAGTTGACAAATCAACCAGAAACAGATATACTATTAGTTGACTAATCAGCCAAGAGGCTCGTTATGGAAGATGTATTTGTAGATTTCACGCTGTCGATTCTGCGGCTGAATAAGCTCGTTCAAAAAATTAAGACGTATGAGATAGAAAAATACGGCTTAAAGCCCATTCACGTGATGTGCAGCTACTATCTCAACAAGAATCCGAAAGGACTTACGGCGAAAGAGCTTTCGGAACTGACGCTCGAAGATAAGGCGGCGATTTCGCGCGCGCTGAAAATGATGCAGGAAAAGGGTTATGTCACCTATGACCCCAATCGGCGCAATTCAACCATCAAGCTGACGGAGGACGGAAAGCAATTCACAAGCATGATCTGTGCGCGTGCGGAGAAAGCCGTCGCCGCGGGCAGTATGGATTTTACGGAAGAAGAAAGAAATTTCTTTTATCAATCGCTTGACGTGATCAATGAAAATTTAAGAGCATATTATAAGGAATTGATAAAAAACGGTAAATAACATTTCAAAAAAGGAGAAAAATTTATGACAAAAACCAAAAAAATTTTGTTGCGAACCCTCTGCATCGTGCTTGCAGTCATTTTATTGCTCGCGATCGTTCTTGTGTCGGTATTCTTCGGAATTTGGCACAACGAGTTTTCTTCTGTTACGAGCTTCACCATGCTTCGTGACCGCAACGACGCGCATAAAGACGGCGCGGTTTACAGCATGAACGTAGGCGGCGGGTTCTATTTCGACGATTTTCTCGAACAGGGCGGCGCGAAGAAGGACTCAGACCTCATCGCGTTCATCTCCAACAAGATCACCCGCGGACTTATGGACGTAGGGATCAAGGAGAGCGACATCGGCTGTTCCTCTTTTACGGCAGTTACCGAGAGCGGGGATAGGCTTTTCGCCCGCAATTATGACTTTGACAAGACAAACGTCTGCCTGACCATCACAAATCCAGGCGGCGGCAGGCATGCTTCCTTCTCGACGGTCGATCTGAACTATGTCGGTATGGATACGAATAAAAACGTCGAAGGGCTGATGAACAAGATCACTTGTCTTGCCGCTCCGTTTGCGCCTCTTGACGGCATCAACGACGCGGGGGTGAGCTGCGGCATCTACATGACATACCAGGGCGAACCCGAAAACAACAATGCCGTCCCGACCGACCAAAACGATCCCAATAAACCTGACATCACCTCGACGACCATGCTTCGCCT
Source organism: uncultured Clostridia bacterium (assembly GCA_947631465.1). Classification (GTDB taxonomy): domain Bacteria; phylum Bacillota; class Clostridia; order Christensenellales; family Borkfalkiaceae; genus Gallimonas. The sequence continues at coordinate 11,864 of CANRLK010000005.1, forward strand.
GATCCTCGACTATGCGGACGACGTGGACGAGGCGGTCGAGCTTGTCAAGCAATATAATCTTCACGACTCGGCGAACACGTCTTTCCACTATATGGTGGCAGACAGCACGGGCAAAAGCGCTATTCTCGAATGGGTTCCCGTGGGCGGCAAGGACGAAACGGATAACGACGGCTCTGCTCGTAAACTCGTCGTCACCTATAACACGGGCGATGAGAAGATCGGCGAAGAAGAGGGCAATAGCGACTTCCAATGGATCACAAACTTCATTATTCAGCCTGATTATTATACAAAAGACGAGGACAAGGCGGGGCTTGACAGGTACAAGCAGATCTATTCCGACCTCTCCGAAACCGACGGCGTTGTCAAGGACGAGTGGGCGGCGATGGAGATCCTTAAAACCGTCGGCAGAAGAAGTTGGGGGATAGGAGACGGCTGTACCGTACATAGCGTCATATATAACCTGACAAAAAAAACGGCGCTTTGGGTGTCCAATGAAAATTTCAATGACTCCACGGCGATTTATGAGTATTCTTTTTCGACGGGAGAATTGAAGGCGGTTGTGAGATAATGCTCCGAAGAGCTTGACAGGGAAATCAAAAATGAAAAAAACGGTTTATCTATTCAATTTCTTGTTGCTTATTGCCCTTGTAACGTTTGACGTTCTGCTGATTTTAAGTCCCGCGCTTTGGTTGAAAAGCGCAGCGAGCGCGTGCTTTGCTCTTATCGCGCTTGTAAACTTCCTTTATGCGTGCAAGGGTAAGGCGAAGAGACCCTTTCCGCTCCTTATGCTGATCGGCTGCCTCTTTGCAATGGCGGGAGATATTTTCCTATACAACGCGGGAGAGACTTGGTTTCTCCTCGGGGCGGCGCTGTTTGCCGCGGCGCACATATTCTATGTTGCGGCATATGATTCTACTTTCGGATTCCGTCCCGCCGACCTCATCGTCTCCGTCGTCATTTTTGTACCGTCGGTTCTTTTCATCACGCTTGCTCCTATATTTGATTTCGGCGGGATCCTTATGGAGATCGTGTGCGCCATCTATGCGCTCATCCTTTCGCTGATGGTGGGAAAAGCGATCGCCGACATAAGAAAGGGGACTGCGCTTGCCGCTTTGCTTGCGGTCGGCAGCGTGCTCTTCTATTTCTCCGACTTGATGTTGCTTCTCAAAATGTTCGGCGCGTTCCAAACGCTTCCCCGCATTTTGTGCCTTGCAACCTATTACCCTGCCCAATTCCTCTTGGCGTTTTCCCTGATCCTGCACGCCGAAAAGGGCGTCAACTTCTTCAAAAGACTGTACTGCCGTATTTTTCAGGGGGTGTTCAAAATTGCCCTCCCGCTGCTGCCTTATAAAGACCCGAAAATCATAGAAAAGGTCACCGAAGTGCCCGCAGTTTTGAAAGCCAATCAAAAGACGCACGCCTTGATCGTTACCGATCAAACGATTTTTGAGCTCGGACTTACGCAGCCGCTCCAAAATGCCTTGAAGGAGGCAGGGGTCGCTTGCACCGTCTATCACGGCGCGGTCGCCAATCCTACGACGGAAAACGCCGAGGAAGCGTTAAAAATTTATAAGAGCGCGGGCTGCGACTGCTTGATCGGCTTTGGCGGCGGCTCTCCGATGGACTGTGCGAAATGCGTCGGCGCTTTGGTTGCCCGTCCCAACAAAACGCTTGGCAAAATGAGCGGAATTTTGAAGGTGCGAAAGGCAATTCCCTTGCTTGTTGCCGTTCCCACGACGGCGGGGACGGGAAGCGAAACGACCCTTGCCGCGGTCGTGGTCGATTGCGTCACACACCACAAGTATGCGATCAACGACTTCCCGCTCATTCCCTCTTACGCCGTTTTGGATGAAAGCCTGACCGCCTCGCTTCCCAAAAATATCATCGCCACAACGGGCATGGACGCGCTCACCCATGCGATCGAGGCATACATCGGCAGAGGCGGAAACCGAGGGACGCGCAAAGACGCATTGGAGGCGATCGGGCTCGTATTTGAAAACCTCGAACGATCCTATGACGGCGACAGGGCAGCGGCGAAGGCAATGCTTCTCGCGTCGCACAAGGCGGGAAGGGCGTTCAGCAAAGCCTATGTCGGCTATGTTCACGCGCTTGCGCACCCGCTCGGCGGAAAATACAACATCGCGCACGGACTTGCAAATGCGGTCATTCTGCCGATCGTTTTGCGGGAATACGGCAAAGCCGTCCATAAAAAACTATGGAAGATCGCCCTGTTCTGCGGACTTGCCGACAAGAATGCGTCCTATGCGCAGGGCGCGGAGGCTGTGATCGGGAAGATCGAAGGGATGAATGCCGCGTTCGGCATCGGCAGTACCTTCCCCGAGATCCGCCGCGGCGATCTCGAAGAACTTGCGTCTTACGCCGAAAAAGAGGCGAACCCGCTCTATCCCGTCCCCGTCTTATGGGATAGAGAAAAACTCAAAGAAATGTATTTGAAGCTGCGCGGCGAGAACATCGACGAAACGGACATTCCCACGATCGTGGAGCGCCAAAGGCGGTATTTTGAAAGCGGCGCAACGCTGCCCGTAAAACACCGCAAAAAGAGGCTCATAGCGCTGTATTCCGCGATCAAAGCGAATTTGCCCGCTCTTCACGAAGGGCTCAAAGCCGATTTGGGCAAGAGTGAGACCGAAAGCTATATGTGCGAAACGGGACTTGCATTAAGCGAGCTCTCCTATATGATCAAGCGCTTGAAGAAGTTCGCAAAACCGAAGAAAGTGAAAACCCCGCTTGCGCAGGCAATTTCAAAGAGTTACCGTCTGCCGTCGCCCTACGGAACGGTGCTCGTCATGAACCCGTGGAACTATCCGTTCCTGCTCTCCATAGATCCGCTCATCGACGCGATCGCGGCGGGCAATACCGTAGTGCTGAAATTGAGCGCCTATTCGCCGAACACCAACAAGGCGATCAAAGAAGTGATCGACAGCGTATTCCCGCCCGAATATGTCACAGTGCTCTTCGGCGGTGCGCAAATCAATAAGGAACTCATGGAAGTCAAGTTTGACTATGTTTTCTTTACGGGGAGCAAGAGAGTGGGGCAGCTCGTCTATGAAAATGCCGCCAAAAGATTGACGCCCGTGACGTTGGAACTCGGCGGGAAAAGTCCCTGTATCGTAGACGAAACGGCAAATTTGAAGCTTGCCGCAAAACGCATCGTATGGGGAAAATTCCTCAATCTCGGTCAGACGTGCGTTGCGCCCGACTACATTTATTGCTCGGAAAAAATCCACGATGATCTTCTTGCGGAGCTGAAAAAGCAGATCATCGCTCAGTTCGGAAGTGATCCCCTTAAAAATCCCGCTTATGGCAAAATGATAAACGAAAAGCATTTTCATCGAGTTTCGGCTTTGATCGACAAGCCGAAGGTCGTACACGGCGGAAAGGCGGACGCGGAGCGCTTGAAAATAGAGCCGACTGTTTTGGACGGCGTGCAATATGCCGATGCCGTCATGCAGGAGGAAATTTTCGGACCCGTCCTGCCGATTTTGACATACAAGGACGAGCGCGAAGTCGTGAAGTATATCAAGGAGAACGACGCGCCGCTTGCGTTGTATGTGTTCTCGGCCGACAAGGCGAGGATCAAGCGCTTGACTTCGGAGATCGGCTTCGGGGGCGGCTGCGTAAATGACGTTGTGATCCATCTTGCAACGCCGTATATGCCATTCGGTGGCTTCGGCGCGAGCGGACTTGGATCATATCACGGCAAAGTCGGTTTTGAAACGTTCAGTCACTTCAAGAGCATCGTCGACAAATCGACGCTTTTGGACCTTCCCATGCGGTATCAGCCTTATCGAAAGGGAAACGAAAAGCTGATAAAGTTTTTCTTGAAATGATCTCATGCGTTGCCTTTATCTATTAGGGTTACGGCCGAAAATGAATCCCCGCAAATTTTGCGGGGATTCTCTTTATAACTCAAAATCTTTTGAATGACGCTTATTCTTCAACTTTATGATAGCCCTTTTTGGGCTTTCTGCGGAAGAAGTCGATCTTCGCGCCGAGCTTCACATATACGACAAACAGGGCAATGCCCGTCACCGTCAAACAGATCACGATGATCGCCCAGGCGTCGAGCGTCTCCGCCTTCACCCGCGACCATAGCTCGTTGATCCGAACCGTCGCCTCTTCACCGTAGTAGTCCATTACCGCGCAGCGCGCCATCACCTCTTCGGGCGGGAACTGCGCATACAGCTGTCTGCGCTCCGCCTGTTCCCTCTCTGCCGTGATCACGGCTTCGCCCCCGAAAAACCAGCTCAAATCGTATTCGACGCTCTCTTTCGCCTCTTCCTCCTCGTCCTCGGGCTCGTAGCCGTAGAGGTAATCCGCATAGTCGAGCATCTCCATCTCGCTCCCTGCGATCGCCGACGTGTAGCCGATATAATAGCTGTTTCTCATCGCATTCTGCGGCATGGAGAGGAAGTTCACGAACGCCTCCGCCGCCTGTTTCGTCCCGCGCTCGCTCACGCCCTTGGGCATCACCCAGCCGTCAAACCAAAGGTTCGACCCCCCGAGCGGCACAAAGTAGTTGAGATACTTGTCGTTCTCCGCTTCCGCCATATCCATCGCGTACACGGCGTCGCCGCTCCATGCGTAGTTCAAGTTCACGTTCCCGTTCACAAGGTCCGCTTTGCCCGTATCCGTCTCGAAGCTGTAAATGTTTTCCTTGATCTTTTGCAGCACGGGCTCGACCTTTGCAATCGTCCCGTCCGTCGTGTCGTTGAAAATGCGCGTCAGTTCCAGCATGTATTCCTCGTCCGAGAGCTCGCCGCTCTCGCGCCTTTCTTTGAGCGACAACAGCTCCTCTTCAAACGTCACCCCGAGCGCGGCAAAATAGGTGTCGCGCACGTTGTCCTTTGCCGTGATTTTATTGGTATAGCGATCTCCCTTCGTGACAAACGCCTGCCAACCGAGCTCGTTGAGTTCCTCTTCGGAGACGATCTCGGGATTATACACGAACCCCGTCGTGCCCCACATGTAGCCCGCGGCGTATTCACTCCAAGAATAGTCCTTGCCCGTGAGCCCCGCGTTGGTCTCGAATTTCTCTTGGATGAAAGGGGACACGTTGTTGATGTAGTAATTGAGCTCATTCTCGCGGTCGAAAAAGCTCTCGTCGTACTTTTCGAGCCGTCCTTCCGCCGCAAGTTTCATGATCATATAGTCGGAGGGACAGAGCAGGTCGTACTCGTTCCCGAGGAGCAGTTCGTTGTACATGTCCTCGTTCGTGCCGAACGTCGAATACTCGACCTTGATCTTCACGCCGTAGTGTTTCTCGTACCAAAGCTCGAAATCGTCCAAGATCGCAGGTCCTTCTTCCGAGAGGGGAACGCCCATTGCGTCCTCGTACCATGCCTTGTAGTCGTCGTCCACAATGTCCGACTCGATGTGCACATGGTTTCCCGCGCCGTCCTTGACCGCCTTGCCCTTGTCGTCGAGCTCATGCAGCTCATCATAAATAAACGTCCCTTCGCCGCCCTCGTCGATGTATTCTTCCCAATTATAGACTCTGAGGATGATGTCTGCCTTCTTCCCCGAACAGCCGCTGAAAACCCCGAGCATCGGAACGAGCATACAGCCCGCAAGCAAAATCGAAACGCTTTTTTTCATCTTGATTCCTCCTTGTTGCGCCTACCCGCGAGGTTCGAAATGACGACGAACAGCACGATGATGACGAAAATGATGGTCGTGAGCGCCCAGAACGACGAAAGGGTCTTTGCGGTATGCGCATTGCCCTTCATCGTGGCGTTAAAGACGTAGGTCGAGATGGTCTCAAAGCCCGTCGGACGGGTATAGACCGTGACGATGTAGTCGTCGAGCGAGAGGGTGATCGCGAGCATGAAGCCCGAAATGACCCCCGGGATGATCTGCGGGAGGACGATCTTCATGAGCGCCTTAAAGGGGCTTGCGCCGAGGTCGAGCGCCGCTTCGTACAACGAGCCGTCCATTTGTTTGAGTTTCGGAATGACCGACAAGACGACGAACGGCGTGCAAATGACCATGTGACCGATGATGAGGGTGAACCAGGACTTGCCGATGCCGACGGCGACAAAGGTGATCGTGAGCGCGAGCGCGGTGACGATCTCCGCATTGACGACGGGGATCTGGTTCATGAGCTGCATTGTCGTTTTGAGCCGTTTTTTGCAGTAGTACATGCCGAGCGCGCCTGCCGTGCCGAGGACGGTCGAAAGCGCTGCTGCGACGACCGCAAGCAGGACGGTGTTGCCGATCATCGAGAGAATGACGGGGTCGCCGAACAGCTTTTGATAGTGGACGAGGGACAGGTCTCCCCAGCCGCCGATGTTGTCCACGGAATTGAACGAATACACCGCGAGCAGCAGAATGGGGGCGTAGAGGAGCAGGAGAATGAGCCCCACAAACCCCGCTTTGAGACAGCGCACCAAAAGATTGCTTTTCATAAGTTTGTCCCCCTGACGTTTTCGTCCGCTTTGAATCCGCCCGACAGCCAGCTCGAAAGGAATACGACGACGAGCAACACGAGCGCGACCATCGAGCCCATGTGCCAATCGTTGCCGAAGTATTCATAGATGAATTTGCCGATGATGGTCACCTTCGCATTGCCGAGCATGTCCGAGACGACGTAGTTGGTCATGGACGGAAGGAATACCATCGTGACCCCGCTCATAATGCCTGGCATCGAGAGGGGAAGGGTGACGCGCGTAAAGGTCACGAGCGCGCTCCCGCCGAGGTCCGCGCTTGCCTCATACAGGCTTTGATCGATCTTCATGATCGTCGTATAGAGCGGCAGGATCATGAAGGGAAGAAAGTCGTAGACCATGCCGAAGATGGTTTTGAAGTAGTTCGCGCTCGTCAGCGATTCAAGGGCGGGGGCGAGCGAGAGCAGGTTGAAGATCTCCCGAAGCGCGTTCACGCGCAGGACAAAGTTGATCCACATCGGGAGGACGAAGAGCATCAGGATGACGAACTTCTTTTTGAGTCTGCTCCGCGCCAAGATGTAGGCGACGGGATAGGCGATAAGAAGGCAGCATACCGTCGTCACGAGCGCGATGACGAGGGAATAGACGATCGTCGACAGCTTTGTCGGGTCGGAGAAGAACCGCAAGAAGTTCGAGAACGAGAAGGAAAAGCTCTCCGCGCCCGTCTCGGGGTCTTTCACGCCCGTCGTGAACGCATAGAACACGATGACGAGCATCGGGATGATGACGAAAAATACGAGAAAGACCGCATAGGGGATGCCGAGCGTCTTTCGGGAAAAGCGGGGGAGCTTCATTTCTTCGCCTCCGCATTTTTGAGGGTGAGCTTGATCTTGTCCTTGGGAATAATGACCGAGACATAGTCGTTTTCGTTCCAAAGGTCGTCGGTCGAGAGGACGAAATCTTCCTCTTCTTCCTCGGTACGGACGATGAGCCGATAGTGGTCGCCCTTATAGATGATGGAGATGATATGCCCCGTCGTGCCGCCCGCCTCGGCGTCGTCGCTGATCGTGACGTCCGAAAGTCCCACTTCCACCTTGACCTCGACGCCCGTGAGGTCGATCTTCTCGCCCGAAGCCGTAATGAGGTATTCCTCGTCGTCGATATGGCTTCCGGGATAGAGCTGCGTGACGTCGCATTCGAACTCGCCGTCCGCAAACTCGACCGTGTTGTGCTTGGTGATGACCCCGTCGAAGATGTTGGACGTGTAGCGGGGCTTCATGAGATGAATGCCGTCGGGCGCGACCGTAAGCCCGATCTTGTCGCCGATCTCGCGGCTCTCGGTGCTCTGCACCACGATCTCATATTTCCCGACCTTGACCGTGATCTCGTAATGGATCCCCTTAAACACGACGGAGAGCACCTCGCCCTTTAAAACGCCCTCTTCGGGCGCGCACATTTTCAAATCTTCGGGCCGCACAACGACGTCCACGATCTCGTTGACGCCGAAATCGTCGAGGCAGGCAAACGTCTTGCCGCAGAATTTTACCTGCTTGTCGCCCACAACTTTTCCCGAGAAGATGTTGCTCTCGCCGATGAAATCCGCAACAAAGGTGTTGGCGGGTTCGTCGTAAATTCCCTTGGGCGTGCCGATCTGCTGCACGACCCCGTCCGCCATGACGACGATCGTGTCCGACATCGTGAGGGCTTCTTCCTGATCGTGCGTGACATAGATAAAGGTGATCCCGAGACGGCGGTGGATCTCTTTGAGTTCGATCTGCATCTCCTTGCGCATTTTGAGGTCGAGCGCGCCGAGCGGCTCGTCCAAAAGCAGGATCTCGGGCTCGTTGACGATCGCCCGCGCGATCGCGACCCGCTGCTGCTGTCCGCCCGAAAGGGTCGAGATGGAGCGCTTTTCAAATCCTTCGAGATCGACGATCTCAAGCGCCTTTTTCACTTTGTCCGAGATCTCCTTTTTGGAGAGCTTCTCGCGCCTCGTGTATTTTTCGCCCTTGTCGTTCTCATAAGTGTTGACGACCTTCTTGCAACGCAGTCCGAAGGCGATGTTCTCAAAGACGTTGAGATGGGGGAAAAGGGCATAGCGCTGGAACACCGTGTTGACGGGACGCTTGTTGGGGGGAAGCTGCGAGACGTCCTTCCCGCCGAGCAAGATCTGCCCGCTCGTTGGAAGATCGAAGCCCGCGATCATGCGCAGCGTCGTCGTCTTGCCGCAGCCAGACGGTCCCAAAAAGGTGATAAATTCCCCCTTTTTTACATAAAAACTGACGTTGTCGATGACGAGATTGTCGTCGAAATACTTGGTGACGTTTTTGAGTTCGATGATCTTTTCTGCCATTTTCCTCTGCTCCTTGCTGTTCGTAAAAAGTTAAAAGTTCGGCGGGGTGGAGATCCAAAGGAATCTCGCCCGTCCCTTGCCCTTGTTGACGATGTAATGCTCTTTGTCCGCGGTGAAATAAAAGCTCTCGCCCTTTTTCGCCGTGTGCCGCCCGCCCGCAAAGACGATCTCGATCTTCCCTTCGAGCACATATCCAAACTCCTCGCCCTCATGGGGGAAGTCCGCGTTCGTCTCCGCGCCCGCGGAAAGCTCCACGAGCACGGGCTCCATCATGTTCTTCTGCGCGTTCGGAATGAGCCAGGAAAAGACCATCCCCTCCGACTGCTTCTCGATGTACTCCGCCTGCGAAAAGACCACCTTCGGCTCGGTCTCTTCATGAAAAAAGTCCGAAAGATTGCTTCCGAGCGCGTTCAGAAGATCGACAAGCGTCGCGATCGACGGGCTCGTCAGATCGTTTTCAAGCTGCGAAATGTACCCCTTCGTCAGCTCGCACCGATCGGCAAGCTCCTCCTGCGTTAAATTGATCTTTTGCCGCATCTCTCGGATCTTTGCGCCGAGTTCCATGTCCATAGCTCCTTATTTTGCGCCGAAATTTGTCCCGTGTTTAGTATTTCTAAACTTTTTCTCATTTTTTATGAAACTCTCGCAAAATTAAACGGAAAGTTTAATAATAATAAACACGCAACGCGGACAGTATAAAATATCTATAAAATTAAGTCAACTGTTTTGCGAAAAAATTTTCATAAGGGAAAGATTGTGAACGCGGAACAGAGTTTGTAACTTTTTGTCGAAAATATTCTTCGGGAAAACAAAACCCCGCACGAACGGCGGGGGAGAGAGGCGGGAAATGAAGAAAGAGATGTGAAAAGCAATAGAAAATGCGCCCCGCCAAAGGATGGGGCGCGAAGATTTTTTTGTGACGATCGGCTTTCCTATATTATATTAGGAAAGGGGTCAAGCGATGGCGGCGAGTTTTTTTGCGAGCTTTGCCTTTTTATTTGCCGCGTTGTTCTTATGCAAAATTCCCTTGGAGGCTGCCGAGTCGATCGCAGAGACGGTCTCGGGATAGAGCTTGTCTGCCTGCTCCTTATCTCCTGCGTTGACCGCCGCAAGGAATTTTTTGATCTGCGTCTTTAAGGCGGACTTGATCGCCTTGTTCTGCATAGCCTTCTTTTCGGTGACAAGAACACGCTTTTTTGCGGATTTGATGTTGGGCACGTTGATTCTCCTTCGATTTCAATTTCAATCTTTGATATTTTAGCATAAAATAAAATACTTGTAAACTGTTTTTGCGCGCGAACGATAAAAATTTCCTTGAAAAATTCGAAAAGAGAGGGGAGAGGATGGTCAAAGTCGGGATCTTCGACAGCGGCGTCGGGGGACTCACGGTCCTAAGCGCCTGCATGCGCCGCCTGCCGCAGGTGAAATTTTATTATTTGGGCGACAACCTGCACGCGCCCTACGGCGATCTTCCGCGCGCGGAGATCACGCGCCTCGTCCGTTCCGCGCTCTCCGCGTTTTCCGAGTGGGGCGTGGACGCCGCCGTCCTCGCCTGCAACACCGCAACGAGCGTCTGCGCCGAACAAATGCGCCGCGAGTTTCCCTTTCCCATCGTCGGTATGGAGCCCGCCGTCTCCCTCGCCGCAAAATATGCAAGGCGCGTCCTCGTCCTCTGCACCCCCGTCACCGCCGCGGGCGAAAAGCTCTCCCGCCTTCTCGCGCGCTTTCCCGATACCGAGTTTTTCGTCTATCCCGCAAAGGACCTCGCCCCTTCGATCGAACGCGCCCTCATCGGAGACCTTCCTCTCGATCTTCCCGCCCTGCTTCCGCCCAAAGAACTCTTTTCTGCTTCAAAAGGGGAGTGGTCAAACTTTGCGCCTTTTGTTCCGCAAGACGGCGGGAACGCTTCAAAAAAATTATGCGCCGCTTGGGAAAAAGGGGTGAGCTTGGACGATTATCCCAAAAAATCCCCTGAATTTGGGACGAAAGGGGACAGCGATCCCCGCAGAAGGGTGTTGACCACCTCCGCCCACCCGTTCGACGCAGTCGTCCTCGGATGCACCCATTACGTCTTTTACCGCGAAGAAATCGAGCGTTTTTACGGTGTTCCCGTCTTTGACGGGAACGAAGGCACGGCAAAACGGCTCGAAACCCTGCTTTTTTCTGGGACGGCTGACCACCATATTTTTCCAAAAGCCGACAAAAATTTCCGCGCGGTTTTCCCCGTTTTTTTGGGAGATTGCGCGGAAATCAACGAAAATATACATTTCTCGAACAAATGTTTTCAAAAATTTTTACAAAAATGCAAAAAAAGTGGGAAAAAGGGGTTACATGTGGTTGACATTCCCCAAAAGTGGTGATATAATCTATTCCGTAAAGCAGGAGAATCGCATGGGAATCCTTTTCGGGCGTGCCGAGCACGTCATGGATGTCAAAAACAGAATCAGGATCCCCGCCAAGTTCCGTGCCGAGCTGACGGGAGGCGACAGCAACCGAAAACTGTACTTTGTGCAGTTCTCGGACAACTGTATCGCGCTCGTCGACGAGAAGGGACTGAGCGAGCGGTTCGGGAGCTTTTCCGACATCGACCCGATGGACGAGGAGACGCTGAATGCGCTTCGGACGTTTTCGGGCATGGTCGAGGAGTATGAAGAGGACGCGCAAGGGCGGGTCGTGCTTCCGAAGTCGGTGCGCGAGCACATCGGTGCGGACAAGGACCATAGCGATCTTGTCTCGGTGGGCATGTACAGCTACCTTGAGATCTGGACGAAGGAGAACTACGACAAGGTCGTCAAAGGACAGACGGCGGCGTCGGTGCGCAAGCAGCTGAGCGAGAGCAAGTCGCGGCTCAATAAGGCGGAAGCCGAGCGATGAGTGAATTTTATCACCGTCCCGTCATGCTCGGCGAAGTGATCGACGGGCTGAGCATAAAGCCCGGCGGCGTCTATTTCGACGGCACGGTCGGCGGCGGGGGACATGCCTTTTCGGTCCTTGAAAAGGAGAAGAGCGCATATCTCATCGGGACGGACAGAGACGGCGATGCGATCGCCGCGGCAACAGAGCGTTTGAAGCCCTTTGCGGGCAGATTCGAACTATATCGTACCAACTACAAAAACTATCAAGAAGTCTTTGATCGGGCGGGCGCGGACAGGCTCGACGGCGTGCTATTGGATTTAGGGATATCATCGCATCAGATCGACGATGAAACAAGAGGGTTTTCTTATCTGAGAGCCGACGCGCCCCTCGATATGAGAATGGACACGACTTCCTCCCTCACGGCGTTTGACGTTGTGAACGGTTACGAGGAGACGCGTCTTGTTCGCATTTTACGGGACTTCGGAGAAGAGCGTTTTGCCGTTCCGATCGTGAAGAATCTCATTCGGGAGCGGGCGAAGCGTCCCATCGAGACTTGCGGGAGACTTGCGAAGATCGTCGAGGAAAGTCTTCCGTTCAGACTCCGTTCCCCCGCCTGTGCGAGACAGACCTTTCAGGCGGTGCGCATCGAAGTGAACGGCGAGCTCGAAGGTTTGAGCGAGTGCGTCACGGGACTTTGCAGGAGGCTGAAACAAGGCGGAAGGATCTGCATTTTGACCTTCCATTCGCTCGAAGACCGGATCGTGAAGAACGCATTCCGAGATCTGAGCATCGGTTGCACCTGTCCCAAGAGTTTTCCCGTCTGCGTATGCGGGAAAACGCGGGAGATCGCACCTGTCGGGAGACAGCCGATCTTCCCGAGCGAACAGGAAAAAGAAGAAAATCCGCGGAGCAGAAGCGCAAAACTCCGCATCGCGCAAAAATTATAGCATAAATCGGCGCGAATTGCAATAGAAATAGGAGAGAAAATCATGGCTGATTCGGAATTTTTGGAGAGAGAATATGACGCGCTCTTCGGCGGGCAGAGCGAAGCGCGGGAAGAGTCGGGGTTTGACGAGGCGGAAGAGCACCGCCGCCGCATGGCTGCGAAGTTTGAGGAGCTCTGCGCCCAGCCCGTAGACTATGCCAAGTATTCCGAACAAGCCCGCGAGAGCTATTTCTCTTCCGAGCGGGGAGATCATCCGCGCTATACCGAATACGAGACGTCGGCTGCGCCTTCGAATGCGACTGTCAGCGCGCCTGCGGACGCGCCGAGCGCGCAGAGCAGGATCCGCGATTATATGGAATCCGCCCGCAGGCTCGATGAGATGAGACGGGAATCGCCCGTTGCCGAAGCGCTCGTTCAGGAAGCGCCCGAAATGGCGATGGACGAACTGCAAGCGCCCGAGGCATTTGCGCCCGCGATGATAAGCGAAGTGCAAGCGCCTGCCATGATGAATGAAATGCAAGCGCCCGCGATGGGGATGGCGGCGCAAAATTTTGTCGGCGAGCCGCAGTTCGCTGCCCCGCGCGACGAATACATGGGCTGGCTGTACCAACAGGGGATCGTGCAGAGCCAAGAGCTTGCGCCCCCCGCCGACGTGCCCGTCTCGACCATGCCCTTCCATGAATTTAACGAAGAGAACGAGGACGACGCAAAGCCCACGAGCTACACCATGAAGCATCTCCGCGAGGAGGATGAGACGGTGGACGAGGAGGACGTGCGGGTGACGAGCGCGCTCTCGTCCAAGACCAAGATCGTGCTGTGCGCGATCGCGGCGACGATCATGATCCTGCTTGCGATCATCTGCATCAATGCGGCGGTCATCAGAAGCCTGAACGCAGACGTCTCGTACCGCGAACAGACGGTGACCGATCTCGGCGCGACGCTTCGCTCCATCGAGAGCGAGATCGACGAGATGACTTCCCCCGAATACGTCGAAAATTGGGCGGCGGAACACGGAATGACTCCTCCCGAGTCGTGACCCGTTCCCCGCGGAGGGAATATATCAAACAGAATACGACGGAGTTTTCATTTACCATCCTACGAAAGAGGTTATTTGCCGTAATTACGGCGATAACCTTTCTTTTTTGCATTTTTTTGGGACGGTTCTTCTATGTGCAGGTGATCTGGCATGAGGAGCTGATGTACCGCGCGCTCGACCAATGGACGCGGGAGATCCCCGTCGTAGCGGAGCGCGGGCTCGTGACCGACACAAACGGCGAGATCTTGGCGGGCAACGAGAGCGCATACAGCGTCTATGCGCGGGCGAACGCCGTCAAAGAGCCCGAACGGGCGGCGCAGGTGCTATCTGCGCTCTTGGATACCCCCTTCGAAGAGACCAAAGCGCGGCTCTGCGATCATTCTCGCTCGGAGATCACCCTCATCAAGCAGGCGGACAAGACGCTCGTGCAAAAGCTCGAAGGCGCAAACCTTGCAGGGGTGTACTATGCGCGCGACAACCGTCGGGTCTATCCGTACGGAAGTCTTGCCTCGCAGGTGCTCGGCTTCACCGCGATGGGCAACGAGGGCACGACGGGGGTCGAACGGTACTATGACGAATACCTCGCGGGCAAGAACGGGGAGATCTTATACGAGACCGACCTCGTCGGCGTGGAGATCGAGGGCGCAAACGCCGCCTATCTTCCCGCAGAGAGCGGGCTCAACGTAAAGCTCACCCTCGACTACCGCATCCAGGCGATCGCCGAAGAGGTGATGGGAAGAACGCTTGCAAGCACAAACGCCAAGGGCGCGCGCTGTATCGTGCTCGACCCCAACGACTTCTCGGTGCTTGCGATGGTCAATCTGCCCGCCTACGACCTCAACTCGCCGCCGCGGGACGACATGGAAGCCCTCAACGCATTGAGCCGCAACCGCGTCGTGAGCGACATCTATGAGCCCGGCTCGACCTTCAAGATCGTGACGGCGGCTGCCAACATCGAAGAATATCTTCGCGGCAATTCCAAGGCGTTTTCGAATGAGCATGTGTTTGCGTCCTCGCGGACGCGGAGCGTGGACGGCACGACCATCCGCTGTTGGAGCGATCATGCAAACGGCAAGCACAGCAACCAAACGCTCGCAGAAGCCCTCAACAACAGCTGCAACCCCTGCTTTGTGGACATTGCGCTCGCGCTCGGCAAGGACACGTTTTACAAATACTTGAACGCTTTCCGCTTCGGCACGGCGACGGGCATCGACTTTTCGGGCGAGGCGGTCGGCATGCTCCTGCCGCAGGGGACGGTCAGGGACTGCGACCTTGCGCGCATCGGCTTCGGGCAGACCATCGCGGTCACGCCCTTGCAGCTCGCCTGCGCCGCCGCGTCCGCGGTCAACGGGGGATATTACTATACGCCGCACATCCTCAAAGAGATCTACTCTTCGGACGGGTATGTGAGCGAACGCTTTGAAAAAGCCCTGATCGGACGCACGGTGGGGGAAGAGGCGTCCAAGATCCTTTCGGGGATGCTCGAAGGGGTCGTGAGAGACGGGAGCGGCAAGCACGCCTATATCGAAGGCTACCGCGTCGGCGGCAAGACGGGCACGGCGCAAAAATACGAGAACGGGGTCATCGCGCAGGGAAAGTATGTGTCGAGCTTTGTCGGCTTCTTTCCCGCGAACGCGCCCAAATACTTATGTCTTATCATCGTGGACGAACCGCAGGGCGGCTATTACGGCAGTACGATCGCAGCCCCCTGCGCCAAGGAGATCTTCGAGGGGATCATCTCCCTCAAAAAAATCGCGCCCTTTCAATGAGCGACAGGAGACGGACATGAAACTTTCCGAACTTTGCTTGAACCTAAGGGGAAAGCTCTTCGGCGACGCCGACGTCACGGGACTTTGCACGGACAGCCGCGTCGCGGGAGCGGGGGAACTGTTCTTTTGCTTTTGCGGAACGCATACCGACGCGCATGACTTCGCCGCGGAAGCGTATGCCAAGGGGGCGGCGGCGATCATCTGCGAACGCAAACTGCCCCTGCCCTGCGCGCAGTTCGTCGCCGAGGACGGCAGAGAGGCAATGGCGATGATCGCCGCCGCCTTCTATCAACATCCCGAGCGCAAGATGAAGTTCGTCGGCGTGACGGGCACGAACGGCAAGACGACGACCTGCCATTACCTTTGCGCCATTTTGGAGGCGTGCGGGATCGAGACGGGCATGATCGGCACGCTCGGCGCACGGTTTGCGGGCAGGAGCATCGCCCCCGACCTCACGACCCCGGACCCCGTCTCCCTCTTCTCGCTGCTTTCCGAAATGCAAAAGGCGGGGGTGGAAGCCGTCGTCATGGAAGTGTCGGCGCATGCGCTTGCGCTCAAAAAAGTCGCGCCCATTTTGTTCGACTGCGCGATCTTTACCAACCTGACCCGCGATCATCTCGACTTTTTCGGGGACATGGAAGCGTATGGCGCGGCGAAGAAGCTGCTCTTTTCGAAGGAGCGTTGCAAGATGGCGGTCTTAAACGCCGACGACGGGTTTTCGAAGGAGCTCGAAGCGCTCGGAACGCCCTTTTTCACCTATGGAATGGACACGCCCGCCGACGCGTTTGCGATCGTCGAAAAAGAGGACCTCTTCGGGAGCGAAGTGATCTTGAACCTCAGCGACGAGCTCTGCGGCGCGAAGCTCGCGCTCACGGGGGCGCACAACGTGCAGAACGCCTTGGCGGCGGCTTGCGCGTCCAAGCTCTTCGGCGCGGGCGCGGAGCAGATCAGCGCGGGGCTCGAAGCCGTCAAGCGGGTGGACGGACGGTTGGAGCGGGTCGGGGAGATCCACGGCGCGCAGGTGTTCGTCGACTTCGCGCATACCCCCGATGGGCTCGAAAAATCGCTCTCGTGTTTGAAGGAACGCTGTACGGGCAAGCTGTATGCCCTGTTCGGCTGCGGCGGAAACCGCGATACGGGCAAGCGCAAGATCATGGGGGAAACGGCGGCAAAGTGGTGCGATTTTTGCGTCATCACGTCCGACAATCCCCGCTTCGAAGATCCCTGCGCCATCATCTCGGAGATCGAGGAGGGGTATTTGAAGGACTCGGGGGAGTATACCGCGATCGAAGAGCGGGACAAGGCGATCGAATATGCCCTGAAACTGCTGAAAGAGGGGGACGTTTTGCTCGTTGCGGGCAAGGGCGGGGAGAATTATCAGGAGATCATGGGAATAAAATACGACTTTAACGACAAAGAATTGATACAAAAACTCATCGGGAAACTTGAATGAAGCTCTATCTTGTCGCCGCGCTCTGCTCGTTCTTTTTGTCGCTCGGGCTGTGCGCGCTCGAAATCCCGCTTTTGAGACGGCTCGGAGCGGGACAGAACATCTTACATTATGTGAAGGAGCACATGGCGAAGTCGGGCACGCCCACGATGGGCGGGCTCGGGTTTATCCTCGCCGCTTGCGCCGTCTCGCTCGCCGCCGACAAGTTCACGGACAAGCCCTTTCTCGTCGCGCTCTCCGTCGGGCTCGGCTTTTTGCTCGTGGGGTTCTTGGACGATCTCCTCAAAAAGCGAAGGGGAAACAACTTGGGGCTCAGACCCTATCAAAAGATCTTCTTCCAGCTCGCCGTGGCGACCCTTGCGTCCCTCTATTGTTGCAGGAACGGCTTGACCGTCCTGCGCATTCCGTTCACGCAAAAGGCTTTCGACGTGGGCTGGGGGATGCTGCCGCTCGGGATCTTTGTCTATCTTGCGACGGTGAACGGCGTGAATCTCACCGACGGGCTCGACGGGCTTGCGGGAGCGTCGTCGTCCGTCTATTTCCTCGCGCTCGGGACGTTGATCTTGTTGCAGGGCGAGGACAAGACCCTCTCGCTGCTCTGTATTTGCCTCTTTGCCGCCCTGCTCGCGTTTTTGGTCTTCAACGTCAACCGCGCGAGCGTGTTCATGGGGGATACGGGCTCGCTCTCGCTCGGGGGCTTTGCCGCGTCCTGCGCGCTGTTCACGGGAAACATGCTCGCGATCCCGTTCGCGGGGATCATGTTCGTCGTTTCAAGCATATCCGTCATCATGCAGGTAATATATTATAAAAAGACGGGAAAGCGCATCTTCCGCATGGCGCCCATCCACCATCATTTTCAGGAGAAGGGGTATGCGGAGGGCAAGATTGCCTATGCCTACGCGGCGGTGACCGCGGTCATGGGCGCGCTGCTGCTGTTCCCGTATATCTAAGAGCGCAAAAAGCGCAAAGAAGGAGATCAAATGCTTTTTTCCCAACAGACATTTCTCGTGGCGGGGCTGTCCCGCTCGGGCATCGCGGCATCCGAATATCTCTTGAAGAAGGGCGCGCGCGTGTATTGCTTCGACGACGTCGAAGAAGGCTCGGTCGCGGCTTCCGCGAACGCTTTGAAGGAGCGCGGCTGCGTCATCTTGAAAAAGGGCGACCTCGAAGCGCGGCAGGCGGAGTGCGACATACTCGTTTTAAGCCCGGGCATTCCCGTCGATCATCCGCTTCCCGTCGCCTTCCGCCGTGCGGGGAAACGGGTCATCGGCGAGACCGAACTCGGCGCGCTCGCCCTGCGCTGCCCCTGCGTCGCCGTGACGGGCACAAACGGCAAGACGACTACCGTCACCATGATCGACGGCATCTTCAAAAACGCGGGCAAAAACAGCCTCGCCTGCGGGAACATCGGCCGTCCGCTCACCTCTTGCGTCGAGGAACTGCAAGAGGACGGCGTCGCCGTCTGCGAAGTCTCGTCCTTCCAGCTCGAAACCCTCTATTCGCTGCGCCCGCATGTCGCCGTCGTCCTCAACATCGCCGAGGACCACCTCAACCGCCACTACAACATGGAGAACTACATATACTTGAAGTCGCGCATTTTCAAAAACAGCGCGGAGAGCGAGTACGTCGTATTGAACTACGACGACCCCGTCGTGCGCGGTTTTGCCGAAAAGACCAAGGCGAAGGTCGTCTGGTTCTCCTGCCGCGAGCCCGTCGAGGGCGGATACCTCTCGGAAGGGTGTTTTTGCTACATGGGGGAGAAACTCTTCCCCGTGAGCGAGCTTCCGCTTGACGGCGAACACAACGCCGCCAACGCCCTTGCCGCCATCTGCGCCGCCAAGATCATGGGCGTGCGCTCCGAGACCATCGTCTCTGCGCTCAAAACCTTCCGCGGCGTGGCGCACAGGCTGCAACGGGTGGGGGAGATCGGCGGCGTCACCTTCATCGACGACTCCAAGGCGACCAACGTCGACTCCGCGATCAAGGCGGTATTGAGCGTGCGCGGGGAGAGCGTCTTGCTCCTCGGCGGCAAGGACAAAGGGTATTCCTACGAGCCGCTCTTCGACGCGATCAAAACTTCGGGCGTCGTCCACTGCGTCCTGTACGGGGAAAACGCCTTCCGCATTTTGCAAGCCGCGCTCAAAAAGGGCTTTACCGCCGTCACGCTGTGCCGTCCCTTCGACGTCGCCGTGCGCGTCGCCTTTTTGACCGCAAGAGCGGGGCAGAATTTGCTCTTATCGCCCGCGTCTGCGAGCTTTGACGCCTTCCGCAACTACGAAGAGCGCGGGGAACGCTTCCGCGAGATGATGGACATCCTCAAAGCGGAAAAAGAAGCGCGCGGCGCCGTCCGTGCAGCCCCTTCGGTGGACGATGACGCGCTCGGGGAATAAGCAAACGCGTCCCGCGAAGCCCAGCCGCGCGCGGAGTGCGGGCAAACGCCTTGACGGGCATTTGCGCGGCGCGGGGGATCTCGTCTTTTTGGGCGCGGTCATTTTGCTTGCGGTATGGGGGCTCGTGTTCGTGTACTCGGCCAGCAGTTATAATGCCGAGGTACAGTTCCACGACAGCTTTTACTTTTTCAAAAAACAACTCATCGGGTTTGTGCTCGGGCTTTGCGGCATGATCGCTATCTCCTTTCTCGATTGTGACCGCCTGAAAAAGTTCGGGCTTCCCGCCTTGCTTCTTTCCCTCGTCTTGCTCGGGCTGGTGTTCGTGCCGGGCGTGGGAAAGAGCAGCTACGGCGCAACGCGTTGGATCGGATTCGGGAGCTTCACCATTCAGCCCTCCGAGCTTGCCAAATACGGGTTCGTGCTGTTTGCGGCGGGATATTTTGCAAAAGATCCCGCGAGGATGCGTACCTTCAAGGGCGTGCTGCCCGTGCTGCTTGCGGGGCTTTCGATTTGCGCGCTCGTCATCTTAGAGCCGAACATGTCGGTCACGATGTGCATCGCCGCTTTGACGCTCGGCATGATCTTTCTCTCGGGCGCGTCCTGGAAGACCATCTTTGCCTTGGCAGTGCCCGCACTCCTCGCCGTTCCCGCGCTCATCTTTGCAGAGCCGTACCGTCTCAAACGGCTTTCGGCGTTCCTCGACCCCTGGGCTTCGCCGAAGGACGAGGGGTATCAGCTCATCCAATCGCTCTATGCGCTCGCGAACGGGGACTTGTTCGGGACGGGACTGTTCCGCTCCCGCCAGAAGTACCGCTTTTTGACCTTCTCGGAGAGCGACTTCATCCTCTCGGTCATTGCCGAGGAGACGGGCTTTTTCGGGGTCGTGCTGCTGTTCGGGCTCATCGGGGTGATCGTCTGGCGGGGCTTTCGCATTGCAAAGCGGAGCGACAATTTTTACGAGTATATGCTCGTCTCGGGCATCATTTTTTCCTTTGCCGTGCAGGCGTGTCTGAACGCACTCGTCGTGAGCGGCTGTATCCCGCCGACGGGGCTGCCGCTGCCGCTCGTCTCCGCGGGGAACACCTCGCTGATCGTCACGATGTGCGGCATGGGGATTGTCTATGGCGTGTCGAGACACAATGCAAGGCGGGAAAATCATACAATGCAATAAGAAAAAGTACGCAAAGCCTGAATTTTCGGGCTTTTCGGACATTTTTGTCCTGCGTAAGGAGATGACTTATGGATAAATTTACAATAGACGGGGGGCAGCGGCTGTGCGGAACGGTCAAGTTGCAGTCTGCGAAAAATTCCGTGCTGCCGCTGCTTGCCGCGTCTGTTCTAACGGAGAAACAAGTGACGATCCGCGAAGTTCCCCGCATCAGCGATGTGCTCTGCATGGCGCAGATCTTGCGGGAACTCGGCGCAAAGGCGGAATTTAACGGCGGGGACGTGACGATCGACAGTTCCAACGCGTCCAACCATGAGATCTCGTCCGCACTCACGAAAGAACTTCGCTCTTCGGTGTTCATGCTCGGCTCGCTCTTGACAAGATTCCACCGCGCGCTCATCGCCTATCCGGGCGGCTGCGACATTGGCTTGCGTCCCATCGACCTGCATCTTTCCGCGCTCAAACGGCTCGGGGTCAAGATCAAGGAACGGGACGGCTTTATTTTCTGTGAATGCGACAGACTTCGCGGCGCGGAGATCGTGCTCGACTTCCCGAGCGTCGGCGCGACGGAAAACATCTTGCTCGCCTCCGTCAAGGCGGAGGGACGGACGATCTTGCAGGGCGCGGCGAAAGAGCCCGAGATCGTGGACCTTCAAAACTTTCTCAACGCGATGGGCGCGAAAGTGCGCGGCGCGGGCACGGACGTCATCGAGATCGAGGGGGTCAAAACCCTCGGAGGGGTGACCTATAAGCCCATGAAAGACCGCATCGAAGCGGGGACGTTCCTCATCGCCTGCGCGATCTGCGGGGGCGAAACCGAGGTCGTGGGCGTTTCCGCCGAGAATATTCGCCTGCTTTTACATAAATTGCGTGAAAACGGTTGCAAAATCCGCTCGAAAAATGGTAAAATAACGATAGAGAGCACGGGCAAGCTCAAATGCAACCGACGGATCGAGACCATGCCCTTCCCTGGCTTTCCCACCGACCTTCAAGCACAGGCGACGGCGCTCAACTGCGGCGCGGTCGGCGGCGCGCTCATCGTCGAGAACCTGTTTGAGACCCGCTTCAAGTTCGTGCCCGAACTCAAAAAGATGGGCGCGGACGTCGAGGTCAAGGGACGGACGGCATTTGTCCGCGGCGCGGGCAGACTGCACGGGGCGACCCTCGTCTCCTGCGATCTTCGGGGCGGCGCGGCGCTCGTCCTTGCCGCGCTCGGCGCGGAAGGGGTCAGCGAGGTCGTGGACCTGACCCACATCGACCGCGGTTACTTCGATTTCGAAGGCAAACTTGCAAGCCTCGGTGCACATATCCTGCGCGTCCGTGCATAAAGACGCCGCATAAAACGGCGCAGAAAGACGGCGTTCGTTCCGCATAAAAATGCGGCAGCTTTTGATATTTTTACAAGGAGAAGAACCATGAAGAAGAAGGCGCTTTTCATGACGGCGGTCGCGCTCATCCTGCTCTGTGCGGTCGTGGCGGCCGCGCTCAACGCGGTGTTCACGGTCACGGACGTGCTCGTCAACTACGCCCCCGTCTCGCAGGAGGGGATCGAGGACAGCTATTCCGTCCAGGAGATGCTCGACGAGAAGTTCATCGGCAAGAGCACGACCTTTCTCGACCTCGAAGATGTGAGGGAGTCGCTTGCGGGCTATTCGTCGTTTGTCGTCAAAGAGGTCAAGAAGGTGTTCCCGCGCACCGTGTCGGTCACGTTGGCGGAGCGCAGAGAGGCGTTTGCCTATCTCAAAGACGACGGAACGTATGCCGTGCTCGACGAAAACGGCAGGTATCTCTACGATAAGGACGAAAACGCCAACCGCCGTACGGGGGAGAACATTCTGCTTGAAAACTTCGACTTTACCTTCTCCGAGACCGACAAACTGCCGACGGACGGGTATTTGAAGGCGGCGATCGCCTTTGCGGGCGTGTTCATGGATCGGCTCGAAGACGCGCGCGCCAACGTTGTGTCGCTGTCTTTGAGAAAGACGGACAACGAGATCGCGGGCGCATACCTTATGCGCGTGAAGATGCGCGAGGGCTTGGTGATCGACGTGTTTGCGCCCGAAAACTTCGCCGCCGAGAAAGCGGAAAAGGTCCTTGAAAAATATCTCTCCCTGACCGACGAACAGCGGCTATACGGGTTTTTCGATGTAGTCGATCGGGTGGATGGGGGGTTTTCGGTGAGCGCCCACCGCTCCGAGCCTCCGACGGGTGAGTAAAAATAAAACGTTCCCCCAAATACAAGGGGGAACGTTTTTTTACTCACGATAGGCGCTCTTTCCATAAACTTCGCAATCCTGCGTTGAGCTTGCGCGCTCCTTGGTCACGTACGCATTTAGTACGCTCCCTTCGTCGCTTACGCGCTCTCCTTGTCTTGCTCGTTTCTGAAAAGAGTAACGGTGACCAGCTTGAAAATAAGGTGACACCCCCTCAGTCACGCAAGCGTGACAGCTCCCCCTCAAGGGGGCGCCAAGAGGGGGTGGTGCGTGCGACAGCTCTTGCTGTCCCCTTTGAGGGGAAAGTGGCGCGTCCTTTGCGCCGAAAGGGGTGTTTCTCAATTAACGGCGCGAAGCAGAATCGCCATTCTGCGGCAGCGCACTCAATTTGCCGCATTCTTACGGCTTACTGTTCGAAGAAGCGAATTTTGAGAACAATCCCAATTGATGACCCATGTCAATTTCCTCGAACGAAAGCTTTTGCGCATGCAAAAGGATTTCGTTCGAAACTGCTCGAAATTTGTTGACAAACATGACATGATTTTGATATAATACAAAAGAAATTATACGGAGGATAAGGCAATGGCGGGAAAGAGCGTGGCAGTACTTGATATCCGCTCCTCGGAGATCGCGGTTTTTGTCGGCGAGAGGGGCGTCAACCGCACGTTCATCTTCAAAGCGAGCAAGACGGAACGCTACGAAGGCTATGCCGAGGGCGTGTTCTTAAAGCCCGAGGGGCTCTTGCGCGCGGTCAAAAGTGCGCTCGCCACCGTCGAGCAGATCTGCGGCGAAAAATTCAAAACGCTCTATATCGGCGTCCCGGGCGATTTTATCGACATCGTGCCAAGGCAGCAGGAACTGTCTTTCTCCAAGCGGACGAAGATCTCTCAGCGGGAGATCGACATGCTCTTCGACAGTGGAAAGGAGAAGCGGGACAAGTATCGTCTCATCCGCGTCACGAGCATGATCTACATCACCTCCGACAATCGCCGCGTCGCCAATCCCGTCGGGGTCGTTTCGGACGGGCTCAAAGGGGTCTTGTCCTACTTCTACTGTTCGGAGTACTTCGCTTCGACGATCGAAAACATCTTTGCGGACAAAAAGATCAAACTTCGGTTTTTGCCGACCCAATTCGCGATGGGCGCGTATCTCATTCCCCCCGAAACGCGGGACGAGTGCGCGGTCATGCTCGACGTGGGGTATCTTTCTTCGACCATTTGCGTGCTTCTCGGCAACGGCGTCGTTGCCCAGCAGTCCTTTTGGGTGGGACAAGGCCAGATCGCGGTCCGTCTCATGGAAAAATTTCATTTAAGCTACGACGCCGCGCTTGCACTTCTCACCCGTTCCAACCTCTATCTCAAAAAAGAGGCGGAAAACAGGGAGTTTACTTTCCGCGGCAAGACCTATGACATCCCCGCGGCGCTGCTTGTATCCGAGGTCAAGGCGGGGCTCGACGATATTTGCGAAAAGGTCAGTCTGTTCATGGAAGCGTGTGCGACCAAGGAGCTCGATTCCAAGCCTCTTTATGTGACGGGAGAGGGGCTTGAAGGCATCCGCGGTGCGCTCGAACACATGTCGCGGCGGCTCAACACCGTTTGCGAACAGCTCTTCCCGCAGCTTCCCTACTACAACCGTCCCTCGATGAGTTCGCGCATTGCGCTCATCGATATGGCATACGAAGACAACCGCTTAGGCGGCTCGATATTCAGAAATATTTTCGGAGGTTAACTTTTTATGTACAACGATAATTCGTCCTCGTGGGATAGAGATAACAAGCCGTATGACCGTTCCGCCCCGAGCGATCCTTCCGAACAGGAGTTCAGCGGGAAGGCGCGCATCAAGGTCATCGGCGTAGGCGGCGCGGGCAATAACGCCGTCAACCGTCTCATCGAAGCGGGCATTACGAGCGCCGAATATGTGGCGGTCAATACCGACGCGCAGATCCTCGCTTGCAGCAAAGCCGATCACAAGATCCAGATCGGCGCGCAGCGCACCAAGGGGCTCGGCGCGGGCGCTGACCCCGAAATTGGCAGGATCGCTGCGGAAGAGGACAAGGAAAAGCTCCTCCGCGAGATCGAAAACACCGACTTGCTGTTCATTACGGCGGGCATGGGCGGCGGCACGGGCACGGGCGCTGCGCCCGTCATCGCCAAGATCGCAAAAGATCTCAAAATCTTGACGGTCGCGGTCGTCACCGAGCCCTTCAAGTTCGAAGGCAAACAGCGCAAGGACAACTCCATGCGCGGGCTCGACAACCTTCGCAAATATGTCGATGCGCTCATCATCATTCCCAATGAAAAGATCAAGGACATCGTGCCCAAGGGCACGCCCATCGACGAGGCGTTCCGCGTCGCCGACGACGTGCTTCGGCAGGGCATCCGCGGGATCGCGGACCTCATCGTCACGCCCGCGCTCATCAATCTCGACTTCGCAGACGTGCGCACGGTCTTAAAAGATCGCGGTCTTGCCTACATGGGCGTCGGCGTTGCGAAGGGCGACAACCGCATCTATGAGGCGGTGCGCCTTGCCGTCAATTCGCCCCTGCTTCAAACCACGATCGAGGGCGCGACGGGCGTCATTTTGAACATCGTCGGCGGGAAAGACCTCTCCTTCGACGAGGCGGACAGCGCGGCGACCCTCATCCACGGCGTCGTCGACTATACCGCGAACATCATCGTCGGCGCTTGTATCGATGAGAACATCCACGACGAAGTGGAAGTCACCGTCATTGCAACGGGCTTCCCGTCCGCTTCCATGCGCGAGAACATGAAAAACGGCGGCAACGCACAGGGTCGTTCCACCCCTTCGAGCCGCGCGCCCGCATACAGCGCGGCTCAAACGCGCGACCGCGACGTCGTTCAGCTTCCGCCGCTCCCGCAGCAGCCCCAGCAGGGCTATCCTCAGCAAGGAGCGGCCCAGCGTCCCATGGGCGTTCCCGCGGGCAATCCCCCGTACGGCGCACAGCCGCAAAGACCCGTGCAGCCGCAGGGCTATCCTCAGCAGGGCGCACAGCCCAATCCCTACGGTACGCAGCAGCCGCCCGCACGGACGGTGACGACCGTTCCCCCGTACGGCGCGCAGCCGCAAAGACCCGCACAGCCGCAGGGCTATCCTCAACAGGGCGCACAACCCAATCCCTATGGTACGCAACAGCCGCAGCAGCCTGCACAACCGACGCAATACGGCGCGCCCCGTCAAGGCTATCCCCAGCAGGGCGCACAGCCCAATCCTTACGGTACGCAGCCTCAACAGCCCGCGCAGCCGCAGCAGCCTGCGCAGGGGTATCCGCAATCCCAGCCGCAAAACCCTTATGCGGCGGGGGCACAGACTCCGTATAACGCACCTCAACCTGCGCAGCCGCAACAGGGCTATCCTCAGCAAGGAGCGCAGCAACAGCCGCCGTACGGCGCACAGCCGCAACAGCCCGTGCAGCCGCAACAACCGGCGCAGGGGTATCCTCAGCAGCCGCAGGGATATGCGCAGCAGCCGCAGAATCCGTATGCGGCGCAGCAGCCGCGGCAGGCGTATGCGCAGCGCGATCTTCCCGAGGAGGAAGTGGAGGATGATTATGAGGAGGAGGGGGGGAACTCGAAAAATATCCCCGAATTTGTCCGTAGGATTTTGAAAAAGAAAAATTCTTAATTTTTAAGAATTTTTCTACGGGCGCTCTTTCCATAAGCGGCGCAATACTGCGTTGAGCTTGCGTTTTCCCTTGGTCACGTACCTACCAACGTACGCTCCCGTCGGGAAATCCGCGCTCGCCTTGTCTTGCTTGCTTCTGAAAAGAGTAACGGTAACCAACAAGAATAAGGTGATCTCCCGAGTTCTCTCGGGATATCATTATTTGAAAAAAAGGGTGGAAAAATTTTGAAAGGGCGGCGAAAAAAATTGACAAGCGGGCGCGGCTCTGTTATAATAGACGAGTAAATAAGTGCTGCGGCGAAGGAGGGTTGAAAAATGTCCACGATCAGGGTCGGAGAGAACGAAAATCTTGAAAGTGCGCTTCGGCGGTTCAAGAGAAAGTGCTCGCGCGATGGGATCATCGGCGATCTTCGTAAAAAGGAGTTTTACGAGAAGCCTTCCGTCAAAAAGAGAAAGAAATCGGAAGCAGCGAGAAAGAGAAGCAGAAACTAAGGAAATTCCGTAACGAAAGTTACGGATATTTTTTTGCAAAAAACGTCGAAAGAAGTCGATTCTCCGAGGGGGATCAAGAGGGCGGGAGGAAGCATGGAACGCACGTTGAAATCGCTTGCAAAGGAAGCCAAGATGCGCATGAAAAAGGGATTTTGGAAGGAATGTGAGGAGAAGCTCGGCAAAGAGCGCGATCACGCCAAAGAGCAGGGGATCAACGAAAGCAAAATGGAGCGGTACTTCCGTCAAAAGGTGGTCACCGAGATCCGCGGGGACGCGCCCGACGATTTTTATCTCAAAGTCCGCGATCTTCTTTTGACCGAGGGCGAGGTCTCGGATGCGATCGGTCGGCTCACGGACAAGGAGTACTATATGACCCTTTCCTATTCCGAGAAGCAGCGGTACATGCTCGAACTTTCGGACAAGTATCTGCGCGCGCTCGAACGGTTCAAGAAGGAGTACGAATTTGAGATCAAGGGCAGAAAATAGGGGGAATGCCCTGCCCTTTTCTTGCAAAAAACGGCGGAATATGGTATAATTATTTCATGGAATTTTTACCTTTGAATGAAGAACAAAAGCTGCCCGTTTTGGATACGGAAGGAGCCGTACTCGTGCTTGCTGGCGCGGGGAGCGGCAAGACGCGGGTCTTAACGGCGCGCATTGCCCATCTTGTGGGAGATCTCGGCGTTTCGCCCTCTAACATTCTTGCCATCACATTCACCAATAAAGCCGCGGGAGAGATGAAAGAGCGGCTTTTTGCGCTTACGGAGATCGGCGGCATGTGGGTGAGCACCATCCATTCGATGTGCGTCCGCATCCTTCGCACCTTCCCCGAAAAGCGCGGGATCGGCAAGAACTTCTCCATCTATTCCGAGCAGGAGCGCGACGCCGTCATCAAGCAGATCTTAAAGGGCATGGGGCTCGAAGAGAAAGAGCAGTTCAAGAGCGCGAAATTCCATATTTCAAACGCGAAGATGCTCGGGCTCTCTCCGCGGGAATATCTCGAAACGTTCGGCGGCGAGCGCAATATCGAGCTGACAGTCAAGATCTTTTCCCTCTACTGCGAGCGGCTCAAACAGAACAACGCCCTCGATTTTGACGATCTTCTCATCGAGACCGACCGTCTTTTGACCGAGGACGCGGAAGCGCGCGAGTTTTTTGCGGGCAAGTTCCGCTATATTCACGTCGACGAGTTCCAAGACACCAACGCCGTGCAGTTCGACATCATCAAACAGCTTGCGTCCGTCCACGGCAACCTGTTCGCCGTGGGGGACGACGATCAATCCATCTACGGCTGGCGCGGCGCGGAGATCGGGAACATCTTGAACTTCGAAAAGACCTTCAAGGGCGCGAAGATCTATAAACTTCAACAGAATTATCGCTCGACCAAGGCGATCCTAAACCTTGCGAACGCGAGTATCGCGCACAATTCCATGCGCAAGGACAAAAAACTTTGGACCGAACACGCCGAGGGCGAAAAGCCCGTCTATTTCGAGGCGGAAGAGGAGACGGGCGAGGCGCTTTTCTGTGCAAAGACCGTCTTTGAGCTCATGCGCCAAGGTTATCAGTACAGCGATTTTGCCGTGCTCATGCGGGTGAACGCGCTCACGCGCTCTTACGAGCAGGAGTTCACCAAGTACGGCATTCCCTATAAAGTATTCGGCGGCTTTCGCTTCTATGAACGCAAGGAGATCAAGGACCTTCTTGCCTATCTCCGCATTGCGGCAAATCCCTTCGACAGCGAGGCGGTGCTTCGTATCATCAACGTCCCGCGCCGCGGAATCGGCGACAAGACCGTCTCCGTCCTTCAAGAATACGCCGAACAAGAGGATCTGTCCCTCTTTGACGCGCTGCTCGACGCGGACAGCCTCTCCCTCTCGGAAGGGATCAAGACCAAGCTCAAAGCGTTCGGCGGACTGCTCAAAACTCTCGTGCTCCGCGCGCAGGACACGGCGATCGACGATCTCACCCGCTTTCTTTTGCAAGAGACCGACCTCTACGCCTTTTACGACGACGGCAGCGACGAGGGCGCGGCAAAGCGGGCAAACCTCGATGAATTTCTCAATTCCGTCGAGGAGTTCGTGCGCCTCAACGAGGGCGCGACCCTCGAAGATTACCTGCAACAGATCACCCTCTATTCGGATACCGACGAGATGACGGACGAAAACTACGTCACGGTTGCGACCATCCACGCCGTCAAAGGGCTTGAATTCCGCTGCGTGTTCCTCTGCGGGCTCGAAGAAAATCTCTTGCCCACCTCCCGCGCCGTCGAACGGCGGGAACTCGAAGAAGAACGTCGGCTCATGTACGTCGCCATGACCCGCGCCCAAGAACGGCTGTACCTCACCCGCAGCCGCAGCCGTTTTCTCTACGGCATGCGCCAGCCCACCGTGCGCTCGGAGTTCATCGACGAGATCAAGGACGAGCTCGGCATTCCCGCGGCAAGTTCCGCGCCCTACGATCGCTACGTAGAACGGGGCTTCGGCGGGGGCGGCGCTTCGGGATTTAGCGGAGCTCGCGGCGGATACGGAAACGGCTATGGCAACGGGTACAGCGGGGGATACGGCAGTTCCCGTGCGCCGAAGAGCATCGGCAGGGCGAGCGAATATTCCGCCTTCGATGAGAGCTTCTCCCGCGGGAAAAAAGAGGGTATGATCTATGGCGGCGGAGCGCAAAAGAGCCCTCGTCCCTTCCAAAGTCCGCAGCCGCAAAAGCCTCAGCCGCCGCAAGCGCAGGGCAAGGATACGTCCCGCTTTACGGTCGGGACGAAGATCCGTCATCCGCGCTTCGGCGTGGGCGTCATCACGGCGACCCGCGGGGCGGCGAAAAATCTCATCATCACCGTAAAATTTGACATAGCGGGCAACAAAGACCTTGCCGCCGTGCTCGCGCCGATCGAGATCTTGGAGAATTGAATATGGAGAGAATGAAGGAACTTTGTAAAATATTGAATAAGTGGGCATATGAGTATTATGTGCTCGACGCGCCCACGGTTTCCGACCGCGAGTACGACAAATTGTATGACGAGCTGAGGGAGCTCGAACGGGAGAGCGGGGTGGTTTTGAAGGAGTCGCCGACGCGGCGGGTGGGCGGCGAACCCGTCAAGGGGTTTCAAAAGCACACGCATATTTCGCGGCTGTATTCGCTCGACAAGGCCGTGACGGACGACGAACTCTCGGCGTTCTTCACGCGTACCGAGAAGCAGGGCGCGAAGATCTATACCGTCGAGTACAAGTACGACGGGCTCACGATCTGTCTGACGTATGACAAGGGCGCGTTTGTCCGTGCGACGACGCGCGGGGACGGCAGGGTCGGCGAGG
Organism: uncultured Clostridia bacterium; assembly: GCA_947631465.1. Classification (GTDB taxonomy): domain Bacteria; phylum Bacillota; class Clostridia; order Christensenellales; family Borkfalkiaceae; genus Gallimonas. The sequence goes on from CANRLK010000005.1 coordinate 41,903, forward strand.
ACGTGACCGCGCAGGCGCTCACCGTCAAGAGCTTCCCGCTCGAAATCTCCTATCAGGGGACGCTCGAAGTGCGGGGCGAGGCGGTCATAAGGCTGTCCGTGCTCGACAAATATAACCGCGAGCACCCAGAAGAGCAACTCAAAAACGCGCGGAATGCCGCCGCGGGGGCGATCCGAAATCTCGACCCCAAGGTCACGGCGCTTCGGAAGCCCGAGATCTTGTTCTATGACGTGAATTACATGAGCGAAGAGCCCGTCATGACGCAGACGGGCGCGATGGAGTTTTTGAAAAAAGAGGGATTCAAGACCTTTCCGTATTTCAAGGTCTGCCAAAGCAGGGAAGAGGTGCAGGCGGCGGTGGACGAGATCGAGATCGGACGGAAGAGCTTGGACGTTTTGACGGACGGCGCGGTCGTCAAGGTGGACGACGAGCGGGTGCGCCGTACGATGGGCTATACCGACAAGTTCCCGCGCTGGGCGATCGCCTTCAAGTTCGAAGCGGAAGAGGCGGAGACGACGGTCAAAGACGTCGTCTGGCAGATCGGGCGCACGGGGAAACTCACGCCGCTCGCCCATGTCGAGCCCGTCGAACTCGCGGGCGCGACTGTGCAGAAGGCGACGCTCAACAACTTCGGCGATCTTACGAAAAAGGGGATCAAATTGGGCGCAAGGGTGCTCATCCGCCGCTCCAACGAGGTCATTCCCGAGATCTTGGGCGCGATCGGCGGGGGAGAAGGGGAAGTTCCCGTGCTCCGTCCCGTCACCTGCCCCGCTTGCGGAAGCCCCGTCAAGGAAGTCGGCGCGAACCTCTTCTGCACCAACGACGCCTGCCCGCCCCGCGTCGTGCAGCGGCTCACCCATTACTGCTCCAAAAATGCCGCCGACATCGGCGGGCTCTCCGAAAATACCCTCACGCTTTTGTATGAAAAATTGAACGTGCGCCGCTTTTCCGACCTCTACCTCTTAACCGAAGAGGCGCTGTCGGGGCTCGAAGGATTCAAGGATAAGAAGATCAACAATCTCTTGGGCGAGATCGAAAAGAGCAAGCAAATGCCGCTCGACAATTTCCTGTATGCGATCGGGATCGATGGGATCGGCAGGGTCGCGGCGAGAGATCTTGCGCGATTTGGAAGCGTCGAGGCGGTCGCAAAGCTCAGTTTTGAGGAGCTCTGCGCGCTCGAAAACGTCGGCGAAGTGACCGCAAACGCGATTTTGCGCTTCTTTTCAGACCCGCAAAACCAAGAGGAACTTGAAAGGCTCTTTGCGCTCGGGGTAAGCCCGAAGGCGAAGGAGAAAAAGACGGGGAGCTTTTCGGGAGAGACGGTCGTGTTGACCGGAAGCCTTTCCATTCCGCGCGGGGACGCGCAAAAGCTCATCGAAGAGGCGGGGGGCGTTTGCGGGAGCAGCGTCACGGGCAAGACCACCCTCGTCGTCGCGGGAGAGAGTGCGGGCAGCAAGCTCAAAAAGGCGCAAGAACTCGGCATTCCGATTTTGAGCGAAGAGGAGCTCTTTCAAAGGCTCGGAAAATAAAAAAAATTCAAAAAATGCTTGAAAAAGGAAAAAGAGTGTGATATAATCATCATGGCAAGTGTTGCCGATGAGATCGAGCAAAAGAGAAAGGCGTGACAAATATGTACAGCATGACAGGATTCGGGAAAGGAGAATACCGTCTTGGCGGCATTGAGATCGACGTGGAGCTGAAATCGGTCAACAACCGCTATCTCGACGTCGCAGTGAAAGCGCCGCACATTTTCGCGCCGTTCGAAGAGAACGTGCGCGCACTTCTCCGCGAGAACCTCGCGCGCGGGCATATCGACGTGTACATCGGGTATCTCGATAAGAGCGAAAAGCCCAAAAAGCTCTTCGTGGACCTCGCGGCGGCAAAGGCGTATGTCGACGCCGCAAATACCTTGAAGGAGACATTTCCCTCGGCGGCGGACGATCTTTCCGTCACCTTCCTTTTGCGCTCGCCCGACGTCGTAAAGCCCGAAGAGGACAAGAGCGGCGAGGACGAACAGCTGTTGAACGGACTTATGTCCGCGCTCAAAGCGGCGATCGAAAACCTCAAAGCAATGCGGCGCAAAGAGGGGGAACGGTTAAAGGGCGATTTACTCTCGCGCATGGATACGATCGAACGCCTTCGGGCGCAGATCGCGCTCCGCGCGCCGCTCGTCTCGGCCGAGTACCGCAAAAAGCTCACCGAGCGTCTCGAAGAATATTTGGGCGGCAAGGTGGATGAGACCCGCATTTTGACGGAAGCCGCAGTCTTTGCGGACAAGTGCAACATCGACGAGGAGCTCACGCGGCTGTCCTCGCACATCGCGGAGTTCCGCAAAATTTGCGAAGAGGAGACGGCGGGCAGAAAGCTCGACTTCCTCATCCAGGAGTTCAACCGCGAGTGCAACACCGTTTGCAGCAAGTCCAACGATTCTCTCATCACAAAGTCCGCGCTCGAAATGAAGAACGAGATCGAAAAAGTGCGCGAACAAATTCAAAACATTGAATGATATGAGGAACGTGTTATTTGTCGTCTCAGGACCTTCCGGGGTCGGAAAGGGGACAGTGGTCAAAAGGCTGTTATGCCGCAAGCGGTTTGCTTTGTCCGTCTCATGCACGACCCGCCCGCCGCGCGCGGGGGAAGAAGAGGGGAAGGCGTACTTTTTCGTGACGCGGGAGAAATTTGAAGCGGAGATCGAACGGGGCGGCTTTCTCGAATATGACGAGCATTTCGGGAACTATTACGGCACGCCGCGGGCGTTTGTCGAAGAACGGCTCAAAGAGAGCTCGGTGCTTCTCGAAATCGACGTCGTCGGCGCGCTCAACGTCAAAAAGAGCTATCCGAAGGCGGTGCTCGTTCTGCTCGTGCCGCCCGACGAAGAGACATTGAAAGAACGGCTCAAAGGCAGGGATTCCGAATCGGACGAAGAGGTTTCAAACCGTCTTTCGCGCGCAAAATTCGAGCTTGGGCAAGCGGAGAAGTTCGACTATGTCGTCGTAAACGGCGATTTGGATACGGCGGAGCGCGAACTTTTCGAAATCATTTCCAAAGAAGAAAATGCAGAATAATCAAGGAGATAGATCATGATCAACGAACCTTCGGTCGACGAATTGGTCAGAAAACTCGGCACGGACGACGAGCCCGTGAGCAGGTACGAGCTCTGCGTCGTCGCCTCCAAACGCACCCGTCAAATTATTGAGCAAATGCAGTCCTCTGGCAATACCGAACTGCCCGGGAAGCAGAAAGAGATCGTGCTTGCCTGCAAAGAAATCATGTCGGGCAAGGTGAAGTGTTCGCGCGACTAAGGTCTGCGCGAACAGAACGGGCGCTCTTTCCATATTTGCAATGCTCCACCCCTATTTCAGAGGGGGAGTCAAGATAGAAAGGAAATCCGCGCGCTTCGCGAGCTGCTTGCTTCTGAAAAGAGTAACGGTGACGGGCTGAAATAAGGAAACACCCCCTCAGTCACGCAAGCGTGACAGCTCCCCCTCGAAGGGGGAGCCAAGATAGAAAGGAAATCCGCGCGCTCCGCGAGCTGCTTGCTTCTGAAAAGAGTAACGGTGACGAGCAGTCATAAGGAGACACCCCCTCAGTCGCTCCGCTTTGCGTCGCGTCAGCTCCCTTTGGGCGGCAGGAACCGCCCAAAGCCCGTCGCGCATGCCAGCGCTCCTGTCGCGGCGCAGTTCGCAGCGCCCCGCGCTGTCGAACAGAAGTTGCGCCGCTCCATCCTATTTGCGCGCCACCGCACGCAGGTTGTTTAGCAAGGCAGAAACAGTGGCGGGCGATAAAGTTTCATGAAATCAACAAAGCTGAATCCTCGAACGAAAGCTTTCAAGCGTAGCGCAGAAAGGCTTTTGTTCGAAACATAAAAATGGCGGCGCATGCGCCCATGTTTTCATTCAAAATAATATCGTAATCATGGCGTAGCGGACTTGGCTACGCCATTCCCTACAAAACACAAGACGAAAGAAAGATGATAGCCGAAGTGATCGTCGACATCGTGCACAATGAGGTCGACAGAATATTCGATTATATTTGCGACGATAATGTCAGCGTCGGGATGCGCGTCACCGTTCCCTTTGCGCGGGGGACGGCGACGGGGTTTGTCATAAAATTGAAACCCGAAAGCGACGTGCCCGCGTCCAAGCTCAAAGCGGTGCTGCGGGTCGAGCAGGGCGCGCCCGCGCTCAAAAAGGAGTGTTTGGATCTTGCGTTCAAACTTTCGGCGCGCTATCTTTGTCCCAAGGCGCTCGTTCTTCGGCTGTTTTTGCCCGCGGAAATGCGCCGCGGTGCGGTCCGCGAAAGCTATCGGACGAGCGTAAAGCTCCTCGATCCCGAGGCAGTCTTTTCTCCGCGCGCCAAGCGGCAGGAGGAGATCGTCGCCTTCCTCAAAGACAACGGCGGGGAAGCGGATGCGGCGTTCCTTCGCGAGCGGTTTGGCACATCCCCGCTTGAATCGCTTACGACGAAGGGGATTGTCCGTATGGAAAAGAAGCGGGTAATGCGCGGACCGTATCTCGGGCTGAGCAAAGAGCCGAAAGAAAAGCCCGACCTGACGGCGGCGCAGGCGCGGGCGGTCGATTTGATCGAGGGGACGGATAAGACGGTCGCGCTCCTATTCGGCGTGACGGGCAGCGGCAAGACCGAGGTGTATCTTCGGCTCATCGAGAGCCAGCTCAAACGCGGAAAGACGGCGATCTTTCTCGTGCCCGAGATCTCCTTGACGCCGCAAATGCTCTCTCAGCTTCGGGCGCGGTTTGGGGAAGCGGCAGCCATCCTGCACAGCGGGCTCTCGGCGGGCGAGCGGTTCGATGAATGGCAGCGGCTGCAAAGCGGCGCGGCGAAGATCGCGATCGGGGCGCGTTCGGCGGTCTTTGCTCCGCTTGAAAATGTCGGGCTCATCGTCATCGACGAGGAACACGACCCAAGTTATATCTCCGAGCGTGCGCCGCGCTACAATACCTTTGACGTCGCCTATTTCCGCGCCCGCTATAACCACTGCAAGCTCGTTCTCGGGAGCGCGACCCCGTCCGTCGAGACCTTTCGCCGCGCAGAATTGGGGGAATTTGAGCTCGTGCGGCTGCAAGAGCGCATCAACCTTCGCCCCATGCCCGAAGTAACCATCGTGGACATGCGCCGCGAGATCAAGCGGGGGAATCCCTCGCCATTTTCGGGTCTTTTAAGGGACAAGCTCGAAGCCGTCTTGCGGGAGGGCAACCAAGCCATTCTGTTTTTGAACCGAAGGGGGTATTCGAGGACGGTGCTCTGCCGCGACTGCGGCTATGTCGCAAAGTGCGAGCACTGCGACGTGACCCTCACCTATCACAGCGACGAGAATTGCCTCAAATGCCACTACTGCGGCGCAAAGTATAAAATGCTTTCCGCTTGCCCCTCGTGCGGGGGGACGCAGATCCGCTATGCGGGGGTCGGAACACAGCGTGTCGAACGGGAACTTCACAGTCTCTTTCCGACTGCGCGCATCCTTCGCATGGACAACGACACGACGAGCGGCAAAGAGGGGCATTTCAAGATCTTAAAAGAGTTCTCCTCGCGCAATGCGGACATTCTCATCGGCACGCAAATGGTCGCAAAGGGGCATGATTTTCCCTTTGTCACCTTGGTCGGCATTCTCGATGCGGACATGAGCCTGCACTTTCCCGACTATCGCAGCGGCGAGCGGACCTTTCAGCTCATCACGCAGGTCGCGGGCAGGAGCGGCAGGGCGCAGGCGCGCGGGGAGGTCGTCCTTCAAACCTTTGACCCCGAGAACTACATTCTGCGCTTTGCGGCGGACTACGACTACATGGGCTTTTACCGCTATGAGATCGGCATGCGGCAGGGCACGGCGTTTCCGCCCTTTGCCAAGATCGTGCGCGTGCTCGTCTCGGGCGAGGACGAGAAAAAGACCCTCGACGTCCTCAGAGAGCTCTATGAAAATTTGAAACAATTATACACGGAAAATACGGACAGTTTCCTCTTTTTCAATCGCATGCACGCGCCCGTCAAGCGCATTGCCGACCGTTTCCGCTATCAGATTTTGATGCGGTTATCGGGCGGAGAGCTCCTTTCGAAGATCTATCCCATCTGCGACGGAGTGGCGCATAAGGACGTGTTCATCGAGGTCGAAGAAGATCCGAGCAATTTGAATTGAGGTGAAATATGCTAAGAAAAATCGTACAAGTCGGCGACCCCGTGCTGCGGGAGATCTGTAAGCCCGTCGAGAACTTCGACGAGACGCTTTGGACGCTCCTCGACGACATGAAGGAGACTCTGCGGGATGCGAACGGCGCGGGACTTGCAGCTCCGCAGGTCGGCGTGCCCATCCGCGCGGTCGTCGTGGACGTCGAAGAGGGGTATTTCGAGTTCATCAACCCCGTCTTTGTCTATCAGAAGGGGGAACAGGTCGGCGCGGAAGGGTGTCTTTCGGTCGTCGGCAAGGCGGGAACGGTCCGCCGCCCCGACAAGGTCAAGATCGTCTACCGCGATCGCAACGGCGACAGGTACTCCATCGTCGCGCGCGGATTCTTTGCCCGCGCCGTCTGCCACGAACTCGACCACCTCGACGGCATCCTCTATACCGACAAGGCGGAAAGTATCCGCGATTCGGAGGACTAATTTGAACATCATCTATGCGGGCACGCCCGACTTTGCCGTGCCCCCCCTTGAAAAACTCGCTTCGCGCCATAAGATCGTCGCCGTCTTGACCCAGCCCGACCGCAAACAGGGCAGAAAGGGGCTCTTGACCCCGCCGCCCGTCAAATGCGCCGCGCAAAAATTTGCCTTCCCCGTCTTGCAGCCCGAAAATTTGAAGCGCGATCATTCCATGCTGCAAAATATCAAGGCGGACCTTATGGTCACCTGCGCCTTCGGACAGATCTTGCCCAAGGAAGTGCTCGATCTTTATCCGCTCGGCGTGTATAATATTCATGCCTCGCTCCTGCCCGCCTACCGCGGGGCTGCGCCCATCGCCCGCGCGATCATGGACGGCTTAAAAGAGACGGGCATTACCATTATGAAAACCGACGTCGGGCTGGACACGGGCGATATCCTGCTTCAAAGAAAGGCGGAGATCCTTGCAAGCGATACCGCAAAGAGCCTCGAAGCGCGGCTCTCTTGCTTGGGCGCGGACTGTATCTCGGAAGCGCTCGATCAAATCGAAGCGGGGACAGCCGCTTTTACAAAGCAGGGCGAGGGGTTCGTCTGCAAGAAGGTGCAGCGGTCGGACGTGGATTTTTCTTGGGACGCGGACAGGGTGAGCTGTTTCATCCGCGCCCTTTCGCCCGCGCCGCTCGCCTTTTCGTCGCTTTGCGGGACGGAACTCAACTTCTATTTTGCGGAAAGCGTCGATTGCGGCGAGGACGTGCCGTTTGGGACGGTGGTCTGCGCGTCGCCGAAAGAGGGGCTTATCGTCAAATGCGGGACGGACGCGGTGAAGATCACCGAGCTTCAAGCGGCGGGCGGCAAGTGCATGTCCGCGCGCGATTTTTTGAACGGAAGAAAAATTCAAAAGGGGCAACGCTTTGACCAATCCCTTCTATGACCCATACCGCGTGCTCTTCGAGATTTATTCCAAGGGCGCGCGCTTAAAGATCGCCCTTGCGGACATCGATTTAGAGCCGCTCACGCGGGCAAGGAGCGTCAAGATCGTCTATGGCGTGCTGGAAAACGACGCCTATCTCTCCTATTGTATCAAAAATTTTACCCAAAAGAGCCCCAAGCTCGCTGTGCGAATTTTATTGAAGATCGCGCTCTATGAGCTCATCTTTCTCAAAAAGCCGCGCTACATGGTGACGGATACCGCCGTGGATCTATGCAAGCGGCTGGGAAAGACGGGCGTTTCGGGCTTTTTGAACGCCTTTTTGCGTGCCTTTGACGAGGAAAAGATCGTCCTTCCTTCGGGCATTGAGGGGCTTGCCGTCAAGTACGGCTATCCCTTGTTCGCAATTGAAAAGCTCATCAGGCAGTATGGAATAGAGCGGGCGGAGAAGATCATGGCGGCAAAGAGTTCGGGCGTGAGCGTCCGCTTCGAGCGGGGAGAGGCGGGGTATTTGACCCGTCCCCACCTCGACACACCCTTTGAAAAGCTATACATTTTTCCCAATTTTGTTCGCGACGAGGGCTTTTTTGCGGGGGATTACACCTTTCAATCGGTGGGGAGCGTCGCGATCTGCGACGCCATAGAGCCGTGCGGACATCTCTTCGACGCCTGCGCCGCCCCCGGGGGCAAGAGCGTGCTCCTATCCAAAAAATGCCGCCGCGTGACCGCGCAAGAACTCTATCCGCACAGGGCGAAGCTCATCGAAAGCTACAAGTCGCGCATGAACGCCCAAAACATCGACGTGCTCGTCGCGGACTCGACTAAATTTCAAGCGGAATTTGAGAACGCCTTCGACGGAGCGCTGTGCGACGTCCCTTGCTCGGGCTTCGGCACGGTCGCGGAAAACCCCGATCTTTTGTTCCATAAAACGGAGAGCTCTCTCAACGAGCTCAAAAAAACGCAACGGGCGATCTTAAATAACGTTTCGAGATACGTCAAAGCGGGCGGCGCGGTCACCTATTCGACCTGCACCTACTTCGAAGAGGAGAACGACGGCGCGGTCGAAGAATTTTTGAAAACGCATGAAAATTTCAAAGCGGAGGAGATCTCTTCGCCGCTTGCGCATGAAAAGACGGCGTTCGGACTGCAATTTCTGCCCGATACGGCATTCGGCGCGGGGTATTTCGTCGCGCGGATGAGGAGGGTGAAATGAAGAACATCCTCTCGGACTTGACGCGGGAAGAACTTACCTCGCTCGTGCTCTCGATGGGCGAAAAGAAGTTCCGCGCCGACCAAATCTTCACGGGGCTCATGCAGGGCAAGCGCATTTCAGAGCTGCCCCTGCCCGCTTCCTTCAAGGAAGAGCTTATAAAGGAATACGAAAACGCGGCAGTCGAGATCGAAGAAGTGTTTTGCTCCCAAGAGGACGACACGAAGAAGTTTCTCTTTCGGCTGTCCGACGGGAATCTCATCGAGGGCGTGCTCATGAAATACCGCTACGGCAACACGCAGTGCGTTTCGACGCAGGTCGGTTGCCGCATGGGCTGCAAATTCTGCGCCTCGACCCTTCAAGGGCTTATCAGAAACCTGACGGCGGGGGAGATCTTGGGGCAGATCACAGCCGTCAACCGCTATTTGGGCGGCACGCTCGAAAAGCGGGCGGTGACGAACGTCGTTTTGATGGGAAGCGGCGAGCCGCTCGACAATTACGCAAACGTCATCAAGTTTTTGCGACTTCTGTCCGAGACGGGCGGCATTTGCCTGAGCCCGCGGAACGTCAGTCTTTCGACTTCGGGGCTCGTGCCCGAGATGGAACAGCTGAGCGAAGAGGGCATTCCGCTCAATCTCACCGTTTCGCTGCATGCGACAAACGACGAAGAGCGGGCGCGCACAATGCCGATCGCAAACAAGTACAAGATCGCGGACATTTTGAAGGCGTGCGAGAAGTATTTCGAACGGACGAAGCGACGGTATATCTTCGAGTACTGCCTTATCTCGGGCGAAAACAGCGACCTTGCCCACGCAAAAGCCCTCATTTCGCTGTTGAAGGGCAAGCCCTGCCACGTCAATTTGATCCGTCTCAACGTGGTGAAGGAGCGGGCGCTCAAAGCGGCGTGCGAGCGGGAAGCGCAGGCGTTTTTGGAAACGCTGACCCGCGGCGGCATTTCGGCGACCCTTCGGCGAAGTATGGGCTCGGACATCGGCGGCGCATGCGGACAGCTCCGCGCCTCCAAACTCAAAATTTTACAAGAAGATCCAAACGATCGAAAGGAGTAATTGTTTATGAAGATCCAAGTTGCGCCGAGCATTTTGGCAGGCGATTTTTCGAAGATGGGGGAGACAGTGGAGAAATTGGAGCGCTGCGGCGCGGACATGATCCACTGCGACGTGATGGACGGGAATTTTGTGCCGCCGATCACCTTCGGCGCGCAAATGGTCGCTTCGCTCCGTCCCCATACCCGCCTGCCGCTCGACTGCCATCTCATGGTCCTGCACCCCGAAACGCAGTTGGAGAGCTTTCAAAAGGCGGGCGCGGACATCGTCTCCGTCCATGTTGAGGTGTGCGACGGGCATTCGCTCATTCAACAAATTCACGCGCTCGGCATGAAGGCGTGCATCGCCGTCAATCCCGAGACGGACATCAAGCGCCTCTTCCCCTTTGCCGAGGAAGCCGACATGCTCCTCGTGATGAGCGTCCACCCCGGCTACGGCGGGCAGAAGTTTATCGAGGAAAGTCTTGAAAAAATAGAAAAACTCAAAAATTATTGCATTGATCACGGGCTTTCCGACCGCTCGATCGAGGTGGACGGCGGCGTTTCGGCGGAGAACGCGCAGAGCGTGATCGCGGCGGGAGCGGATGTGCTCGTCGCGGGCAGTGCGGTCTTTCGCGCCCCCGACATGGCGGAAATGATCGGAAGGCTCAAATCCAAACAGGCGGATTAAGCGGATGAACGTCATCATTTTGCTCAACGGAGAGCCGTATACGGGAGCGATTGAGGCGGAAAACGCCTATGTCATTTGCTGTGACGGAGCGTATGAATGGGCGAAGGGGAAAGTGAAGATCGACGAGACGATCGGCGACTTCGACTCCTTGGGGTATTTGCCCGACCCGCCTCCGAGAAAGGTCTATCCCTGCGAAAAGGACGAGACGGACGGCGAACTCGCCGTGGATCGCGCGCTCGAATTGAAAGCCGATTGGGTGGTAATTTACGGCGGCGGCGGGGGACGCGAAGATCATTTTCTCGGCAATCTGCACCTGCTATATAAAATTTGCAAAGAGGGCGTCTGCGCGGCGATGATCGCAAACGGCGCGCATATTTATGCCTGCAAAGAGGGGGAACACCGCTTCCCGTGTAAGAAGGGACAGACGGTCTCGCTGTTGCCTTTCGGCGGCGACGCGCATATCCTTTATAGTGACGGGCTCAAATATCCCCTCAATGACTTAAAGCTGAATTACGGCTCGACGAGAGGGATCTCCAACCTGACGGAGCGCGGCGAAGAATTTTCTCTTTTCGTCAAACGGGGATATGTGCTCGTGATCATCAATCAAAGAGAGGTGTGAAATGATCGTCTGTATCAAACTTCCGAAACTCGTCGGATGTCTTGTGCGGCTGTTCTACAAGCGATGAATTATTTTGATCTTCACTGCGACGCTCTGACCTGTTCGGGCGTCGCTTGCGTTACCAAGGCCGCGCTGTTGCGCGGCGGCTGCGCTTTGCAATGCTTTGCGGCTTTTATTTCCCAAAAGACGGGACGGTTTCAAAAAGCCGTGTCCCTTGCGGAGAAGTTCGACAAGCTCTGCCTCGAAAACGGCTATTTGCCCGTCCGTTCCGCGCAAGATCTAAGCGAAAACAGCGGCAAGATCAAGGCGATGCTCACGGTGGAGGGCGGCGGCGCGATCGAGGGAGACCTTGAAAAACTTGAAATCCTCCATGCGCGCGGCGTGCGGCTCATGACCTTGACCTGGAACGATCCGAACGAGTTAGGGTTTCCGTGCTTTTCGGACTATGACGCTTGGGCGCGGGGGGAACGGGGCGAAGCGTCCTTTGAGCGCGAACGCGGACTGACGCATTTCGGGCGGGAAGCCGTCGAGCGGATGTGCGCGCTGAACATCGGCGTAGACGTTTCGCACGGGAGCGGAAAGCTCGTCAAGGACGCTGCCGAAATTTGCAAGGCAAACGGCAAGCCCGTCTTTGCGACCCATTCGAACGCGAACGCCGTCTATCCCTGCCCGAGAAATCTCGGCGACGAGGAAATCCGCCTTATCGCGGATAGCGGGGGCGTGGTGGGGCTTTGCTGCTGCGCCGAGTTTTTATCGGACGATAAAACAAAAAACGCCCAAAAAGAGGCGTTCTATGCGCATGCAAGGCATATCATCGACGTCGGCGGCGAGGATTGCTTGGCGCTCGGCACCGACTTCGACGGGATCAAACCCAACCCGTATATCCAAAGCCCAATTGATATGCCGTTGTTGTTAGGAGACTTCCAAGAAAAATTTTCGGCAAGAATTGCCGAAAAGATCGCTTATAAAAATTCTCTTCGTGCCTTTTCGCTTTTGTTCTCCTGAACGCGCGCATTTGTTACAATGCTCTTATATTCTCCACGGGCTTTTTCCTTGAAGCTAAGAATACAGGCAGGAATGTAGAGGCGAAGGCGACGACAAGGGCGACGGCGATCATGAGCAACGCGGACAGCGGTCCGAACACGAACAGGGTCACGTCGAGCCCCGTCCTCACGCGGAGCACGGCGTTCAGCGCCGCAACAAGGGCGAACGACCCGCCGACCGCGATGAGGGTGCAGATCCCCACGATCATCCCCGCCTCGGCGAAGAAGATGCGGAAGATGTCCGTGCCCCTTGCGCCGACCGCGCGCAAAATGCCGATCTCCTTCTTCTTGCCCGTGATGCTCACCGAGATAAAGTTGAAGAGCAAGAGCGCCGCAAACAGGGCGAGCGCAAGCCCCGACCATAAAAAGACTTGTTTCAAGAGCCCCACGATCTCGTTGACGAGCAAGATGTTGGTATACAGAATATTTTGCAGGGTATAGGTGACGTCGTTCGTCTCGTTTCTTACGCCCTGCATGTCGAGAAGCCGATCGAGCTCGTCCGCGTCTTTCATCAAGGGCAAAAAGGCGGTGTCGAAGGTCTCGTCGCCGCTCGGCGTATATTTGGTGCGGGTGACGGGCGCGGGATGGGGGGACATTTGGCGGTAGAACTCATCCGAACAGAACACGCCGTCCGCGGAGAGCCCTTTTTCCGTCCCGTAGATGCCCGCGACGCGGAACTCATGAAGCGTCGTTCCGCCCTTGTCGCTGTACTGCCAGAGCGGTAGCGGATTGCTTGCGACAAAGGAGAGAATGAACTGTTTGGAGAGTTCCCACTCCTCCTCGGTCGCCTCGCGGTAGACCGACACCCCGTCGGGAGTATCCGCGATCTTCACCGTCTTGCCCGCAAACGTGTACAGGCTCGACTCGAAGATCGCATAAGCGATGATGTCCGTGTCCTGCGTCAGGTGTTCGGAGTAGTAGCTTTCGATCAGATAATAGGGCACGACGAGCTCGTCGCTTTCAAGGGTCTCTTTTTGTTCGCCGAAGAGCAGCATGGGATAGGACGCGGACGCGCCTTTGAACCGTTTGAGGTCGGTAAAAGAATACCCGTTTGCGGTCTCGTCGGGATAAATGCGGAAGGGCTCGTCGGTGTAGTCGAAATAGTAGCTCTCCTCGGGCAGGGGACTGTCCTGTTTGAGCGCCGAGCCGTATGCCTCGACGAACGAGTCCGAAACGAGCGCGAGCGTCGGAAGTCCCTCATCCAAATACATTTGATACATCGCAGACAGCACCCAATTCTCGCTGTCCCCGTTTTTTAAGAGTCTGTATTTCTCGGAGAGCGCGGCTTTGAACACGCCCGAGACCTCGAACGCATACCCGCCGAGCACGATCCGCTCGCCGATCAGATCTTCCGCATTTTGGATTGCCTTCTCGCCCCGCCGCTCGCCCAAGGCGTCCACCTGCGTGAAGGTCGAGTTTTGCATACATTCGAGAAAATATTCACTGACCGCGATCTGGTTCTCCCGTTCGGGATAAGTGCCGAAGGCGAGCGTCTTACGGAGCGGGTTTTCCTGCGGCAGGCAGGCGATACGGTTGATACGCGGCAAATAGAATTGCTCGTATTCCTTGACCGTCTTAGCGTTGGAGGGCACAAGATCGCCCACCGAGAACGCGCCGAAGGCGTCCGCGCCGCCGAGAGCGGCGATCTCCTCCGCGGAAAAGTTCGCCTGCGTCTCGTAGTCATAGTTGCCGAGCGGCGCGCCCGACACCCGCGTGTTGTACGATTTTGTGAGCGTCAGATGGCTGTAATCGCTCTCGAAGAAGGAGTTTTCGGTCACCCGTTGTTCGCTGTATAGCATCAGCGTGGAGAGAAGCCCGAACATCACAAAGGAAAGCGCGGACAAGAGCACCGTGAAAAACAGCCGCACGGGTTTGAGTTTGAGCCCCGAGAAGCCGATCTTGACCGTCCTTGCAAGGGGGAGCTTGGAGCGGATGAACTTGATCTGCTTTTCGCTGCCCGAAGCGGGCGGGGACGGGGAAGTCGGAACGAACTGCTCCCTTGCGTCCTCGCGGTCGATGCGGTTTGCCCGCTTGAAACTTGCGATCTCCCCGCCGTCCTTGGAAAGGAGCACTTCGCCGCGGTGGGACGAAAGGAAAGAGCGGATGGTCTCCATCGTCTCCTCGTCTGCGCCGCCGTCGCATTTGACGGAGAGCGTCCCTGCGCCGATTTGAACCGCGCCTTTGGAAAGCGTCACGGCGTTCGTGCGCGTTTTGGTCACGTCCGAGACGACCTCGCCGTCTTTGAGCTCGATGATCCGATCGCCGAAGTTTTCGGCAAATTCGCGGTCATGAGAGACGGCAAGCACGAGGCGGCTCTTGGAAAGGGCTTTGAGGGTCTCAAAGACCTGTTTTCCCGTGGCGGAATCGAGCGCGCCCGTCGGCTCGTCCGCCATGATGATCTGCGGGTCTTTGACGAGCGCGCGCGCGATCGCGACCCGCTGTTTTTGCCCGCCCGAGAGGGTGTTCGGCTTGCGCCCCGCAACGTCCGAAAGCCCCACTTCGTCGAGAATTTGTCGGACCTTTTCGGGGTCGCCGCCGCTGCCTTGCAGTTCAAGCGCGAGCGAGACGTTCTCCTCGACGTTAAATTCGTTCAAGACGTTGTATTCCTGAAAGACAAAGCCGACAAAGGTATTGCGATAGCTGTCGAAGTCGGCGGGGGAGAAGTTCGCGCTCGACCTGCCCATGACGATAAATTCGCCGCTCGTCGCCTCGTCGAGCCCGCCCACGACATTTAAGAGGGTGCTCTTTCCGCTCCCGCTTTTTCCGACAAAAAAGACGAGCCCAGCGTCTTGAAAACTGAGCGTCACGTCTTTGAGCGCGCGGATCTCCTCTCCGTCCTTGGAGCGATAGGTTTTTGAAAGGTGTTTGAGTTCGAGCATATCATCCCTCATTCTTATTTTACCGCCCATAAGCGGGAAAGTCAAGGAAAGGTTTGTAAAATGGGTGACAAATTCAAGAAAATTTGGGAAGTCTTGGATTGACAAAAGGGAAATAGAATGGTATGATGGAGAAAAGACAAAAATAGGGAAGATCCCGCCTTGGATTTTAAGGCGGGACAGAGGTGAAAATGAAAGATTTTATCGTATCCGACGAGGAGACGCTGCAAACGCTTCTTGCACGCGTGCGCGCGGCGCAGGAGAAGTTTGCGACCTATTCTCAGGAGCAGGTGGACGAGATCTTTTACCGCGCCGCGCTCGCCGCAAACAGGGCGCGCATCCCGCTTGCCAAGCTCGCCGTCGAGGAGACGGGCATGGGGGTTGTCGAGGACAAGGTCATCAAAAACCATTACGCTTCGGAATATATCTACAACGCCTATAAAGATACCAAGACCTGCGGCGTGATCGAACGGGACGAGGGGTTCGGCTATACGCGGACGGCAGAGCCGATCGGCGTGCTCGCCGCCGTCATCCCGACGACCAATCCGACGTCAACTGCGATCTTCAAATGCCTTTTGTGCCTGAAAACGCGGAACGGGCTCATCATCTCGCCCCATCCCCGCGCCAAAAAATGCACGATCGAAGCGGCAAAGATCGTCCTTGAAGCCGCCGTCAAGGCGGGCGCGCCCGAGGACATCATCGGCTGGATCGACCTTCCCACCGTCCCGCTCTCGGGAATGATCATGCGCGAGGCGGATATGATCTTGGCAACGGGAGGTCCCGGGATGGTGCAAGCCGCTTACTCTTCGGGCAAACCCGCCCTCGGCGTAGGCGCGGGCAACGTCCCCGCCGTGATTGACGATTCCGCCGACCTCAAACTCGCCGCTTCGTCCATTCTTCACTCCAAGACCTTCGACAACGGCATGATTTGCGCGTCCGAACAGTCCGTCATCGTTTTGAAAAGCGTCTATGAGGATTTTAAGCGCGAAATGATCTACCGCGGCGCGTACTTTTTGAACGAGGAAGAACTGCAAAAGGTAAGAAAGATCATGATGGTGAACGGCTCGATCAGCTCCGCGATCGTGGGGCAGACGGCGGGCAGGATCGCCGAAATGGCGGGCATTTCCCCGCCGCAGAGTCCCAAGGTGCTCGTGGGCGAGGTCGAGTCGGTCGAGCTTTCAGAGCCCTTCGCGCACGAGAAACTCTCGCCGCTCCTTGCGATGTACAAGGCGGAGGACTTCGAGGACGCGCTGTCCAAGGCGGACAGGCTCGTCAAAGACGGTGGCTTGGGACACACCGCCTCGCTCTTTGCGGCGGAGCAGGCGCGGGACAAGATCGACCGCTTCCGCGAAAAAATGCGCGCCTGCCGTATCCTCGTCAATACCCCCTCTTCGCACGGGGGGATCGGAGATCTGTACAACTTCCGCTTCCCGCCGTCGCTCACCCTCGGCTGCGGAAGCTGGGGCGGCAACTCGGTCTCCGAAAACGTCGGAGTCAAACATCTTTTGAACATCAAAACGGTCGCAGAGAGGAGAGAAAACATGCTTTGGTTCAAAGCTCCCGAAAAAATTTACTTCAAACGCGGTTCGCTCGCGCCCGCACTCAAAGAGCTCGGAAAAAACGTATATCACAGAAAGCGCGCCTTTATCGTCACCGACCAATTTCTCTTCGAAAACGGGTACACGAAAGAGGTCGAAAAGGTGTTGGACGAAGAGGGCATCGAACATGCGACGTTTTTCAAAGTGCAGTCCGACCCCACCCTTGAAACCGCGCGCGAAGGGGTCAAGCGCATGAGCGAGTTCTCCCCCGACGTCATCATCGCGGTCGGCGGCGGCTCGCCGATGGACGCCGCCAAGATCATGTGGGTGCTCTACGAACACCCCGAAACGAGCTTTGAGGACATGGCGATGCGGTTCATGGATATCAGAAAGCGGGTGTATTCCTTCCCGAAGATGGGCGAAAAGGCGCTCTTTGTCGCGATCCCCACGACCGCGGGTACGGGCTCGGAAGTCACCCCGTTTGCCGTCATCACCGACGAGCGCACGGGCGCGAAATACCCGCTCGCCGACTACGAACTTCTGCCCGATATTGCGATCGTCGACGTCGACCTCATGATGAACATCCCGAGGTCTTTGACGGCTGCGGCGGGCATCGACGCGGTGAGCCACGCCTTGGAAGCGGCGGTCTCGCTCATGGCGACCGACTTTACGAACGCGCTTGCAAAAGAGGCGTTGAAGATTCTCTTCGAATACCTGCCCCGCGCCTATGAGCTGGGGGGAAAAGATGTTGAGGCGCGCGAAAAGGTCGCAAATGCCGCGACGATGGCGGGCATGGCGTTTGCCAATGCCTTTCTCGGCGTGTGCCACTCGATGGCGCATAAGCTCGGCTCGTACTTCCACTTGGCGCACGGGGTCGCAAACGCGCTGCTCCTTGAAGAGGTCATCCGCTTTAACAGCAGCGAACAGCCCAAAAAGATGGGCACGTTCCCGCAGTATGCCTATCCCATGGCGCGCGCAAGATATGCCGAGATCGCCCGCGTCTTGGGGCTCAAAGGCAAAAACGACGAAGAGCTCACCTCCGCGCTTATCAAGAAAGTAGGGGAGCTCAAAGCCGCGCTGAATCTTCCCAAGACCATCAAGGAAGCCCTCGGGGAAAAGTATTCGGAAGAGGAGTTTTTGGAAAAACTCGACAAAATGTCCGAGGACGCGTTCGACGACCAGTGCACGGG